>JBCBZL010000078.1:0-15970 GCA_039815385.1 Cyanobacteria bacterium P01_A01_bin.114
CTGACTCTTCATATATACCGCTACTTTGCCAAGAGCGCTTCCTAGAAAACCAGGATAACCAGGCGTTTTTTTATACCCTGCCTGTATATTTACACAAGCCTTATTTTAGCTTCCTCACTGTAAAGCTTTAGCAAATCACCAATTGGCTTAGTTGCGCGATTCACGCAGCTGAGTTGATGCTGTCGATTAGGGCATCCACCACATCAAAAATCCCTCTAGGCTGTTCGGTTTTCCAAAATTTATTCACTAGTCGCAAAGCTGACCGGTCAGTATTGACCCGTTTTTCGGTCATTTGTGACTGCCTGTCTGTTTTTCCCTCAAGGCTAGCCACGCCCGTTTGCCTATTTGAATACTCTCGATAAAGACTAATTTTTTGCCTGTAGCCCTCTAGTTTTGGCTGCCGACAGCTTTTAATTTTAGGGTGGCACAGAGATGTCATTTTCCCGAGATCACTTGCTGTTTGCGTATGTTCAACTCTTGATATGCAACTTCATATATTATTCCTGGTGTTGCTTCTTAGTGACTGTAATAACCTCTAAGCAGCATCACCATTAGCGCTAGTAAGCAGCTCAGCTTCCGTATTCAGGGGCTTTGCGCGCTTGTCATAATAGGTCGGTTCATAAATTTCAGATGGGTTCTTTAGATCCGACGGATTAGATCTGACGGATTGGATCTGACGGATTGTTGTGAGCGCCTTTATTGAAGGGCTAAAGCGAGTTGAAAAGTATCTGAGTGTCTTTCTGGCTTGACAGTAATTAGCCAGCATAGCCCTGCGGGGCTGGCCATAGGTTCATGACTGGGCACCCGCTCATTAGCTTCGGTCGCATAGTCCATAGTTTTTTTGCTCCCTACTCGATTGACTTTAACCAGGTAACCATCAATGATTTCAAATCTCCTAAAACCCTCCCGAAAGATACGACTCCGACATCAGCTGATACTCATGCTGATCTTGAGTAATCTTCTACCCGCTGCGGTTGGGCTTTATGGAACCCTATCATTCTCCAGAGTTGCTGCCGAAACGGCCAGAGAAAACGTTCAATCGGAAGTTGAGGAGCAGGCTGACACCATTGATACTTTCTTAAATGGGGTGAATCAAGATGTCTTATTCTTGAGCCAAACAGCTGCCGTCCAGGGGATGATCCGAGCGAGGGCTGCTGACGGAACCGACCCTGAGACAGGGCTCAGCACCCAGGCCTGGCGAGATGAGCTAGCCAATACATTTGTTGCCCTACTGGAGTCAAAGTCGCGGTATCAAAAGTTTCGATATATGGATGAAAACGGCAACGAGCTCATCCGCATCGAAAAAGATAACGAGAAACGCGACCAAATTCGGATCATTCCTGACTCAGAGCTGCAAAACAAGTCTAACCGACCGTATTTTAACGAGACCATGCAGCTACAGGTTGGGGAAGTAGCGGTTTCTCGCGTCAATCTTCAGGTTGAGAAAAAGCGGATTATTCAGCCGCAACAGCCTGTTATGCAGTACACCACGTCGGTACGAGATGCGGATGGCAATCCTCGCGGAATTATCGTAGGGAATATTTTTGCGGATGAATTTGTTGATCTGGTCGAAGAGGAAGAAATAGAAGAAGAACAAGACCGCGACGGTGAACAGCTCATGCTGGTGAGCTCAGACGGCTACTATATCTCTCACCCTGACGAGTCTAAAGAGTGGGGCCTTGATTTAGGGCTTGACGACAGTCTCAAAGCTGACTATCCGCCTGAGATTGCTGACACCATTTTGGCCGGAGACGAAGGGAGTTTTGAGAAAGACGGTCAGGTCTTTAGCTACGCTAGGGTCGACTTTAGCCCCAATCAAGAAGGCCGCCACCTATTTGTGGTCGAAGCTATTCCGGTGGGCAGCGTCTTTACCGCCGTTAACTCATTTAAGCGGGTGGCCTTTTTGGTGGTGATTTTTGCGTCTGCTGTCACCCTGCCTCTGGGAATCTTGCGCAGCCGTCAGCTAGTAGAGCTGATTCAGCAGCTGACTAACGGAATCTCTTCGTCTAGCCAACAAATTTTCTCAACGGTATCAGAGCAAGAGCGGATTGCTAATCAGCAGGCCGCCTCGGTCAACGAAACCACCACGACGATGGATGAGCTGGAGGCGTCTTCTCGGCAGTCGGCTGAGCAAGCCAATGCGGCTGTGATTGCAGCTAAGCAAGCTCTCGATAACACTCAGCAGGGTAGCCATGCGGTGGGTGAGACGCTAGAGGGGATGTTTAGACTGGAGCAAAAAGTAGAGGCGATCGCTGAGAAAATTGTCCACCTCAGCGGTCAAGCCAACCAAATTGGCGGTATCTCAGAGCTGGTGGCTGATTTTGCCAACCAAACTAACATGTTGGCCCTCAATTCGTCGGTTGAGGCCGTGCGCGCAGGGGAGCATGGCAAGGGTTTTGCCGTTGTTGCCAACGAAATTCGTAAGCTGTCAGACCAAAGTCAGCAGTCTGCCGAAAAGATCAACTTGCTCGTCAACGAAATTCAGAAGGCGATTAATGCCACGGTGATGGTGACCGAAGAAGGCACCAAAACTGTAAAATCTGGCGTGCAAAATGCGCAAAACGCTGAGCACGCCTTCCAAGGAATCAAAAATTCGATGGATACGGTGGTGATTAATAACCAGCAGGTATCCCTGACGCTTAAGCAGCAGGTCGATGCTATTCGTCAGGTGGTTGAGGCCATGACGGTCATTGATAGAGGCTCTAAAGAGACCGCCTCTGGTCTGACTCAAACCCTGTCAGGGACAGAGCACCTCAATAAAACAGCCGTATCACTCAAACAGATGGTGTAGCCCCCCCGGCCCAGGCGAGATGACCCAAATCGAGAGCAACCGTGCAACTCAATGACCATGATTGAAGACGAAGAACTTCGCAATTTATACCGGACTGCAGGGACAGAACACCTGCAAACCTTAGAGGCTGGGCTGCATCATTTAGCGAATCAGCCCGATGACTCAACAGTCATCGAAACCCTTCGCAAGGCGGCCCACAGTATCAAAGGTGACTCTAAGGTCATGGGCTTAGAGGAGATTGCCTGCCTCGCTGAGCAAATTGAAGCGCGCATGAAACAGATTCAGCGGGCAGAGCTGACGCTTACTGATAAACTCAGCACCCTGATCAGTGAAGGGGTGCAGATGATCGATCAGCTGATCAACGTAGCCGTTACGGGGGAATCGGCTGAGCTAGACAGCCAGCCCTTGCTCGAGCAGCTAAAACACCCCATGGCTGACTCGGCTTTACCCAGCCCAGCCCCGGCGCTGATCGCGGTTACGTCTGACCTGAATGGGGGGCAGGCCGAAGGTGCCCTGACGGGGAAACCTCTGGGCAGCGATGGGCTGACAGGGGAGCCCATCGAGGAGCAGTCTTTGGCCAGTGAACCCTTTGCAGTTGAGGCGTTAACTGGGGAGCCCGCAGCTCAGGCTGTGGAGGAGAATACCCTCACAGCCGCTCCCGAGGCGGGGAAAGCTTTAGCTGAGACTTCTGCGGCGCACACTTCTATAGCCCATGATTCCGTAGCTCATGATTCTGTGACTCATGATGTAGAGGCATATCTGACCCCGGAGCTGATCGCCGATGAAGAGCTGCGATCGCTCTATCAAGTCACTACGGCCAGCCGACTTCAGAAGCTGACCTGGGGGCTCGCCCAGATTGAGCCGCCTCAAGCCCCCCCGGATAAGGCCCTAGTAGAGCTGCGTAGAGAACTTCACGCCCTGAAGGGGGATTCTCAAATCCTCGGAGTTACGTCGGTCGCGACCCTGGCCAAGCAGATGGAATCTACCCTTAAGGCCATCGGTCGCGAAGAGCAGCCCCTGACCTTAGAGATCCATGCTCAGATGCAGGCCGATCTGGCCTTAATTGACCAGTGGGTTAGTCAGGCCACCCAGACACCGACGACCGCAGCGGCCTCACCGTCGGCCAGTCTGTTGATAGACGAGGGCGTAGCGTCTAACTTCCCCACCTCTAGTTTGTTCATAGAAGATGTTGAGCTCAGAGACATTTATCAGCTGACGAGTCTTGAGCGTCTAGAAAATCTCAGAGACAGTCTGGGGCAGCTAATGGCCTCTCCGTCGGCTGTTGAGATAGAGCCGACGGAAACCGAGCTAGCCGAGCCAGCCGAGCCAGCTGAGCCAGCCGAGCTAGACCCAGACCTAGGGCCCGATTTGACCACGACACAGGCCCCTGCTACGCCCGTTCTCAGCGCAGAGCAGCGGACGTCAGCCATCGAAACCCTGCGCCGTGAGGCCCATAGCCTGACGGCAGACTCCCATGTGGTGGGCTTAGACCCAGTTGCCCAGGTCACTCGTCAGTTCGAAGTGACGGTTAAACGGGTGCAGCAGCATCTGCTTGAGCTAACGCCATCGCTGCTGGCTCAGCTTGATCAAAGCCTAGATTCGATTCAGCGACTGGTACAGGAGGCGGTCACAGGCACCCCCAGCGGCGTCGATCAGGCGCAGGTGCTAGCGCTATTGGTGGCCGCAGCTGACGTTTCTGCCTCAGAGACTCACGCCTCGCCTGGGCTGGCTGACGATATCGAATTTCGTGAGATCTATAAAGCCACCAGCGAAGATCGCTTACAGCGTCTGGAGACGGGGCTGCTACAGTTGGCCACCCAGCCTGAGGATACCGCCATTTTGGCCGAGCTCATGCGCGAGGCCCACAGTCTCAAAGGGGATGCCAGAGCTGCCGACATTGACACCGTTGAGGCCCTGGCCCACGCCCTCGAAGATATCTTGGGAGGCCTCCAACGTCGAGAGATGGTCTTTACCCCAGATCTGTGTGACAGTTTATATCGGGGGCTAGATGCGATCGCACAGTCAGTTCAATCCTTTACGAGCGGCACCCTGAGCCAACTTGATACTCAACAGGTGATGGTGGAGATCATGGAATCTGCCCTCACCTCTCGCAATGAGATCGCGCCTGAGCCTCTGCCTGAGGCGGACACCATACCGTTCATCCAAGATGACGCGCTGCTAGAGATTTATACCCTCACCAGCAAAGAGCGCCTGAGCAAGCTAGAAGCAGGGCTAGCTCACCTAGAGGCTCATCCAGAAGAGGCCTCAACCACCTTAACTGCCCTGCTGCGAGAAGCCCACAGCCTCAAAGGCGACTCTGGCAGCGCCGGAGTTGATCAGGTGGCCGCCCTCACCCATGCTATCGAAACCATTTTTGGGGGGTTACAACGCCAGGCAATCGTCCTCACCCCCGAGCTGAGCGATCGGCTCTACGAGGGCTTTGATACGATCGCTCAGCTCGTCGATCAGGCTGGCCTTGACACCCCTGCCCCCATCGATTCGCAGCAAATACTCAGCCAGCTCAGAGCCGCTGCCCCCGACACAGCCGCGCCCGCGCCAATCACTCCCACCCCCACCCCCACGCCGCCGCTCCAGCGGCCCCCAGATCCCTACAAGATCGATACGATCCGAGTCCAGACCAGCGATCTTGATGTCTTAATGGGGCGATCTGAGCAGCTCACCGTCACCCGGATTCAAATTACTCAGGCCACGGCCCAAATCAAGGAAGTTGCCAACCTATGGGAAGAGTGGAAAAACCAACGGGGCCAATCAGCCCAGGCCAACCCCTATGAAGAATCACTAGATAGCCTGATCGGCACCCTCAGGAGAACAGCCCAAGAAAACAGTAATAAACTTGAGCTGATTACCGAAGAGCTGAGCGAGCGTATTCGCGTTCTGCGACTGTTACCCCTATCGAGCCTATTTCAAACGTTGCCGCGTACCGTACGAGATTTGGCTCGCCAGCAAAACAAACAGGTTGAGCTGGTGCTCTCAGGGCAAGAAACAACCGCCGACAAACGAATTCTGGAAGGCATTCGAGATGCGCTCATGCACCTCGTTCGCAACGCCATTGACCACGGCATTGAGAGCTCCAAAGAACGAGTCGCTGCCGGTAAATCTCCCACGGCTACCATTGGCATCAAAGGATATCAAACCCCCAACAGTATCGTCATCGAAGTCACAGACGATGGCCAAGGGCTTGATCTAGAACAGATCAAGCAAACGGCTATCCGTCGCAGGCTCTATAGTGCCGAAGAGTTAGAGGGGATGTCTGCCAAGCAAATTCAAGAACTGATTCTGTCCCCCGGTTTCTCAACTCGCACCTTTATTACTGAGATTTCAGGTCGAGGCGTCGGGCTAGACGTGGTTCGCAACAACGTTGAGCGCCTACAAGGGAATATTCAAATTGACTCGCTGCCGGGTCAAGGCTGCACCTTCCGCCTGCAGGTGAGCACCAGTCTGACCACCGCCAATGTCGTCCTGGTTGAAACCCTAGGGGTTGTCCACGCGCTGCCGATCGAGTTTTTGCAAACAACGCTGATGGTTTCCCCTGATCAGATGATCATTGGTGATAGTAACCAAATCACCATTCAATGGAACGATCAGATTGTTCCAATTGCCAATTTATTTGATGTGCTCGAGCTGTCAGCCTCCGCAGCTAAAAACACGACCCCGATCCCGTCTAATCGTCGCCCCTGTTTGTTGCTCAAAGTTGGGGATAGCCTGGGGGGCTTCTTTATCGATCGACTCTTAGATACCCAGGAGGTCGTGCTTAAACCCCAGGGCGCACTGCTCAAGAGGGTTCGCAACGTGACCGGTGCCACCATTTTGGGAAATGGGGACGTCTGCATGATCTTAAACCCCCCCGATTTGGTCAAGTCGCTGCAGCGGCCCACGCCGTCTGCGCCTTTGCCAGATGAAAATCTGCGGACTAAACCGCTGCTTTTGCTGGTCGAAGATTCTCCGCCAGTGCGAACCCAAGAAAAACGCTTGTTTGAGGGCGCTGGCTACGATGTCGTGATTGCAGAAGATGGCTTAGAAGGGTACAAGCTGCTGAGAGATGGGCAGTTTGATGTGGTTGTTTCCGATGTCGAAATGCCCAATTTAGATGGGCTATCTCTCACGGCTAAAATTCGCCAGCATCCAGAATATGAGGATCTGCCCATTATCTTGGTGACCACCCTATCTTCAGACGAAGATCGTAAACGCGGCGCAGACGCAGGCGCAGATGCCTACATTCCTAAGGGTAAATTCAATCAAGATGTGCTTTTAGAAACCTTAGCTAGATTGGTCTAACGCCTGCTCTACGCCCCCCTAACCCAGCTTCAACGAGATCGGCCTCTCTAGATTGACAGAAAACTAAACTGCGATCGCATCGGTGCTTCAAACTATGTTAAAAAAACTATCTCAAAGCGTCACAACCCAGCTCCGCATTACCTTAGGCATTCTGTCTCTCTTTAGCCTCTTTAGCCTCTTTAGTATTTATCGTCAGATTGACAGCACCACCAACGATGCCCGTGTCATCAACTATGCTGGCATCGTTAGAGGTAAAACCCAGCGACTGATTAAGCTGGCCTTTACTGAGACTGTGAGCGACGTTGACGGTGAGTCGTCAGATCAGGCGTCAGATGAATTTTCAGATCGGGAGACCCCGCTGTTTGAGGATGAGTTTTCCCTTGAGGCAGCCCCCCTTGAGCCTTTTACAGACAGCCCCACCCCAGAAAGTCAGGAAAAAATCGACACAATGATTGCCGATTTGGATGAGATTCTAACCAGCTTGACGAACGGGAGTCAGGCGTTAAACCTCATCAAGCTGAACGACCCAGCGTTTCAAACCAATACTCAGCAGCTCAGCCAGGCTTGGGCAGATCTAAAAGAGTTCTTAGCTAACTATAGAGCCAACCCCACCGCTCAAAATTATGAGCTGTTGTTAACAGCGAGTGAGACCTACTGGGATTTAACCAATCAAACAGTCTTCTCGGCAGAAGCTTATGCCAAACGACACATCGGCCAGTCTAAACAAGTTGCCCTAGCGCTGTTGATCATCAATTTAATGCTGCTTACCAGCATTTTTTACGTCTCTCAGCGCATTCGAAACAAGCTCAAAAGTAGCAGTAGCCACCTGACCACGTCTTCTAGTGAAATTTCGGTAACCGTCACCCAGCAAAAACAAATTGCCCATCAGCAGGCAGCTTCGGTCAATCACACCACCACCACGATGGACGAGTTAGAAACGTCCTCACAGCACTCAGCCGATCAGGCCCACTCAGCCATGCTGTTTGCCAAAACTGCGCTAGCACGCACCCAAGAAGGCAACCTGGCCCTAAGTGACACCCTCAAAGGGATGTCTGCCTTAGAGCAAACCGTGGGGGCGATTGCTGAGAAAATCATTTATCTCAGCAGTCAGGCTGATCAAATTGGAGAAATCTCAGAGCTGGTGGCCGACTTTGCCAACCAAACCAACATGTTGGCTCTCAACTCATCGGTTGAGGCCGTACGAGCCGGAGAACATGGCAAAGGCTTTTCGATCGTCGCCAATGAAATTCGTAAACTGTCGGATCAAAGCCAGGAGTCTGCTGCCAAGATTAACCTGCTGGTCGAAGATATTCAAAAAGCGATTACCTCTACGGTCATGGTGACCGAAGAAGGCACTAAAACCGTGAAATCAGGGGTAAAACAGGTGCAAAGCGCTGAGTATGCTTTTCAAGGCATTAAAGAGTCGATGGATACGGTGGTGTTGAATAATCAGCAGGTTTCAATCACGCTCAAACAGCAGGTTGAGGCTATCCATCAGGTGGTTGAGGCCATGACTGTGATCCAAAATGGCTCAGAAGAGAATGTTGAAGGTCTGACTCAAACCCAGGTGAGAGCAAACCACTTAACTCAAACAGCAGCAGTCCTTCAAAAAATGGTATAAGCCCTCGTTCGACCTGAGATAACCATAGCCACCTGTCTAAATTATTCCGTTTAAGCGTGCTTCTATGCCCATTCGCGTGTTGCTGGTCGAAGACTCCCCCATTGCCCTGGTGGTGCTCAAAAAAATTTTGGAGGCATCCCCTCAGATTGAGGTTGTGGGTACCGCTCGCACTGGCGTAGAAGCTTTGGCGATGATTCCCAACGTTGAGCCCCAGGTAATTTGCACCGATCTACACATGCCCCACATGGATGGGTTGACCCTGACGATAGAAGTCATGGCTCAATATCCCTGTCCGATCTTGGTCGTTAGCTCCTCTGTACAAGAAGACGATCCCAACAACGTCTTTCAGCTTTTAGCCGCCGGCGCTGTAGATGTGTTTCCTAAGCCTAGAAACGGTCTTACCCCGCTCGATCGACTCTTAAGCCGAGAGCTCATTGATAAAATACTGATCCTTTCTGGGGTTAAAGTTTTTAAGAAAAAGAGAGCCCTTTTAGCCTCTAAAAGCCCTCGCTCAGGCGCGCCAACCTATCCTCACCATCACCGACCCAAAATTATCGCGGTCGGGGCTTCAACCGGTGGCCCCCAAGCCTTGCAAAAATTATTTACTAAGCTACCCAGAGATTGTCCGCCCGTTGTTTGTGTACAGCACATCAGTATGGGCTTTTTGCAAGGGCTGATCGACTGGCTCACAAAAACCTGCAATCTCTCTATTGAGATTGCCCAACCAGGGCAGCCAGCCCACCCCGGCCATATTTACTTCCCGCCAGAAAATCATCATCTCACCTTTGACCGAAACAGACAGTTTGTCTATCTCGATTTACCCCCGGTCGATGGACATTGCCCCTCGGTCACGGTCACGTTTGATTCTATCGCCCATGCCTATGGTCGGCACGCTGTCGGTATTTTACTCACCGGGATGGGGAAAGACGGTGCAGTCGGATTAAAGTCTATCAAGCAGGCGGGTGGCTTAACCATTGCCCAAAATGAATCCACCTGCGTGGTGTTTGGTATGCCCAAGGTGGCCATTGAACTGGGCGCAGCCCGACAAGTTTTAGCCATTGATGAGATTGCTCAGACCTTGATCGATTGTTTGTGTCAGCCGCCCGTTCTTCGTTATTAAATCTGCCGCTTAGATATGCCACAGTCAGCCCCTATCAACGCAACTTTGCAACAAGCCTTTGTCCAGCTAATCGCTGGGGGGACTGGCTGGCAGATCAAGCCTAAAGATCGCACCATACTAGAGCAAAAAATCCAACACCGGATGGCCGTGCTTTCTATAACTCAGCCCGAAAGCTATCATCAGCTGCTGCTCGCTCAAACCTCAGAAAGTCGGCAAGAATGGCAAAATTTAATCGCGCTCCTAAGCAACCCTGAGAGCTTTTTCTTTCGAGATCGGGGGCAGTTTAGCGTACTCCGGCAGTCGATTTTGCCAGATTTAATCCAGCGTCACCAGCATGATAAACAGCTTCGTATTCTCAGTGCTGGCTGCTCTACAGGCGAAGAGCCTTATTCGCTAGCGCTGCTGCTCAAAGATCTGATCCCTGAGTTAGATCAGTGGCGTCTCACAATCTTGGGGACAGATGTCAATACGCACGCTTTGAAGCACGCAAAAGCCGGTATTTATAGCCCCTGGTCACTTCGGGGCGTCGATGCGGTCACAAAACAACAGTTTTTTCGCTTGATCGATGGTAAGTATCACCTTGATGAAGATATCAGGCAAATGGTTCGGTTTCGAGCTTTAAACCTCGCGGGTAAAACGCTATCTCAACCCAATGCTCAGTTCAAAATTGATCTGATTGTTTGTCGTAACGTTTTTATCTATTTTAGAAAAGCTGCGATCGCAACCGTCATCGACGGGTTCTACCAGATGCTGCGCCCGTCAGGCTACCTGATTACCGGCCACACCGAGCTTTGGAACCAGGACATGAGCCAGTTTGAGACCCAATCCTACCCTGAGACACTCGTCTATCAGCGTCCCCTGCGCTTCCCTCCTGGCCCGTCCGCCAGACCGTCCTCTCCCAGACCGTCCTCTCCTAGACCGCCCTCTACTGGCCCGTCCTCTACTAGCCCGCCCTTTCCCGACCCGCCCTCTGCAGATATACCAGACGCACCCGTTTCCCTTACCAGCAGACTGAGCCCGCCCCCTGTGGCAGAGCCCCCCGCCTCCCCTCGCGAACAAACGCTGCTTGATACAGCCGTTACCCTATTTAAGTCCCAGGCCTTTGATCAGGCTATCCCCTATGTCGAAAAGTCGCTGAAGCGACAGCCCCAAAACTTTAACGTTCTCTGCCTGATGGCACAGCTACAGTTTAAGACCGGACAGTTTGAGACTGCCAAACAATACTGCCGTCAGGCCACCGAGATCGAAGTTTTTTCGGTGAGACCTTACTATATTTTGACCCAGGTTTTGATTCACCAAGGCGATCTTGCCGCCGCCAAACGCACCTTAAAAAAGATCCTTTATCTCGAGCCCACCTCAGTTGCCGCTTACATTGAGCTGAGCCGACTCTATCAACAAGAAGGCAACGCTCAAAAAAGCAGGAAAATGCGTCGATTAGCCCTCAAGCTGCTCAGAGGTCTGCCCGCTGGTACCCAGATTTTAGAGTTAGATAACCTAACCGTTGCTGAACTCTTACTGAAATTTTGAATAATGTCTTTAAAGGAGAGCCTTTGATGAGTAAGTCCACCTATTTTAGTTTCACCTCGCACGGTCGCCGCTTTAGCATCAATGCGACCTACATCGAAGAGGTTTTTTCACTGCCAGAGATCCTCTTGCTTTCAGAAGCGGCCCAAGATATTATCGGGGCCCTCAATCTTCGGGGCGAAATTCTTCCCATCTTAGATTTGAATATCAGTCTAGGGGCCGCGACCTCAGATTACCACCTGAGTGACAGCGTTATTGTATTAAACCAAGACCAGCTCAGAGTTGGCATTATCGTCAACGCTGTCCATAGCTTAGAAACCGCAGCCTTAGAAGATGTCCCCACTGAAAGCTCAAACCACCCAGATCTCGCCGACGTCAAACGCAAGCACATGATCGCGGGGCTCGTGCAAGACCCGCACAATACCCTAATTTTAGAAGGTCCAGAGAGCTGGCTCCAGTATGTTGAGGTGCAGCAAGTCGTTTCTATGGCAAGTCTGCTAGACGTCCCGATGTCGGCGAGTGCCGAGCTCAATCCGTCTTCAGCTGATGGAGATACCCTACTTCAGCGACCTATCTTTTTTCCAGAGGCCAGCCCCGCCGATCGAGAAATTTTGAGACAGCGCGCCGATAGCCTCAGACAGCCCCTTACCAGCCCAGAAACCGGCAATCTAAAGACCCTGAGCGTGATTTCCCTCGGCGGTCAGCTTTTTGGCATTAATTTAGATCTGGTGCAGGAGTTTATCGAACTCTCCAATGTGACCCCGATTCCGTGCTGCCCCCCCTCTATTGTGGGTAACCTCAACCTTCGAGGCGATGTCCTCACTGTGATTGACATTCGCAGTCTGATGAATTTACCCATTAACCCGATGCCCAAAAAATCCCAGGCGATCGTGTTAGAAGCCGATGGAATTACAGCCGGGGTTGCCGTAGAACACGTCCTAGAATCTATGTTTTTATTGAACCCCCAGGAAATTCGCCCCCTTGATCAAGCTGATGACGGTCTGAGTCGTCAATATCTGACCGGGACAGCCACCTATAACGATGCCAAAATAAATCTTTTAGACCTATCTAAGGTGTTGACCCAGGGCGAGCTGGTTGTCGACGAGGTGGCTTGATGGCTTTGCCGCAGCGTTCAAAATGAGACGAATCGGCCGATCTCGTAAAAGATAGCTGTGCAGCCAGCTCAGCAACACTAACAGCCGGCTTCGAAAACCGGGCAAGTACACTAAATGAACCATCAACCACATCAACCACGGCAAAAAACCCGTGAGCGAGATCGGGCCAATTTGCCCGACCCCGGCATAACAACCAATGATAGCCAGTCGCCCCTTGTTGAGATAGCTAAACGGTTGAGGTGTTTTTCCCTTCAGCTGCCGTCCGACATTGCGAGCCACCGCGACCCCTTGCTGTAAAGCTTCTGGGGCCACCCCAGTCAGAGGCTTACCTCGATGAATCACATGGGCTAAGTCGCCAATCACATAAACGTTTGGATGGGTCTCTAGCTGCAGGGTAGGCTGCACCACCAGCTTACCCTTGGCAGCAGTTTTAAGTTCTGCAGACGTGCTGGGGCGGTTAGCTTCTAACCCTGCGGCCCAAATCACCGTCGCCGTTGGCAAGATCGCGCCTGAGTGCAAATGAACCGCTGCCGGGGTGACTCGACTCACCCTGGCCCCGAGCTGAACCTCAACCCCGAGTTTACGAAGTTTTTTAGCGGTATAGCGGCCTAGGGCAGCTGGCAGATTAGCCAGCAGCTGATCTGTAGCCTGCAACATGACAATCCGAATCTGTTGAAAGTCAAGCCCAGGATAGTCTCGGACTAATGACTGCTTCAGCTCTACTAGCGTACCCGCAAGTTCAACGCCTGTCGGCCCCCCACCGACCACAGCAAACGTCAGCAGCTGTTGACGCCGCCCCGGATCAGATTCACGATTGGCTTGCTCGAAACACTGTAAAACATGATTTCTAATTGCAACTGCCTCATCCAAGTTGCGCATCGAAAACGAATATTGGGCCGCCCCCGGAATCCCCAAAAATTGGGTTTGGCTGCCTGTGGCTAAAACCAAGTAGTCGTAAGGGATCACAGAGCCATTGGTTTCAATCACCTGGCTGGAGAGATTAACATGCTGCACCTCAGCCATCAAGAATCGGATGTTGGCCGAGCGTCGTAAGACGGTTCGCACTGGGTAAGCAATCTTCTCAGGCTCAAGCTGAGCAGCGGCAACCTGATACAGCAGCGGGACAAAAGTATTGTAGTTGTTGCGATCAATCAACAAAATCTCTAATCCGAGTTTGGATAGAGATTGAGCTGCTTGCATGCCGCCAAAACCAGCCCCAACAATAACCGCTCGCTTCTGCATGACCTCTGTTCTCCTTAGATGAGTAGGGTTGTAGCATTGCCCATTAGACATAAAAATGCCCTCAGCAACCCTGAGGGCATCAATACCTATCAGTTGCTAAACATAACGATTGAGCAGCAAGCTACTTGGCCGAAACGTAATCTGTTTCCTTCAAGCTGCCTGTAGAGCGGCTCATCTTACGCTCCTTGATCACTCGCAGAATGTAGTACAGAGCAATCGGTGCAACCATGCTTGCGCCCCGCTCAATAAACTCAAACCCGCCGAAGAAGGCACCCGAGAAAATGAACAGTGACTCCGAAAATATTTTCCAGCCGCAGACAAAGAACAGTAGTGGGGCCACTGGCGCAATCAAAACGGCAAGCCCCAGCAGCATCTCAAAGCCGCCAATGGTAGACATCGCTGCCGCAGTTGAGCCAAACAAGGCCGAAATACCCGTGTTGTCATAGTGGGTTGCTAAACCGGCTTTGCCATCGATCAAACCAAACGCGCCGTGGCCGATCAGGTAAACCGCGATCGCAACCCGGAGCATGACCGAAATTGTTTGCCAGTGCGCTGTACTGAGAGAGGGAACATTCTTAACGCGGTGCCACCAGCCATGACGCTTGGCATCCCACAAAATCATTAAGAACCCAGCCAAAGGAACACAGTAGTTATAAGCTCGCTCAAAGAGTTCGCTAACGGGCTCTCCGGCAAGCGGTCTTAGGAAAGCAGTCATTAGGCCCCAGGCCGCCATAAAGAGAAACAGCGCCTTTCTGGGTGCGAACAATGCCATCAGGCCCAAAATGATGTCCATTGTGCCAACGATGGGCATCAGCGTCCAGGCGGGCCCTTCCGGAATACCCCAAACTGCAAAGTAGGGCAGCCACCCAGCTTTTGTAATAACGCCAAAGGCTCCGTGACCGATAAATTCTGCGCAAACCCCTAACCTGATAAGAAACCAAATTTTGGCTTCGTGATTCTCAAGTAAGCGGGATACAGTGGATTGAGAGGTGCTAACCATAACTCAGATTAATCCCTGATACACTACATGAACTCCTGACGCACCCGAAGATTTCAATGCACTACTTATGTAGACTCGTGAACTTTGGATGAACCATCATAAATAGTTTGTAACATATCCCTGTGTCCTAAAAAAGTAACATAGGGAACCACTTGCACAGATCGCTTATGACGGATCAATTTCTGTCCACAAATAAAACTCTTTGAACCCTCATTAGACTAAATAAACCTGAAAAAAGTGAATTTCTTAGGGGTTATGTATTTTAAGAGACTGCTATCGTAAAATCTTGTGCTTATTGATACGGCTGCCCTCTTAGAATCTTCAATACTTTAGATTTTAAATTGGATCTAAAAATCGGCGTTTCCTGCGCTATTCGGGCATAAATTGACCATTTTCAAAATATATAAAGATTCGATTAAGGGAAATTAGGTCATTAAGACATTTGCGATTCAGATTATCAAAAAAGCTTGATTTTATTCACAAAACACCTCTAAAACCTAGAGTCAACATCCCAAATCTCTCGTACTACTCAGTGCAATACTCTATGTAGCATGCCATGTCTAAAATGACACCATTAGAGTGGCGTCAATGATACAAAATCAGCCCAGGGTTGACGGATTATTCTCCGTGCAAAGCAACTCTAGTGTAGTGAAAGCTACATTATTTTGAATTTCCTTTGAGGCATTTATTAATATTTTGTGAACAAGCAATGGGGATGCCTAATCTAGTAGGCATCCCCCACAGTGAACCTCAAAAGTACAGTGGGCCTCAAAAGTATTGCAGCCCCAGCGAGCGCTTTGAGACTGTTTAGCTTTGCTTAGCCACACGCCCATCCAAACCCTAGCTGATCTTTGTGGGTCGGGCACTGAGTAATATGACCACAGCCCATATCTCCAAACATATAGGGCAGATGGTCTTCAGAATCTAGCTGAAAGACTAGCGCCATTCGCTCTCCACAGGTTGGGCAATGGGGATATTCGACCCCCTGTACCCAGGCAGGCCAACCGGCTAGTTTATCGCCGGGTAGGGGCACTTCTTGGCCAGTCTCTGCTTCTATCGCATCCCAATCGTCTACAGATAGGTTGAGATCCATAGGCGGCTCTTGAGCCTCAGCATAGCCAGGATAGTCGTGGGTGACCTGCCATCCCGTAATCTGTTGGGCCGGGAAACTAGACTGGGGGGTAACAGTGGGGGTACCTGGTTCTCCTTCGGGCTGAATGAGACGAGTCACATGAACAGTAGAAAAAGGCTCCCATCCTTC
>JBCBZL010000160.1:0-10866 GCA_039815385.1 Cyanobacteria bacterium P01_A01_bin.114
GAATTGGGTAATCTACCCACCACTAACCACCAATCACCAATCACCAATCACCAATCACGACTACTCCCTCCATCACCTTCGCAATCACTCCACCCGGAAACGGATCTGTCTGCGAGCGATTGGGCCCCTCTGCTAGTTTGACCAATTTCTCAACGTGCTCAAACTGTGGAGATTCTGGCAGGGCGGCTAGCAATACTCGGCGGGCCAGGCGGCGACGCAGGGCCAGCGGGGTCTGACGAAACTCGGTTTGGTCAATTCGCCAGTTTTTGCCGTCGTGCTGCACCAGATTGGCATACAGCCGATCGGTCTCGGCTTCGAGGTAGTCAACCTCGGCGGTGAGTAGCTCGGCGGTGTGGGCCAGGGTGCGTTCTACTTGGGGGTTGAAGTGCGATCGCAAATAGGGCATCAGCTCCTGCCGAATCCGATTGCGACGATAGGTCAGATCTTGGTTGGTGCTGTCTTCCCATATCGGCAAATTCATCGCCTCGCAGAATGCCTTAGTGTCTTGGCGGGTCAGGTTCAACAGGGGACGGGTGACCAAAATATCCGCTCCAGCATTTGCCCTGATATTCGCTCCAGATGGGCTGAGCAATCGCTGCCAGGGCAAAGATTGGAGGCCTTCCAAACCACTACCGCGCAGCAGGTTATAGAGCACCGTTTCAGCGCGGTCGGTGGCCGTATGACCTGTGGCGACATGGGTAAACCCATGCTGTCGAGCCAGAGCTTCAAAAACTTGGTATCGCCACCGTCGGGCGCTGGCCTCGCTGGTGGGGGGGGTAGCGGCTGTTTCTATAAAACAGGGGAGTTGCCACTGCTGTGCCAGCCCCTGAACGTGCTCGGCATTGGCGGCAGCGTCGTCTCGCCAGCCGTGGTTACAGTGGACGAGGGCTAATTGCCAGCCCCATTTGGGTTGTAAATCAATGAGTAGCCTGGCTAAGCACAGTGAATCTTGCCCCCCAGAGACAGCTATCAAGATAGAACAGCTGTGGGGTAGCAGAAAGTCAGAGGCTCTGAGGTGAGTGTGGAGTCGGGCGTGGGTATGGCTCCATGTTTTCATGACGGGTAGCTGCACGATCGACCGTACACCTTAGCCTAGCTTTCAGGGGCGTCGAAGATCTCATCAGCTACGTCATCAAAGACTGGCGGGATGTCAGCTTGACGCTGAGCCTTGTTTTTATGAAGAGGCACTACCTTATCGGAGGTTTCCTGCCTCATGCCCTCAGCTTTGCCGCGTAGATTTTGAACCTGACCTTTGGCATGATCGGCAAGACCATGGGGATCCAGAGGCGTTTCCATGCCATGCAAGCGACCCTTGAGCCCGCTGGGAATATTCGCCGCAGCCGTGCTGCCCTGGGCGCTGTCTACCCGATTGTCTGCTTTAGCCGGGGTCCCTTGAAGCGAATTTGCAGCCCTATTTTTAACTCGGTTGGCCGCGGTGGCGGCGGCTATGTCACCTGCTAAGGCAGTCCCCTTTTCAAGCCTATCTGCATCCGCCCTATCTACATCAACCTTATCTGCATCCGCCCTGTGGGCAACAGCCTTATCTGCATCCGCCCTATCTGCATCCGCCCTGTGGGCAACAGCCTTATCCACATCGGCCTTATCCACATCGGCCTTATCCGCATCGGCCTTGTCCGCAGCCTTACCCCGCGACATCCAAAGCCACACACCCGTCAGCGCAATCGGAATCAAAAAGAGCCATCGTAGTGAGCCAAAACCTTGACTGGTCTCAGCTGCAGGGTCTATGGCCCCAGCCTCTGCATCGGGCGTGGCTGGCTCGACGACATCGCCCGATTGCCCCGCTGCGTCGCTGGCTGGGCTACTGGATACATCACCCTCTGCGTCACCGACCGCACCTTGAGTTTGATTGGCCGCAGCGCCAGGGGCATCCGCTGACTCATTCAACGCTGTCCCTGAAGAATTTTGGACATTGTTAGCTGCTGCACCAACCGCATTGGCTGTCTCACCTGCCGCGTTAGCGGTCGATTGCACAGCAGTTGGCCCACCACCCAGACCATCTCCCACCACCGATTGCACAGCGGCCTGCCCTGGCTCTGCCGTGGCGTAGCCTAAAAAGGCTGCGATCGCTGGGGAGGCTTCCCCTCTGTAGACATAGGCAAAGGGCTGGGAAAAAGGATATCGAGGATCGCTAGGCAGCGTCTTGTGCAGCTCTAGTGCATGGATACCCGGAACCCCTTCTAACTCAGAGGCTAGAATATAGCCAACGCCGTTGGTGCCCAGGGCATCGGCTAACCCGGTGTTGCTGTCTTCGCTTAACTTTGTGGTGTTGGCACCCGACTCAAACGGGGCTGTCTCAAAAACGGGATAGCTGCCTAAGGCTTTGCGGGTATCACTTGTGTCTGGGCGATCGATAAAGATCAGGCTACCGGTGCCCCCTACCTCAGACCAGTCAGTAATTTCGCCGCGAAACATGCTGGCAAACTGCCCGCCTGACAGGTTGCCCCTGAAAGGGTTGCCTTCGCCCACAACGATCCCAATTTTGACCCGGTGGATGGTTTCAGCCACCAGCCCCTGGGCTTCTTCTTCGGGAGTCAGCGGTCGACTGATAGCCGCCAAATCAGCATTCCCTGCTAAAACATCTTGAATCGCAGCGTCGGCCTCCACGGTCGTGACGGCTATGGCTGTGCCCGAAAAATCACTTTCAAATTTTTGTTTGAGCGCCTCACTGATGGCAGTCATACTATCAGCGCCGCTGCTGATTTTGAGCTGGGTGCCGTCGGGCACTGTCTCAGGTAAGTTAAACGTGGCAGCTGCTAGCTGGGCATGGGCTGGCACAAGTTTTAATAGCGCTGGGGTGCCCGCTGCGATCGCAACCGCAACCGCAAGCGAAGCATAGAATCTATTTTTAAGCATTTTTGAAAAGCCTCTATAAAGTCGCATCAAAAAAGTCGCATCAAATATAAAAGTCACATCTAGGGGCGTAGCTTGAAGGGGTGACCGCAGTCAAACAAGCTCCATAGAGCGCTGTTGGTCGACTGTTGAGGATTGCACCGCTTTGTAATTTAAATAAACTGTGACCTTCGATTTTCCTCGATACGCGTCCTCTAGCTGGCTCTAGCTGGCAATAAGCGTCAGCACCTAAGGAAAATCGCCAAACTGCTGCCGTTAAGCATCAACCTCAAAGGATATCGCTGCTGCCTTGTTTAAAACAGTAGTGTGCTTAGTTAAAACTAAACATAAAATTCAAGATTTTTTTATTCAAGTGTTTTTGATAGGTAAAAACTGGGTTAGCTAGGGTTAGCGTACGAACATTGGGTATATGTTTAAAGCAAATCTAAAGGTAAAACCTGGTCTGAAGGGGTGCTCAACTGTCTGTTCACCGTGAATAACGTCTCCTGATTTTGGTTTTTTTGCGTGAAAACCGTAGTTTTAGAGTACGGACATGTGTCTTTGAAGACCCGTATTATTGAAATCAGGCTTGCTCAACCTATAGTTAATTAGGACAACAGGGTTACTGTTATACGGACAGATTATGAAATTAGCAGTTATGAAATTGGGTAGCACTGCATGAATTCTGATGCTTTTCCGATGGCAACGGTGAATAACTTCAATTCGTTGTCTGCTGAAATTTCTACAGATGAAGGGGTTGTTTCCGTGGAGCAATTTGGCCTGGATGACACTGCCGAGCTGGAAAACGACGATGCGCTCGTAGAGCCAGAAATTGCCTCTTTAGATCCTGAGCTTGATATTAAGAAACGGGAAGGAAGCCCCAATTTGCAGGTTCGTTTTAAGAGCGAACGGGGGCGTTTGTTGCTGATGCTGCCACCTGACCCAGACAATAGCCGCAACCCGGTTGACTGGGAAGATTTGCGCCAGCAGCTGCGACATCGGCTGAGCTCTAGCGAACGGTTTTTTGAGCCCAATACCACCGTTCACCTGATTGCCCGCGATCGGCTGCTCGATAGTCGGCAGATTCAAGAAATCGATGAGGTCTTAGGCGAAGCCCAGTTAAAAATCAAACGGATCTATACCAAACGGCGTCAGACGGCGGTGGCTGCCGCCACAGCGGGCTATTCGGTCGAGCAGCAGACCATGCTGGCCCACCTGCAAGATCCGGGTGAGGGGCGCACCCTCGAAGAACCCCTCTATCTGCAATCTACGCTGCGATCTGGGGTCGAAGTGCGCCATCCAGGGTCGGTGATTATTTTAGGAGATGCCAACCCTGGCAGCTCAATTGTGGCCGAGGGCGACATTTTTGTCTGGGGGCGTCTGCGGGGTGTGGCCCATGCCGGCTCTAGCGGCAACCAAAAGAGCCGAATTATGGCACTCTATATGCAGCCCACCCAGCTGCGGATTGCTGACAAGGTGGCGAGAGCTCCTGAAAAGCCCCCCGAACAAAATCAGGCAGAGGTGGCCTATGTTGGCCCTGACGGTATTTGCATTGCGATCGCGGCAGATTTTGCTCAGGTTTACCTGAATGAGACCACAACGTGAGAATATTGCTGATCAGCACAGCGCTGACAAGTACTGCCTGAGTAAGTCTCTATAAGTACGCCCTTATGAGTACGCCTCTATTCGTTGAACGCCTACATCTACTATGAATCGTGTGATAGTCGTGACCTCCGGTAAAGGGGGTGTTGGGAAAACTACCTGTTCTGCAAACCTCGGTATGGCGCTTGCCCAGGCCGGTAAGCGGGTGGTGGTCATTGATGCGGACTTTGGCCTACGCAACCTCGATCTGCTGCTCGGCTTAGAAAATCGCATCGTCTACACCGCGATTGACGTCTTAGCCGGAGAGTGCCGTCTTGATCAGGCCTTGGTCAAAGATAAGCGTCAGCCCAATCTAGCCCTGCTGCCCGCTGCTCAAAATCGGTCTAAAGAGGCGATTACCCCTGAGCAGATGAAAAAGCTGGTACACGCCCTGAGCAAAGCCTACAACTTTGTGATCATTGACTGCCCTGCCGGGATTGAAATGGGGTTTCGCAACGCTATCTCAGCGGCCAAAGAAGCGATTGTGGTCACCACCCCCGAAATCTCCGCCGTACGCGATGCCGACCGGGTGATCGGACTGCTTGAGGCCAACGACGTCAAAGCCGCTCGACTGATCATCAACCGACTCAAGCCAGCCATGGTTGAGGCAGACCAAATGATGTCGGTTAAAGATGTCCAAGATATTTTATCGATTCCTCTGCTGGGGGTCATCCCAGACGACGAACAGGTGGTTGTATCTACGAACAAAGGGGAACCCTTGATCTTAGACGAGCATCTATCCAAAGCAGGGATTGCATTTTCTAACATTGCTAGGCGATTACAGGGCGAAAAAGTGCCCCTCATGGATCTCAGCGTTCCGCAGGACACCTTTTTCTCACGCATTCGTAAGTTATTCGGGGGTGCGTAGCGGCGATGGCGATACCCATGCTGAGTGAACTCCTGGACAAGCTATTTGGTCCACGCGAGCCTAGCCGAGATACTGTTAAGCAGAGGTTGAAACTAGTGCTGGCCCACGACCGATCAGATCTTGATCCTCAAACCTTAGAAAAAATGCGGCAGGAAATCTTGCAGGTGGTTTCCCGCTACGTCGAGATCGACTTCGACAGCCTTGAATTTTCATTAGAAACCGACCAGCGCATGACCGCGCTGATTGCAAATTTACCCATCCGGCGCATCTATAAAGCCCAAGGGCTAGAGCCCGACAGCCCGGTCGAAGAAGCCGAGATTTTAGAACTCAACCTCGATCTAGATTTGCCAGAAGAGCCGGTGGAAGACGTCGAAGAATCGTCTTCAACGGCAGATATTCCGATTGAATAGGGTTGGATTTTGGTAGGAACGTTGATGGTAGGGGCGCTGCGTGCAACGCCCCTACCATCGGACGCCTATCCCTGTTGCCGAATATATTCATATAGCGCGATCGCACCAGCGGTATGAACATTGAGCGATTCGACCTGGCCATATTGAGGGATCGTGACCGCGAGATCGCAAAGTTCTAATAGCTCAGCCGGAATGCCCGTTAGCTCACGCCCTAACAGCAACACCGTCTTTTGTGCAAACTGACAGTCCGTTAACAACTGCGCGGACGGTTCTGCAGTTAAGGCCACCACCTCGTATCCAGCCTGCTGCTGAGCCACCATCCAAGCCGGTAGCTGGTTGACAGCGCACGCTGCCATCGGCTGCCATCGATGCCCCGATGCAGACAGCTTCCGAAAACCCCAATCTTCCAAAACCGCCAGGTTTGCAACCACCAGCTGCACCACCCCAAACACCTCACAGGTACGGCACAGCCCCCCCAAATTCATCGGATTTTCCACCAACGAAGCACACACGATCAGCTCGTGAGAAGATTTTTCAGCCATGCGGCCACGTTTGCATAAACCCACCGGTCACCCCCTACCTAAACACCCAACCAGCACCCCTTTCGGGGGGTCTGGGGGAGCTCGGACCCCAGGCAGCCCTTAGCGCCAGAGCAAAGGGGAGGGGGCGGGAGGGAAAGTCCCGCGCAGTCAGCCTCACACACAGCCAACCCTGAAAAGTACGCCCTAATTTTTTCATACAAAGCCCTGATTAGCCGCCCCCGATACCGCAGTGCAGGCACAAGGCCCTGCCCCTACGAAATTATCCCTTCCAGGTTGGGGAACCCAATACAGATTTGACAATCATAGAGATCCCCTGCCTGTAAGAATCTGCAAGAATCAGCCCAGCAGTTTAAACTATCCACGGTGACTGAGAAACTTGAGCGGCAAACCATGCCAGACACCCCACCAGCTAAAGCCACACAGCGCATCCAGGAACTGCGATCGCAGCTCCAAAAAGCCAGCTACGCCTACTATATCCTCGACGACCCCATCCTCGACGACCCCATCTACGACCGCCTCTACCGCGAACTCCAAAACCTCGAAACCCAGTATCCCATCCTGATTACCCCCGATAGCCCCACCCAGCGCATCGGCGAACACCCCGCCACCCAATTCACCTCAGTTCGCCACAACATCCCCCTCTATAGCCTAGAAAACGCCTTTGACCTCGACGAATATCACCAGTGGGAAGCCCGCTGGCAGCGCCTCGTCCCCGACATCGAAACCGCCGCCGCCGTCGCCGAACTCAAAATCGACGGCAACGCCATCGCCCTCACCTACAAAAACGGCATCCTCGTACGCGGAGCCACCCGTGGCGACGGCATCGCGGGCGAAGACATCACCCAAAACCTCAAAACCATACGCTCCATTCCCCTCAGGCTGCGAGTCGAAACCCCACCCCCCGTCGTCGAAGTGCGCGGCGAAGCCTTTATCCCCAACGACGTCTTTGAGCAAATTAACACCGAACGCGAAGCCGCAGGCGAAGCCCGCTTTGCCAACCCCCGTAATGCCGCCGCCGGGACCCTGCGGCAGTTAGACTCTCGGGTCGTCGCCAACCGTCGGTTAGATTTTTTTGCGTATACGCTGATTTTGCCGGAAGGCGCAGGGGGAGCTGGGGAGCTGGGGAGCAGGGGAGCGGGGGGAGACGATAACGCTGCCGCAGGGCAACCACAAGGGATTGCCCCTACGGGTGACCCATCACCCATCACCTTCCCAAAATCCCAATGGGCTGCCCTCGAAACTCTGCAAACCCTAGGCTTTAAGGTCAACCCCAACCGCAAGCTGTGCGCCTCAACCGCCGAGGTCGAAGCTTACTACACCCACTGGGACACTGCCCGTGAGGCTCTGCTATACCAAACCGACGGGGTCGTCGTTAAACTCAACGACTTTAACTTGCAGACCGAGCTAGGGTTCACCCAAAAATTTCCCCGCTGGGCGATCGCCCTCAAATACCCTGCCGAAGAAGTTCCCACGATTCTCAAAGACGTCAGCGTGCAGGTGGGTCGCACCGGAGCCGTCACCCCCGTAGCCGAGCTAAGCCCGGTGCAGCTCGCCGGGACGACTGTCTCACGGGCCACCCTCCACAATGCCGACCGGATTGCCGAGCTCGATATCCACCTGGGTGATACGGTAATCGTCCGCAAAGCCGGGGAGATCATTCCAGAAGTGGTGCGGGTGATTGCCGACCTCAGGCCCGCCGATGCCGAGCCCTATCACCTACCTACTCAGTGCCCCGAATGTGGCGAACCCCTGGTTCGCCCCGAGGCCGAAGCCGTTACCCGCTGCATCAACACCTCCTGCCCAGCGATTTTGCGAGGGGCGCTAATCCACTGGGCCAGCCGCCATGCAATGGATATTAGCGGCCTGGGCGAAAAATGGATTCACCAGTGGGTAGACCAACATATCGTGCGCTCGGTTGCCGATCTATATACCCTGATTGTGGAAGATATCTTGCCCTTAGAACGCATGGGTCAACAGCTGGCCCAAAAACTGATTGAGGCCATCCAAGCCTCAAAATCACAGCCCTGGTCGCGGGTGCTCTACGGCCTGGGCATTCGCCACGTCGGCAGCGTCAACGCCCAGCTGCTAGCCGAAAATTTCACCACGGTCGAGGCGCTGGCGAGTGCTGAGCCAGATGCGATCGCATCCGTTTACGGCATTGGTCCAGAAATTGCCCAATCAGTTTATGATTGGTTTCGCATCTCCGCCAATCAGCATTTGATCAACCGCCTCCAGCGAGTCGGTATTCAGTTTTCAGCGGTGCCTTTAGCAGACTCTGCCCCCCAGCCCCTCAAAGGAAAAACCTTCGTCCTCACAGGTACGCTTCCTAACCTTAGCCGGGGTGAGGCCAAAGCCCAAATTGAAGCCGCAGGCGGTAAAGTCACGGGCTCAGTCAGTCGCAAAACAAATTTTGTCGTCGTCGGTGCAGACGCAGGTTCTAAATTAGCCAAAGCTGAGAAACTTGAGATTACTCTCCTGAATGAGTCTGATTTGCTAGCGTTATTAAATGAGGAAGCTAACCCCGATTCGGCGATCTGAGTTTTGCCATAGGGCGTTTGGATGGAGCCAAGGTCTAACTAAGAAATATTCGTAAATTTATGCAAAAAAGAAGGCGTGCAAAATGGTCCCAGTGGCTAACCCTGGGATTGGGCTTGAGTTTGCTAAGTGCCCTACCCGGCTGGTCTGCCGAGCGGATTACCTTTTCCTACGGCGCGCTAGAGCGCTCGATCGACATCGAAGACTTAGAAATCTATGCCGAAGAAGGTCGCCTTACTGATGAGCTTAAGGGCTACGCACGCTACTTTGACCCAGAAGATCTGGAGCAGTTTAGACGGATCTTGACCGAGACAGCCAATGTCGACGTGGTGCTGGTCGATCGATTTTTATACACCCAGCAGGGGGGCTATATCCTCAACATTGTCGGTGACTTTCTACGCACCGGAGCGCGGTTAAATGGGTCTAAGGCCCTGCGCGGCGCGCTGATCCAGTCTGCGGCTGACCCCACTGACGGGCTAACGCTGTTAAATATGCTCAAACGGTTTGCCGGGTCTACGGTGCGCATCGACATTGGTAAGGGCATTGCCATTGCCCGCGAGGTCGATCGCGCCATCTATAAAGCCAACACCGCTTTTACAATCGTCGAGCAGCAGGCCAATGTGGAACGCAGTAAAGCCGCCCAGCCAGATGTGTCAGAGCGGCTTGCGATCGCATCCAAGCCTGGCCCCTTTACCGAACAGCGCATCTCCCTTGAGCGCCTGTCTAAAGACGTTGATCTACCTATTGATCTCTATATTCCTAGCTTGCCAGGGCAGGCATTGCCCCGTCCGGCGGTGGTGATCTCTCACGGGTTGGGTAGCGATCGCACCAGCTACGCTTACCTGGCCCGCCACCTGGTCACCCACGGCTTTGTCGTCATCAACGTCGAACACCCCGGCAGCAATGCCGAGCAAATCAACGCCCTGCTGGCAGGCAATGCCGCAGACGTCGTCCCCGATAGCGAATTTTTGCAGCGCCCCGCCGATATTTCAAACCTCTTAACCGCGCTGGAACAAAGATCGCAATCTGATCCAAAGCTGCGCAACTTGATTGACTTTGAGCGCATCGGCGTTCTAGGCCAATCATTTGGTGCGTATACCTCACTGGCCCTGGCCGGAGCCCCCCTCAATTTTGCCGAGCTAGAAGAACAGTGCCCGCCAGAAGTGATCTCTCTCAATATCTCTTTGCTGCTACAGTGCCAGGTTGAAACCTTGGCAAATCCAGAAACCCCCACCCGCGATTTATCCGACCCGCGTGTTCAAGCCGCCTTTGCCATTAACCCCATCACCAGCGTTCTCTTTGGAGAAGACAGCTTTAGTCAAATTCAAACCCCTACCATGGTTGTAGCAGGCACTATCGACACCGTTGCCCCAGCTTTACCCGAGCAGATTACCCCCTTTACCTGGCTGACCGCCCCCGACAAATACTTACTGCTGATGCGCAACGGCACCCACTTTTCGACTATCGGCATGACCGAAACTAACAGCGAAGCCTTTGATATCCCTGAAGCGATCTTAGGCCCCACGCCCGAGCAAGCCCAAGCCTATATCAAAGCCATGAGCCTGGCCTTCTTTGAAGTCCATCTTGACAATAATCTTGACTATACTGCGGTCCTCACCAGCAACGCCGCCCGCCAGCTCAGCCGACCCACAATTCCCCTGAGCTTAGTCAGCACGCTGACCGCAGACCAGCTCAGAGACGGCTTTATCGAAGCCCAGGCAGATACTACTTCAGAGCCATTCGAGCCCTTAGGGGAAGAGAGCGAAGGAGAAGAGATTAATTGAAAGTTGAGAATGAGAGATCGGTTAGGAGAGTTTTAGCGAGAGAGTTTTATGGTCTAAGTTTTGAGTGTTGAGTTAGGACAGACTGAAGAATACCCATTACCCATTACCCATTACCCATTACCCATTACCATTACCTATTACCCACGTACGGGCGTTGCATGCAACGCCCCTCCACCCATTCCTCACTGGCCACGTACGGGCGTTGCATGCAACGCCCCTACCCACCCCAAAACACC
>JBCBZL010000100.1:0-14775 GCA_039815385.1 Cyanobacteria bacterium P01_A01_bin.114
AGGCCGAGCTAAAGCACGGGCTTCCACCGGAGAAAGCGGTGGTAGAGACCGTCAAATATCTGCAATCGCCCTTGTTTGCCTCGACGCTGACGACGGTGCTGACCTTTCTGCCGATTGCGCTTTTGCCAGGGGGTGCGGGCGAGTTTGTCGGTTCGATTGCCCTGACGGTGATTTTGTCGCTGGTGTCATCGCTGCTGCTGTCGCTGACGGTGATTGCGGCACTGACGGGCAGATTTCTGGGCAAGCGTGAGGCTGATATTAAAGATGTGCGAGAAAGAGAAGCCGGGGAACATAGGCCTCGAAACGTATTTGAGCAGGGATTTCGGATCTTGATGAAGCCGGGTGCCTGGTGGAATGAGGGGATTTCTTCTCGGCGGCTGGGCGGGCTTTATCGCTGGACGTTGGAGCGAATTACCGCAAAGCCTATCTTTGGTGTGGTTTTGACCCTGGTGCTGCCAGTGGTGGGTTTTCTGCAAGCCGGTAGCTTAGAGTCTCAGTTCTTTCCCTCGCTGGCGCGAGATCAGTTTCAGATTGAGGTCGAATTTGCTAATCAGGGTGCGATCGCAAATTCCCAGGCAGAAGTGCTGCGCGCGCGCGATATTCTCCTCGGCTACGACCAGATCCAGGAAGTCCACTGGTTTGTCGGAGAAAGCGCGCCCAAGTTTTACTACAACATCCCGAATAGCCGACAAAATGCTGCTTACTACGCCCAGGCGATGGTGCAGCTCACCTCTTCAGAGGACGTGAGGACGCTGATCCGAGAGATTCAAGATGAGCTGGATGAGGCACTGCCAGCGGCAAGGGTGCTCGTGCGGCAGTTAGAACAGGGGCCGCCGTTCGAGGCCCCCGTCGAGCTGAGAATTTACGGGCCTAATATCGAGGTTCTGAGAGAATTGGGGGCCGACGTGAGAGAAATTTTGACCACGGTGCCCGATGTGATTCACGTGCGCGACGATCTCACCGTGACGGTGCCTAAGCTAGCCTTAGCCATCGACGAAGAGCAGGCCCATCTGGCTGGGCTCTCTAACACAGCGGTGGCCCAGCAGCTAGAGGCCACGCTGGAAGGGGCTGTGGGCGGCTCTATTTTAGAGTCGACCGAAAACTTGCCCGTGCGGGTTCAAATCGCCAACGATAGCCGGGGCAATCTCTCGCAGGTGGCTTCGCTTAACTTGCAGCCCGATCAGGTAGACCCGCAGCAAGAGACTTTTCGGACGCTTTCAGCAATTGGCGACTTCAGCCTCGTGCCGCAGCTTGCTCAGATTACCCGTCGTAACGAGCAGCGCGTGAATACGGTGCAGGCCTTTATCACGGCGGGGGTGTTGCCCTCTGAGGTGCTCAACAACTTTCAAGCGGCGATGGCGGCACGCGGGTTTGAGCTACCGCCCGGTTACTACACCGAGATTGGCGGCGAACAGGCCGAAAGCAGCGATGCTACGGGTGACCTGCTTGCCTATGTAGGGCTGCTGCTGCTCGTGATGGGCACCGCCCTGGCGCTGTCGCTTAGAAGCTTTCGCTCGGCGGGCATTGTGGCTGTTGTGGGCATTGGCTCGGTGGGGATGGCGCTGTTTTCGCTGTGGGCCTTTGGCTCAGTGCTGGGCTTCATGGCGATTGTCGGCACCATGGGCCTGATCGGGATTGCCATCAACGGCAGCATCATTGTGCTGTCAGCGATCAACGAAGATGACTTGGCTAGCAAAGGCGATCGCAAAGCGATTCAAAAGGTGGTTGTTCGCGCCACGCGGCACGTTTTAACCACGACGATTACGACGATGGTGGGCTTTGTGCCGCTGCTGGCAGATGGCAACCCCTTCTGGCAGCCGTTGGCAATTGCGATCGCGGGCGGCATCGGCGGCTCTCCTTTTCTGGCGCTGTATTTTACCCCGGCGGCCTATCTGCTGCTGCATCGGCACCGTCGCAAACGTCAGCGCCCTGAAGCAAACCCACCCAAGCTTCTAACGCCTGCGTAATGCATCAAATTCATTATATTAAATCCATCGATAGATATGATTCAGGCGGTCAGTGGTTGATTGAGTAAGCAGCGATTACTGTGAGAACACGCTATTTGCCTCTTTCACATCTGAACCCGCTATCGGAACCCGTTATTTGAATACACTGTGAAAAATCTCCATCATCGAGGGATCTTGCTGCTCATTTTGACCACCTTTGTGTGGGGGACGTCTTTTCCAGCGCAGAAGTATGTGGTGGACTATCTGTCCCCGTCGGTGATTTTGACGGTGAGGTTTGCGGTGGCTGCGATCGCGCTGATTCCCTGGCTACGTCAGCTGAATCGTTCTTTACTGATCGCAGGCAGCCTGCTGGGTAGCCTTTATTTCTTAGCCTGCACGCTAGCCTTGATCGGGCTTGAGCTGATCGCGGCTAATCGAGCGGCCTTTATTATCAGCCTTAACGTGATTCTCGTGCCGCTGCTCTCAAGCACTGTGCTCAGACGTAAACTACCTGTCCGAGTAGCGATCGCCGCAGGGCTGGCAGTTGTTGGCGTTGGCATTTTGTCCTGGGAGGGCGGCGGTCTGAGTTGGGGCGATTTGCTAGCATTTCTCGCGGCGCTGAGTGCCGCAGTCTACATCTTGCTGCTAGACAAGATCACGTCTCGCTATGCCACTCTGCCGCTGACGGCGGTGCAGCTGTGGGTGATGACGCTGCTGAGCCTGGTTTGGGCAGGGCCTCAGATAGCGAATCAGTTCGAGCCAATGATTCAACACTTCGGGATCTTATTTTATCTAGGGCTTGCCGTGACGGCACTCCCAATTTGGGCGCAGGCCCAGGCACAACGCTGGGTCGCCGCCCACGAAGCCGCTTTGCTCTACACGCTTGAGCCTGTGTTTGCGATGCTATTCTCGTTCTGGTTTTTGGGAGAGACGCTGGGGGCTCGAGGGTTGATGGGAGCCGGGATCATTCTGCTGGCGACGTTATTGGGTCAAAATGCAGGCAAGGGATTAGTTCGGCTAGTATTGCGTCAGGCTTAAAATTTTGGTTTGGTGAGTTGGTGAGTTGGTCTTCACGACTCACCAGCACAGCGCACTCACCAGCACAGCACACTCACCAGCACAGCGCACTCACCTATCAAACTTGAATAATGCCTGCCAGTCGTTCCCAAGATTTATCCCCTACCCCATCTTCTAAACAGCTGATCCTACTGTGGGTGGGAATGAATACGTTAGGGTTTGCCATCGCCACCCCCCTGAGTTTGATCAGGCAGCTTTCAGCTTTGTACTTCTTTGGCCCGCTGTTCCTGGCGGGGCTGATCGTGGGGGCTGTCGTGGGGCCCCTTCAGGCTGTTTGTCTCAGGCAAACGTTTCCCAAGATCAAGCCTTGGCAATGGATCGCTGCCAATATTCTGGGCAGCTACGTAGGGTCGTGGCTGGGGCTGTTTGCAAATGGCGGACTGTTAGCGATTGGGCCTGCCCTGTTCAATAGTTGGTTTAGGTCTGGCGGGGCTTTGCAGTTTGGCCCGCTGATCGTGTTCGCCGTTTATGGCTTGGTGATCGGCCTGTTTGTGGGCTTGGGGCAAGTATTAGTGTTACGCAACCATGCTCAGGGGCTACGTCAGTGGTGGTTAGCCAACCTCTTGGGGCGAGCCCTGGGCTGGTTTAGTGGAGGTGCCTTGGGTTGGGTGCTCTCTCAGTACTACGAGCTTTCAGGGCTATCTCTGCTTGCCTGGAGTATCCTCTTGGGGGCGTTAGGGGGCGGTGTTTACGCTGGTGTAACGGCAAAGGCGCTGCTAAACCTCAAATCACACCCGCTCAAAAAAGTTTAGAGCGGGTCTTTCTATGCTGCTGACACTGCTTGAGTGCCTTCTCACCCCCCTAAAAAATCGTTAAAAATGAAACCCCGACTGCCCCGTAAAACAAGTCGGGGGTGGGTTGTCGGTTTTCGTCAGTGGCCTGACCCTGGCCTGAAAAAATGCGCTGGATGCGGAAACGGTGATAGCTGCGCAGCAGCTGCGGCAGGGGCACATAGTGAACCTCGTCGCCTTTGAAGAGGGTGCGATCGAGGGCGGGCAGGCTGTGCCAGGGGCATTTCATCACTTCGTGGTGGGCATTGTGGTAGCCAAAGTTGAGCATCAGCAGGTTAAGCCATCGATAGCGGGGAGATACTAGGGTTGAGAAGGTATTGGCCTGTTCGTCTTCTCGCGATCGCACTGGCACGGGTGTCCCAAAGGGAAACACCTCGTAGGTATGCTGAAAAGCATCCATCCAGCGCAGCAGATTTACCATACTAATGTAGGCAATACAGTAGAGCAGCAGCGCTTTGGGAGCCAGCCAGCCCATTAGGGCAAACAGGCTGCCCCGGATGAGCAGGGTCAGCGTCACCCGCAGTCTCTGGTCGGGCTGCTGCCACGTTTTCAGCACCCCGCGCCACTGTAGCCAAAAGGAAATCACGGGTAGATACAGCCATTCCAGCCCTAATACCGCCCAGCGAACCGGCCTGGGGAGAGCCTGAAGGGTCTCAGCCAGCTTAAACCCTGAAAAATCAACACGGTCTACATGATGAGCAATGTGGCGCACCGCCAGGTCATCAAAGCTGCCGTAGCAGGCCCCATTGAGCCACAGCATCACCGTGCCCCAAATGGCATTCCAGCGGCGACCGGCAAAAATGGTGCCGTGCATAAACTCGTGAGATAGATAGGCTGAGTAGATCAGGCTGTGGGTCAAGAGTAAACCCCCTGCAATGCTGAGCCACCCCGCTTGAAAAAGGAGAGTCAGCCCTATTAAGTAGCTGAGCAAGGTGTATGCGATCGCACCTGCATTCCAAAGAGGTTTTCGACTGTTGATAAAGGTCTGGGCCTGAGGCGTCTGGGCCTGAGGCGTTTGGGCCTGAGGCATCTGGGCCTGAGACGTTTGGGTCTGAGAAGTCTGGGTTTGATAACGATCAGAAACGGCGCTCATTTATGGGTACTCCTAAAGCAGGGCTAGAAGAAATCAGTGATGCCTCGAAGGTGAATCGAATCACTGTGATTTAGTCACTTTTAGTCACTGTGATCTAAAGGACTGTGGTTTAAAGGGAAGAGTCAGAGGGATCTGACAAACTAAAGACGGGCAGCGTAAAGCCCCAAATAATGGCCGCGAGTCTCAGCACGGCCACTGTCAACATACCGACTACCGCCGCCGCAGACTGCTCGATACCAACGTTTTGCAGTAATAAATAAGCCCCGATCCCGACAATGGCAGCGGTGGCATAAATCCGCCCCCGCCTCAAAATCACCGGAATATCCGCTAAAAGAATGTCTCGCAAGATCCCGCCTGCCGTGCCTGTAATGGTGCCCATCAAAATCACAATCAGCCCAGCTAGCTGGGCCTGCTCGGTAATTTGAGCCCCGCTGATCGAAAATAGAGCTAGCCCCAGCGCATCTGCAATCAGAAGCGATTTGTTGGGTGGGCTAAAAAAACGGGTATACCCCACCGTCAGCATGGCAGCTGCCAAAATAATTGTGATATACACCGGCTGCTCAATCCAAAAGACGGGATGGCGATCGAGCAGCACGTCGCGTAAGGTGCCGCCTCCGATTGCGGTGACCAGCGCGGTCACCATCACCCCCAGTAAATCTAAACTTTTACGACCCGCTGCCAGCGCCCCGCTGACGGCAAAGACGCCGACCCCCAGCAGTTCGAGGAAGTTAAAAATCATGAGCGCCTGAGCTAATGTACGCAGCCGACTTTAGCAGCCCGACTGCCGGTAAGTGTCAAATCTTTACAGAGAAAGGGTGCCTATCGCAGTGCTTAGGCTAATATTGGGGTATTACAAATTTAGCCGTTTCGTTTATCAATTTTTCGGAGGACAGACTTATCGCACAGAAGCATTTTAAAAACCGGCAAATCAAAGCAGCTCAGGTTCGTTTGATTGATCATGAGGGGACCAATCACGGCATCGTCGACACTCAAGAAGCGCTACAACTTGCACAAGACGCAGGGCTAGATTTAGTACTGGTTTCACAAAGCAAAGACGCCCCTGTGGCCAAAGTTTTAGACTACGGCAAATTTAAATATCAACAAGAAAAACGCAATCGTCAGTCTTCGCACAAAACCAGTCTAAAAGAAGTCAAACTGCGTCCCAATGTGGGGGATTCAGACTACCAGCGCCGTATTAATAACGCGATGGAGTGGCTGGCTAAAGGGGATACGGTTCAGTTCCGGATTCGCTTGCGGGGCCGAGAGCACCAGCATCGCGATCGGGCCATTGAGCTACTCAGCCAGATTGTTGAAGACCTCAAAGAATCAGGCAAGGTTCAGTCTTTTGACAGACGCGCCTTGGTGCTGCAGGTGACGCCTGGATAGCGGTTGCTGATCAGGCGACCTACCTGCAGACGTGCCGACTCCTCGATAGAAAGACCAATCAAATATTTGATGTATCAGGGGTTTGGGCTTGCCAAACCCCTTTTATTGTTTTCTGGCAGTTTTTCTGGCAGTTTTTCTGGCAGTTTTTCTGGCGATATTTCTAGAGGACGGCCTTAGCTGACAGTTTGCTTAGCTGGTAATGTGCTGAATAGCTGCGCCCAATCAACCGGGTCGGGGCGATCCCCGGTGTTGACAATTTCAAATACGGCATTTTGAGGTTCCGCAGAGGCTAAGCATTCTACGCAGGCAGCTGCTACGTCAATGCGGCTGGTTTCGCCGTTGAGCCGATCCCCGGTGCCCAGAACGATGCCCCGCTTACCGTCGGTTTTGGCCTGGAGGAGAGTATTCAAATCGGAGGAGGTATACGGCCCATCAATCAGCCGGGCGGGGCGAATGATGGTGTAGGGTAACCCCGATTGCTGAATGGCTTCTTCTCCCTTGGCTTTAGCATCCAGCACCCCAAAGGCATTGAGCAGATTAAACGGAAACTGGTCTTTGCGCTCTACGCCACAGGATGAGACAAATACAAACCGTTTAAGGTCTGCTGGGGCCGCTTTGACGAGGTTGGCAACCCCCACCGCATCAACGCTGTTTGGGTTATTTTGCGATCGCAGCCTACGATAGTCAGCATCAAAATAAACCCGCCCCCAGCTCAGCGCTGCCTCGAGTGGGTTTGCCTCAGGTAGGTCAAACTGCCATCGTTCTGAAGGAAATGCCGTCGTCCCCGTGCAACAGATGATAGCATCTACAAATTGGACGGCTGTTCCTAGGGTTTCGAGCTGTCGAATATCCCCTACCGCCGCCTCAACCCGATCGCCAAACAGCCCCTTTGCTTTCTCGATGCTGCGCGTCAGCGCTCGTACTGTATAGCCTTTATCTAGCAGCTTGGCCACCACAAGCTGCCCGACCCCACCCGTTGCCCCAGCGACCAATACCCGCTTAATTGGCCCACCGATTGATTGACTGTCCACCATTGCCCACTGCCTCTGATTCGTTAACGATTACCCTACTACCTATCACACCCGCTCAATTGCGTCTTCTACCCACGTCCTTTTTATTCACAGCCCTTTTTATCTACAGCCCCTTTGCCCTATAGCCCTGCGGGCAACAACTCTGCGGATATGGCTGCCTTCGGCATAGCTTCGCGAACGCCCTTCCCCCTTCCCTCCCCCCGTACAGGCGTTGAATGCAACGCCCCTACCCTTCGCCTTTCCCCTTTCCCCCTTCGCCCTTCCCCACCTCCTTCGCCCTCTAATCGCATCCGCCCATGTTTCACCCCGACCCCTTCGACTGGATTTTCTTTGACTGCTTCAATACCCTTATTGATGACTTTGATGAGACAGGCGACGAGTCAGGGCTGGCTCCGATGTACCATGTCCCGGTCGAAGCCGGGCTCTACGACACCCTCGAAGAATTTCGTCAGGATTACCATCGCTGGCGCAAGGCCCATCTGTCGGGTAAGGCCAAAGAATATACCCTGCAAGAACGGATGCAGCATATTCTGGCCGCTTACCGTCCGCAGGCCGATCCTGAGCAGGTTCAGCAGGTGATTAATACCATGGCTGTCCAATTTGCAACGGCCTATCCTAAAACCCTGCGGTTGCCTGTAGGGGTGCAGACTATGCTAGAGCACTGGCATGGCCGGGTAAAAATGGGGGTGGTGTCTAACTACTTTTTAGCTGAGTGGCCCGCTAAGTTTTTAACAGAATATGGGATGCGGCAATATTTTGACTTTGTGCTCGACAGTGCGGCCTGCGGCTGGCGCAAGCCAGGTCTTGAGATTTACCAGGCCGCTCTTGAGCTAGCGGGTATTCAAGATCTCTCGCGAGTTCTGTTTATTGGCGATCATCTCAGAAACGATGTCATGGCCCCGATGCGGCTTGGGATGCAGGCGGTTCACTTCGATCGCGCTGGCGAACGGCCCAATGCGAAACCCACACCGCCTGAGATTCCCTCGATTACCCATTGGGATCAGTTCAGACGCTAACCAAACAGCCTCACAGAGGGCGTGTCTTGATGGCAATTTTTTAATACGTAGGTTGGGTTGAACTCGTGAAACCCAACGATATCAAAGATTTGTTGGGTTACTCTACGAGAAGGCAAAGCCTACGACAAGCTCAACGCCAACCTACGAGCTTTCAAGGATTCCAGAACTTTTGTCAGCCAACCAGCTAGACACTAGAAAAAGGGCCTATCCGCAGGGTAAACCCTGGCAGAACGTCTTCTCCAGATAGTGTCATAGGCAGGGGGTGTACTGCTTTGGGCTGACGCTGTCGATAGATCTCGACCTGCTGATCTTGAGGATTGAATAACCAGCCCAAACGGACGCCGCTGTCTAGATATTCCTGCATTTTGTCGTGTAGCGTACTGAGCGAGTCAGTGCGCGATCCTATCTACCCATACGAAATCTTGTCTAGCTGCCCCCGATCCCGCAGGGCGTAAAATTTCATGCCCCTGACAGGCTGCCATTTTGAATTAGGGGTACTGCATTCGAATTTGGCATCACAGGTTCGCATATCTAGCAGAGGTAAACCCTTGCGCTTTCTGGGTTCTCATGTTAAAAATGCCGGGATGACTTGGTTTTGTTGATATGAACAAAGGTGAACTGATCGATGCGATCGCTGAAAAGGTAGGGGTTCCCAAGAAGACGGCTGATACGGTTTTGACCGCGACGATTGAGACCCTGATGGAAACGGTGTCTAGCGGCGATAAGGTAACGCTGGTTGGCTTTGGCAGCTTTGAGCCTCGCGATCGCAAGGCCCGTGAGGGGCGCAATCCAAAGACAGGTGAGACGATGACGATTCCGGCGACGACGGTACCCGCGTTTTCTGCTGGGAAGGCGTTTAAGGAGATGGTTGCTGACTAGATATTGATATTTCAAGTTGTCCCAAATCCGAATGAAGCGCCCTCGATTCAAAATTTGAGCCTGTTAGGGGCGTAAAACTAGACACCCTCCGGTATTGGGTATAGCTAGACAAGATTTCGTATTAGAAATCTAAGAAATTCAAATTCGAAGACTAGCGCAGTCGTCAAAATAGCTTTGGCGACTGCATTTTATTGGGAAATTTATGGGTTTTCCGCAATATTCAGATTGCCAAATTTCGGTGACCAAAAGCCATCGCGGCTCTGGAAGAAGGCAACCTCCTTACATTTGCCCCGACGGTTGGCTAGCAATGAGCATCGCAGCATCACCTTGGCTTGTCCCTCTTTTTGATACGAATGACGTTCGAGTAGGGCTCCACAGCTAGGGCAAGGATAGTCGGTAAACGCTTCAGGGTCAGGGGTGCGTTGGGCATAGGGCAGCTCGTAGCCTTTTTGTTTGGGGTTCCAAAACATGACGGTGCCGCAGCTGGGGGCGTCGCACTTGAGAAAATGATTGGCCTTGAGTTTCTTTGAGCGAGAGGGAATTTTATTCATCTTCTGCTGACATTTTGGGCAGGCCACCTTGCTTTTTGAGGAGGGACTCTTGGGTGCAGCTGCCTTTGCCCCGACTGCCTTTGCCCCGACTGCCTGGGGGCGGCGCTGACGTGAGCGCGGCTGGACTGGCTGCGAGTCGCCTGGCTGCGTAGACTGGCGAGGGGGGGTACCTGAGCGCAGCGCCGTCTGAACTGCTTTGGTGCCAAGTTTTGTCTGGGCCTGATGGAGCGCTGGGGCGAAATACTCGCGGTACCAGCCGGTTAGATAGGCTTGCCAGTCTTTTTGCCCGGTTGCGATCGCATCCAGCTCTGCTTCCATCTGAGCCGTAAACGCGGGTTGAATCAGATCTGGCAGCAGTTTTTCTAACGCAGCATCTAGCCCCATGCCCAGCTCGGTGGGCTGAAGCTTGCTCTTGACGAGTTGCACATAGGTGCGCTCCCGCAGCGTCTTGATGGTGGGTGCATAGGTGCTGGGGCGACCAATGCCTTTGCGCTCCATCAGCTGCACTAGCTTGGGTTCGGTGTAGCGGGGTGGGGGCTGGGTTTGCTTTTGGTCGGCCTGGGCCTTTTGTAAGGTCAGCGATTGGCTCTGCTGGAGTGTTGGCAGCTGGGCATCGGCGCTCAGATTATTCCAGTAGCGGGTATAGCCAGCAAACTCAACCACCTGGCCCCGCGCTTCCCAAAACGCCTCCCCCGACTGGGTGACAATGCGGGTTTTGCGCAGTCGAGCCGGGCAGCATTGTGACGCGACGGCCCGGTTCCAAATCAGTGTGTAGAGCTGGGCGGCGTCTGAAGAGACGGTGTTTTGCAGCTGCTGCGGGGTGCGATTGACGTCGGTCGGTCGGATCGCCTCATGGGCGGCCTGGGCCCCTTTAGCAGAGCGGTGCCTGGCCGTTTGTTTAGGAATATTGCTGGGGTCGTGCTGGCTCAGATAGTCTCGCACAGCGGCCCGAAAAGGCTTTGACAACGCGACGGAGTCGGTACGCATGTAGGTGATGTGGCCTGCTTCATACAGTGACTGGGCCACCTTCATGGTTTTGTCTGGGGTAAATCGGAGTTTGGCCCCGGCAGACTGTTGCAAGGTGGACGTGATAAAAGCTGGCGGGGGCGACTGGTGTTTAGTGTTGCCCTCAATAGCGGTGACCTGGTGGGGGTTAGAGCGGGCAATCTCGACCAGTCGCTCGGCCTCAGCCTGGCTCGTAACCCGGTCAGACTCAGGGGCCTCTTTCTTGGCTGTTCTGGCATCTTGAGCAGTGTCATCTTTGGCCGTATTCGCTTTAGCCGTATCGCTACTTTGGCGACTAGCGGTTACCCTGCGGCGATAAAACGCCTTGAACCCTTCTTGATAGGTCACCCAAACGCTCCAGTAGTCTTGGGGAGTAAAGGCCTGAATCTCGCGCTCGCGCAAACAGAGCAGGTGCAGGGTGGCACTTTGGACACGCCCCATAGACTTGGTCCCGTTGTTCAGGGGCCACACCACATGACGGCTGCCTTTGTAGCCCACCAGCTTATCGAGGCAATCGCGGGCGCGGCCAGCGGCAATCAAAGCCTGATCGAGGGTGCGGGGTTGGGCAATGGCCTGGCGCACGGCGGTGGGGGTAATCTCGCTGTAGACCACTCGCCGTGGATTTTTGAGTTTCAGGGCCTGCTGTAAATGCCAGCCAATGGTTTCTCCTTCTCGATCGGGGTCAGTGGCGATGTAGACCGTGTCGGCCTGCTTGACGGCTTTACGCAGCGTTGAGAGAACTTGCTTCGCACGAGCGCTGCGGGGCGTATAGCGACAGTGGATCTGGCTGCCATCCAGATCAAAGCCGAGGGCGTCTTCGCCGTCATTGGTCAGCTCGCGGACGTGGCCTACGCTGGCTTTGACCATCCAGCCTGGCCCTAAAATTTGGCTGAGTTTCTTGAGTTTGCCAGGACTTTCGATCAGCAGTAGATTAGCCATTGCTGTGCGGTATTGAGTCTTGTGAGGTTGTGGCTTGTGGGGCTGAGTTGTGTGGGGTTGCAAAGACAGCCCATTCAAGACAGCCCGTCTCTGACTATTTTAGTACGCATGAACCATTTTCTGATGAAAGTCAGCTTAAAAGCTAGTAGTTTGTCAGCCTTAAATTTACGGGTAAGACTGATGACGAAATTTTCGGGTTTGGTGAGTGGGTGAGTGCGCTGCGCTGGTGAGTAGGTGAGTACCGTCTCGCCGTCTCACCAGCTCACTATCTCACGTCGCCTAACTGAAATTTTAAGCTTGACGCTGCACTAGACAGCTGTTTGGCCGTTAGTTCTCGTTTATACATTATTTTAATAAAGCCCTGTAAAGCTTTGGTGGTTTTTCGTGGGAAGGTAGCAAGGGGCAACAACTGACAATCTAGATGTCTGTTATCCAGAAATCAGATGTTTCTGGAAAGCCTCCGATGCGCATCCGCCCGATCATGACGTCGTCTTTTCTCTTGCTTTTTGCCCTGCCTGCCGCCGCCGATCCAACCTGTTATATTCACCTGCGTGGTGAGACTGTCGATCTGGCGCATCTGTGCGGTTCCTCATCGCCATCTCTGTCGCCTGATAGTGCATTGCCGAGCGCGGGTAATTCTATTCAGCCGGGGTTGGCCCATCCTTCGCAGCGCAATTTGCCGAATTTGCAGCCCGATTTGCAGTCAGCTGGGCCATCTGATTTGCAGCTTAATGGTCAACCTCGCGTGCCAGATCAGCTGACGGTCAATTTACCTTTGCTTGAAACGGTCGAGTTTGTGAGCGATCCGGCCCGTGGGCCGATGCTGGTGGGCAGTTTGTATAACCCAACCACAGAGCCGACGGTGGAGGCTGGCATTTATGGCGTTGTTAATACGACAGAGCAATATCATACTGAAACTGCGATCGCACCCGTCATTGAGCCCTATCGCTGGGCACGATTTGAGCTACCCGTGGGCGACCTGCGCGGCGACATCGAGGATTTTAGGGCTGAGGTTTTTGTTTTGCCGTGGTAGGCCGTCTATTGCTCCTTGGTGCTGGGTGTTTCAAGACATTCGCTTTGGGGTTACCCAGGTGACGTAGCCCAAGATTAGGAGTGCGATCGCAGAGGCAGGCCCGACAAAGAGATGGAAGGCCTGCTGCCCGGTGACAATCAGCGCAATCCCGAACCCTAGGGCCAATACGTTGGAGAAAAGCAAATATAAAAAGACTCGCCAATCTCGCATCACCACGTACCAGTTATAGACAAAAATGGCGGCTGGAATCAGTGAAATCAACTGCATCAGGCTTTTGCTGTCGTTTATGCCGTAGGTTAACGGCACCGCAATCAGGCTGGCAACCAGCAAGATATCTAAGATCCTAGATTCTCTTAAACCCAGGGCAATCAGACACAGCCCGGCGGTGATGAAGGTGTAAAACAGGCGATTAAGCGGAGAAATTTGGCTTTCGTAGAGCCAGTCATCGCCAATGTGTTCGGCGATTTCGTAGGAGGCAGAGATGGCAAAGCAGGCAAACCCAAAGTAGATGAGCGGGAGCGATCTCAACTTGACGACGGTTTGATAAAACTCACTGCGCCGGGAAAAGATCCAAATATTGATAGCCGCCACGATATAGGTGGAGAAATGAGCCGCAATGATAGCGATTTTTAAGGAGATGGGCATTTACGAACCTCGCGATCGGGTGAGTGGGTGAGGTGGTGAGTGGGTGAGGTGGTGAAGGGTGAAGAGGTTAGGTTTTTCTTTGAAGGGAAATAATAAGTGCTCTGAGCATTCTGCCTGTAGAAGCACATTTCATCAGAATAGGCTTGGTTTGATCGGGGGTAACGATTCCTATTACGACTCCTCAGCCAGGGTCATTCCTATCTGCCAAATCTCTAGATCCTGATAAGACCGAACTTTCATCCTGATATCTACCACTACAGATACCCAGAATTCCCACTCTCACCTCCTCACCTCCTCACCATCTCACCATCTCACCCCCCTCACCCATTTCTCACAACCTACAAAGCGCCCGCTTCTCATCACTCACGTCAGAATTATTGGTCATGTAAGGGGTCAGCCGCTCACAGGCGCTGGCTAACAACTCGTCTAGCCTATCGAGGGTATAAATCGGCCATAGTTTAACCACCTCATTCTCTCTCAAGCGATCGGGTTGCAGCCTCACCGCAATGTATTGCCAATCCTCGCGAATAGTTCCATAGCCCTCATATTGGCCAATTTGTTGGCCCGATAAGTCCCACAATCGGGCCGTGCCGTCCTCCCCGCGGGTGGCAATCTGCTGGCCATCCGGAGAGAATACCACCTGCAAGACACTGCCCTGATGGCCTTCCATCACAGCCAGTTCATTCCGGTTTTGTTGCACAAATAGGTCTATGGGTAGTTTCGGAGGCCCATCGTAATTCGTAGTGTTGTAGTAGACACACCCAAGTAATGGAGACGATGAAAACCCGCTACCACGTTGACAATTGGCCAGAATATGATGCCGCCCTAGCCGCCCGAGGCAGCCTCAACATTTGGATTAGCGAAGAGGTGGCCAGTGCCTGGAAGAATACCGAGAAGACCGGTAAACGAGGCGCATCAAACACCTACAGTGACTTAGCAATAGAGACGTTGCTCACCCTCAAGTCGGTGTATCGACAGCCCTTGCGTCAGACGATCGGGTTTGCGCGCTCGATATTTTCGTTGATGTCATTAGAGCTAGAGCTGCCGCACTACAGCACCCTCTCGCGCCGGGCTGAGGATTTGAAGGTCAATCTGTTGGTGAGCCCAACTCGTGGTCCCCGTCATGTGGTGATTGATAGCACGGGTGTAAAAGTCTATGGTGAAGGCGAATGGAAATGTCGTGAGCATGGGGTTAGCAAGCGTCGCACCTGGCGAAAACTGCACCTGGGCATCGATGAGCAGACTAGTCCTAGAATTTTAAGATAATCCATCAGTTTAGAATGTGTGGGGCATGGCTGTCGTAGGCTGGGAAAGTACATCTGTCAAAGATTCGTTTTCAGTCAATGCCAACGCCCAAAGCTCCCCCCATCTGCCTATCTGAGA
>JBCBZL010000123.1:0-12791 GCA_039815385.1 Cyanobacteria bacterium P01_A01_bin.114
CCAAGGTGGAATTCATGAGATTTGGCATCCTGGAGAAATAAGTGACTTTAACTTGAAAGAATATCAATATTTAAGAGTGAAAAACGATCAGCTTTGGTGGATATCTAGCTCTAAAAAATTTCGCACAGGTAGAGCAGGATGCATCCTTGTAGACGGTATTTTTACCGAGGATAACGCTCAATCATGCTTTGTCATTAATCTAACAAGGGAGCATTATCCTAAGCTCACTGTAGATAGGAAAAAGATTGTAGATTGGGATGAAAAATGGGTATATCAAGCTCTTATCTCTAGTATCAAAGAACTAGTTTCCTGGTCAGAAACAAGCTTTCCTTGGCTGTGGAGTTTGTCACGTCAATGGCCAAAGGTAGCTGGACAGCTATGTCAAGTTCTAGAAAATCAGAATCGAAGTATACGTTTTTCTAGATGGTTTAGCGACGCTTCCAAACTACCTGTTGGGCAAGTCGGATGTTTTGCAGGAGATTTAGGACTTTTAAGTCATGGAATTGATGAAGCCTACCAACCACTATCTCGAATTCTTGGAACCGGTATGCCATCTTGGCTGTTCCCTTACAGAGCTCTAATTTGGGGTGAATATGAGAAAATTGCGCTTCCTGAGGTATGGTTGGACAGTTTGCCTGAGTGGTTAAAACTCTGTTCTTTGCCAAAAATAACAGCTGAGGATGGGTTTGTTCTAAGGATGGATTTGAATCGCAATGCAACTTCTCGATATCATCAAGACAAGGTTCCATCAGCCCATATAGCTCTTTCGGCTTATCATTTGCATGAGCCAATTGCTATTACATACAGAAGATTTCTCAAGTTTGCCTCTTTAGGGCTGAGCATACCAAAGGTGAATATCAAGGCATTGGAAGATATCACTATTGATGAACTAGATCATGTGCTTATCACCTCTGATGTGGAAGGCTCAAAACATATAGATTCCCGCCTAAGTAAAAATCTTATTTCTGCTTCACATCTCGTTCTAAGTGCTGAAAAGTTGTCTGAATCAATCCAGAGTATTCATAAGAGATTCTCAAAATTCAAACCTTTAGGGTTAAGACTTCCTAGAATAAGTAACTCTGATATTGCGGAAATTCGAGCATCTTCAGAAGACTTGTCTCTTATATCAGAACTAAATAAATCAGAGGCAGACAATAATTTTGTATATCCCGCAAATATATTGTTCCTTTCAAGAGAAATTGGAGAATCAGTTGATCAAATCTCTACAAGACTGTCTAGGTTTTCAGCGTTAGGGTTGACCTTACCAAAAATAGAACCTAACGAGTTTAAAGGCTTTTCAATAGATGATGAAGATTTCAGAGTTTTATCTCCCGATTTAGACGGAACCAAGCCGCTTTTAAGCAATCGTATCTCTATTCTCCATTTGCTAAAAATATCAGCATATTATGATGAATCTTTGCAAGGCAGTATGAGAAGGCTTAAAAAGTTTGAATGCTTAGGTCTAAGAATGCCTAGAATTGATTTAAGCTTGCTCAATATGACAAGTATTAATCCAGAGGATTTAGTGGTTCTGCCAAATAGCTTTTATGGGGATTCTGTTTGGCCTATAGGCTGTAAAATAGCTCACCACCTAGTGACAGTCTCGCGTGACTTAAATGAGCCATTCGAGAAAATTATAGCTCGCATGGAAAAATTCTCTCCTCTAGGTTTAGTTGTGCCAGATATTGATTTATCGTTGCTAAATCAATTGCTTGGCATACCAGAAAATAAAACCACTCTCATGAAGCAAGTTAGCCCTTTCTTTAATGATTTTTTAGGCGGCTATATTCATCCTAGCCAAATACTTTTTGCATCCTTAATTCTGAGAGAGTCTATTTCTGATACCTATGAAAGGTTTAGAAAATTTCAAGGTTTGTTAGAGCTTCAATTACCAGATCCCAATCCAGAGAACTGGAATCCTTTTCATCAACATAGTAAATGCTCGTAAAATGTAATATTTTGACCCTAGCTAATCTGTGATCAGAGCCGTTGTTGTCAGAAGATTACCCTTCACTGACCATCCAAACCAGGTAGCCCAAGATTGGGTCAACCGGCGGCAGAGCATATTCAACCAGACGATGGTCACGGTCTGGTTGTGCAGCCGTAGAAACAACCACTGACTGCCGCTGGTAACACAGCCGTAAATGGTTTCAATCGAAGACATATTTTGGTGATTAAACCGCTGGGCAGCGACCATCTCTGCAACACACTGACCGATGCCCATCGATAGATCAGCCCGTTTGGCCTCAGCCATCATCACCACCGGAGCCTGGATCACTAACTGCTTGGGGGAGCGGCTTAGGACAAAATCACAGATGCCATTCAGCCCATGTTCTGCATCTACATTAAATTCTTCGCCCGAAAATAGAGAGATTTGCTTGTGCAAAACTCGCCGGACTTCGGTTAGCACAGGGTATATAATCCCTTCCGATCTGGCCTTTTCACTCCCCGTAATCGAGACAATGGGTAAGGTGTCTTCGAGGTAGCTTGATAGTACCTCAGACGGTGAGATGGGCTTAATGTCTGGGAAAAACCCCTGTTCCTGAAGATCTAGCTCAAACGCATCAAGGGCTTGACCCAGGGTTTTGAACTGACTGTAAGACATTTGTGGCCCTCGATTGATTGCGTCTAATCCTGCCCTGGAAAGGGCTTCCACGGTGAGCGCCTAGCCGAAACGCACAAGGCCAGTCCCTACCTCCCCATCTCTCCGCGTCTCCTCATCCCCCCACTACTCACTACTCACTACTCACCACCCATTACCCACTCCCTACCGTTTCACATACCCATTCAAATCAGGCTGATATCTTGCAATAAACGCCCCGCCTGCATCGTATAGCTCGATCTGAAGCTGGGTTTGTTTACCGATGTTGGTAATCCGCTCCAGCATGTTATTAGCCTGGAAAATCATCTGCTGGTTAGCGGTGGGGGCCGGGCGCTGGTCGGGGGGGGTAATCGATAGCTCAATCAGGTCGTCGTAGCCAGCGGCGATATTGAGGCGTACCTTGCCGTTTTTCATCGCGTAGGTGCAGTACTGCAGGGCAGTGCCGCAAACCGCGTTGATGTTTTGCTCAGCTTTCTGAAATCGGGTGGCCTGCCGCAGGTTTTCTTGGGATTTTTCGAGGGAGGTCTGATAGGTTTTGACCATATTTTGGCTTTCAGTGTAGCGGGCAGTGCCTTGGGGAATGCCTTTAGCCTGAGTGAGGGCATTGCGCCAGTTCATCATGGCCAGGGTCCACTGGTCTTGAGATTCATAGTTGCGGGCTTCGGCGGCGTAGCGAACGGCTTCGTTATAAAACTGGTTGGCGACGCGTTCTTGGCGAGTCCGGTTTCTAACTTTGCTGAGCTCGGTGTCGTACTTGGGTAGCAGCTTTTGGGCCTCACCATAGGCCAGGGTTCCTCGGGGGATTTGCTTGAGCTGAAGCACAGCGCTTTCCCAGCGCTGGAGGGCTTTTTCCCACGCGTCAAGGGAGGTGGCTTTTTCGGCTAATTTGGTGGCGAGTAGGGCTGATTGCAGTGCCTGGTTGACACTATTGTCAGCAGATTGCTCAGCGGCAATGCGACCCTCGATCGTTTTTAAGTTGTTGCGATATTCCGTCAGCTTGGGGGCAACGATCTCAGCGTGGATTGTGCTCTCGGGGGAGATCGTTTCTAACAGCGTGATCGCACCCCGCCATTGGTCAGCTACGGTTTGCCAATGCTTAATCGGGTGGGGGGGAGACTGACTCTCAGCGGCGGCAATGGTCGCTTCTTGCTGGGCGTCGATCACGCTGTTGAGGTCGTTTACTTCCTCTTGATAGGTGTCTAACAATCCCTGGGCCTTGTCGCGATGAAACGACCACGGGGGAATCGGGCGTAGCTGCTGCACCGCTGTCTCGAGCTGATCTCTCATGTCGAGTACGGTCTGGGGCGAGGGATTATCACTGAGGGTGACTCGGGCTGCGTCACCCAGGTCTTGAGCTTTAGTGATGCGATCGCACGGACCAAACGAACAAGGCCGCGTCACGACGTATCCCAGTCCCCCCACCAAGAGCGTGGCTAGCAAACCAGCCGCGAAGGCTCTGGGCTCGACTGGCAGCTTAAACCCCTGCCTCGTCGGGGTCTGATGAAGCACATCCGAATCATCTACAGCCGCTACGTTAGGGGCGCTGCCCTGATCAGGTGCTTCGTCTAGGGCATCGCCCCAGAGAGCTTGGGCCTCAGCCTCCAGTTCCGTTGACGATAGGGCCGACTCTTCTATTTCGAGGCCTTCTACCTCAGTGCGCCCCTCAGCGATGCGCCCCTCAGTGCCCTGGGAATCGAGCGCAGCGTCTTCGTCGATTTGCCCATCTCCAGACTGGGTTTGTAAAGGATCGGCCCCCGCTATTGTCGCGTCACCTACCGCATCATCTTCCGAACGATCGGTGCCCTCGTAAGCTAACGTATCTTCCATAGAATCTATCTCGGGAAGATCGCCCAGATAAGCATCCTCGGCATATTCGGTGTCTGACGGATCTTCTAGCGTTTCTGGAAAGGCCGGTTCAAAAACCTGGGCTTCGGCATCGGCAATTGATTTTTCACCAAAGACCGCTTCAAATCCTTCACTGAGCTGCCAGCTAAACCGATGCACGCCCTGAGGTCGGCTGGCGGCCGCCTGTTTAAGATAGACCTGTACGTTGACCTCATCGGTCGCCGTGACCAGCTCTGATACTTCTTCTGGTAGCCCTGCGTCGGTTAGCTGCTGGCGAACCAGCCGCTCGACTTGCTCAAAGACAGACTCAGTCTCTAGGGAGCGCTCATCAGCACGATGCTCAACCAGGACCATGAGCTTGCCCCGGCTAATCGCACAGCGCGTTGTAATGTCCTTGCGTAAGGTTTGATTGAGATGAGCGGTGAGGGATTCGGTGAGATTAGCGAGGGTAAATTCGGATACTGGAGAATTTATTGAGGGGTTCATTGTTATTTCCTCAATCAGACGAATGCCGATGTCCTGAATGATTAGGTACGATTTTCAAAATGGTCTTGAATACTCTCGCACACTCTGAACCTTAGCCAACTCAAATTGTCGATTTTCCATTGAATATTGAGTATGAAAATCTTGATTGTAGAAGATGAGGCCGAAATTGCGGAGCTGATTCAACTTTATTTAAGCCAAGAGAACTTTACCTGTCGGGTGTGTCGAGATGGTATCACTGCAATTGAAACCTTTAGGACTTTTCAACCAGATTTAATGATTTTGGATCTGATGCTGCCTGGTTTAGACGGGTTAGAAGTTTGTGCCCGGATTCGCCAGCAGCCTGGGCCTAAAGATCCCTATATCCTCATGTTGACAGCCAAAGGAGAAGAACTCGATCGGATCATTGGCCTCTCAACCGGGGCTGATGACTATATGGTAAAGCCCTTTAGCCCTCGAGAGCTGGTGGCTCGGGTGCGAGCTTTGCTGCGGCGAAGTTTGCGCCATCAAGAACAGCCACCTGCCAATGTCTATCAGACCCGCCACTTTAGGGTCGATCTCGATCAGCGCACGGCGGTCAGACAGGAGGCGGTCGGGCCAGAACCCATTGAGTTAACCCCGCTTGAGTTTGACCTGCTGGCTACGTTTATGAGCTACCCTGGTCGCGTCTGGAATCGCACCCAGCTGATTGAAAAGCTCTGGGGAGATGAATTTTTTGGCGATGAGCGGGTTGTCGATACCCACATCGCTCGGTTACGCAAAAAGATTGAGCCTGATCCGTCTCAGCCGACGTTCGTTAAAACCGTCATTGGGGTGGGCTATCGGTTTGAGGATGACGCCTAAATGTCTAAAAAACTCAATGTCTAAAAATCTCCCCCTCAGAACTCGGCTGCTGTTTTCCCATTTAATCGTTATGGGGGTGGCTATTTTGGCCCTGGCGGTGGTCAGTCGACTCTATACCCCTCGCTATTTTGTAGTCACTTTAGAACGCCTAGAGGGTCGCGGGGTCCGGGTGCAGCATATTCGCGGTCAAATTTTAGAAGGGTTTACCGATGCGTGGCAGCGGGGCATGCTCTGGTCGGTGGTGCTGGGGGCAAGTGCGGCGGGGGGGTTGAGCTACTTGATTTCGCGACGCATCATTCGTCCCTTAAGCCGGATGGAAACGATTACTCAGCAATTTGCTACCGGTGATTGGGAAGCGCGGGTGCCGCCTCTAGACATCCCAGAATTTAATCAACTGGGTCTGAGTTTTAATCGGATGGCGGGCGATCTTGAGGGGGTTGAGCAGCGTCGGCGCGATCTTGTCAGCGACCTAACCCACGAATTACGGACGCCCTTAACCGTTGTCAAAGGCTATCTGGAGGGACTCTCCGATGGCACTTTGTCAGCCTCACCAGAGACCTATCAACGGCTGATTCGCGAAACGACTCGATTGCAACGATTGATTGACGATTTGCAAGAGCTATCTAAGCTAGAGGCGGGCTATTTGCCTATTCACCGACAAAAGTTGAAGCTAGAGACGCTGGTGACGCAGGTGGTGCACCGCTTTAAAGACCAGCTTGTTGATGACGATCGGCGCACCCTGAGCTTGATGCTGCCGCCCCACCTTTCTCCCGTACGGGCTGACCCTGCCCGAGTTGAGCAGATCTTGGTTAATTTATTGAGTAATGCCCTCCGCTATACCCCCATAGGCAAAATCACAGTAACGGTATCTGAGACCGACGAGGCCCTTTGGGTTGAGGTCGCAGACACCGGAATTGGCATCGCCCAAGCGGATTTACCCCGTGTGTTTGAGCGATTTTGGCGGGCCGATCGATCGCGCAGTCGCGCCTCAGGGGGAACGGGGATTGGCCTGGCTATTTGTCAAAGACTTGTTGAATTACAGGGGGGAAGTATAAAAGTTGACAGTATCCTAGAAGAAGGGAGTGCCTTTAAATTTTCACTGCCCAAGTTTGAGGCTCCCTAATCTGCCCAACTCACTTGTTTCCCGCGATCGAAATCACTGCTCGATGGTCAGATAGGCCGTATTTCTTTTAGAGTGGCCGTTGCTCATCCCGGTTGCGGAAACCCTATGTCTCCCTCTGTTTCGCGTATGTCAGATTTTCGTTCCCCTAAACGCGATGCCCGCCTCAAAATGCTCTGTGATTCGGGCCAGCTATTTCGCGATCGCTACGAAGTCGTCCGGATTTTAGGGCGGGGTGGGTTTGGCGTGACCCACCTGGCGCGCGATCAAATGCTGCCGGGGTCACCCTTTTGTGTGATCAAGCAGCTATTTCCCAAGGTAAATAATCCGATTGCCCTGGAGCGGGCCAAGCAGCGATTTCGTCGAGAGGCGCGGATTTTGGGCCGGTTAGGCAGCCATTCGCAACTGCCCCTGCTGCTCGACTATTTTACATTTAAGGGAGAGTTTTACCTGGTTCAAGAATATATCCACGGTGAAACCCTGAGCAAAGAAATTCGCAAGTCTGGGGCGCAAAAAGAAGCCCAGGTTAAGCAGTTTTTGCACGAGATTATTCCGGTGGTGCGCTATATCCACAGCGGTCGCGTCATCCATCGAGACATTAAACCACCTAACATCATTCGCTGCCGGGACGATCAGCGTCTGGTGCTGATTGATTTTGGGGCAGTTCGCGAATGTCTCAACCACGAAGAGGGGCCTGACGCGGATGAGTCTCCGATGACCCATTTTGTCGGCACGATGGGGTTTGCCCCCCCAGAGCAGCTGGCGCTGCGGCCCAGCTACGCCAGTGATATCTATGCCATGGGGGTGACCTGCCTCTACTTGCTGACGGGCCGCTCCCCGATGGAGTTTGACGTAGACCCAGACACCCACGAGCTGCGCTGGCAAAATTCGGTGCAGCTGACGCCTCATTTTCTCAAGATCTTGACTAAGATGCTCAAGACTGACCTGGATGAGCGATTTCGCGATATCGACGAGCTAGAGCGGGCACTGGCGCTTGAGCCCTACTACAGCAGCCTTGAGGACTGTTTGAATACGGTGCAAAAGCCCCAGTCTTCGGCAGATAAGGTGGTCGATATAGACGGTTATAAGACACCGGCCCAGCGCAGAGCGGCGGCTATCCGCAAGTGGAACCATCGGCGGCGTAACAAAGACACCAATCGCAACAGTTTCGGGTCAACCGCGTTTCCATTGTAGGCGGCGCAATATATTACGCCGCCACATTCCCATACCCTGTTGGCAATGTTGTCGGTTTCACAACCATTCTGCGATCGCATCGTGCAATTGCCCCGATGATTCGTCATATAAAAAATGCCCGGCGTCTTTAATGATGTGAAACGTCAGCTGTGGGTTGAGCGGCACAATCTGCTCTGACCAGCGAATGGGAATGACCGTATCCTGATCTCCCCACAGCAATAAGATGGGGATTTGCAGCTGCTCGATCAGATCGCGGGTGGTGGGGCTAAAGTCATCCGTGGTTCGCGATCGCACCAAGTAGCATAGGGTTCTGGCTGCGCCGCGATCGCAGGTCGGCCTAACAAACGCTGCGACCACATCATCATCTGCCCGGTCTGGCTGACGGTAGACCTTGCGGAGTATGGAACGCAGCAGCCAAGGCTGACGCACCACCTGAAATAAAGGCCGCAGCAGCAGCGGCGAAGCAAACAGACTTTCTACCCGGCGCGATAGCCGATCGAGCCAGCCGCTTACCAACTCCTGCCGCGCCAGGGGTAGCGTCAGCATAATCAGCCGCTCTACCATCTGCGGGTGGCCTGCGGCGCTGGTGAGGGCAACCAGCGCCCCCAGAGAGTGACCCATCAAAATCACCGGTCGGCCGATCACTGCCTGCCAAAACTCAAACACCTGAGCCTGCCATACCTGAGCTCCTAGCATCGCCGCTGGCTTTTGCGACCCGCCAAAGCCCAGTAGATCGAGCGCATAGACCGGACGCTGCTGGCCCAAGATGCTCAGATTGTGACGCCACTGCTCCAAACTGGCCCCAAAGCCGTGCAGCAGCAGCAGCGGTGTGGCCGCCTGCGCCGCCGGGCTATCTGGCATCACATAGGTATAGCGAATCCGCCAGCCGCGCCATATCCAGAGACGCTGGTGGCCGAGGGTGGGGTGGGTGAGGGTTTGGGGCATGGGAGGGTGGAGGGTGGAGGACACTAGATCCCGCTTCCTTATATGCTAGATCCCGGATGTTAGCGCAGGAGAGTATTGAGAGATGAGTGAAGGTATGGATCCCATCAAGCTGATGAAGCAAGAGGTGGGTCGGGCGGCGGCGGCGCAGGTGCAGTCGGGAACAGTCGTCGGTTTGGGCACTGGATCTACGACCGCGTTTGCTATCCAGTTTATCGGTGAGCGGCTGCAGTCGGGGGATCTTAAGGATGTCAAAGGCATTCCGACTTCGTTTCAGGCAATTGTGCTGGCGCGGGACTATGGCATTCCCCTGGTGTCTCTAGACGAAGTGGAGCATATTGACGTGGCGATTGACGGGGCCGATGAGGTCGATCCGCAGAAGAACTTGATTAAAGGGGGCGGGGCTGCCCATACCCAGGAAAAAATTGTCGATTCCTTAGCGGCCAAATTTATTGTGGTGGTAGACAGCGGCAAGCTGACAGATAAGCTCGGCACCACCTTCTTACTGCCTGTGGAAATCGTGCCCATGGCCGTGACCCCGGTGATGCGTGCGATCTCAGGCCTGGGCGGCGAGCCGACTATTCGGATGGGACAAAAGAAAGCAGGCCCAATCGTCTCTGACAATGGCAACCTGATCGTCGATGTCAAATTTGCCAGCGGCATTAATGACCCCGCTGGCCTGGAGAAAACCCTCAACAACATTCCAGGGGTTTTAGAGAACGGCATTTTTGCGGGTGTAACTGACGAAGTCCTAATTGGCGAAGTGATCGACGGAAAAGCCTCGGTTCGCTCCATGTAGGCCAGGCTGGGAAAAGCTTTAGAAACCCGGTTTTTTGATCCGCCGATCCTAATAATCTAAGCGTTGAATAAAAACCGGGTTTCTAAGCCTCAGCCGATTCTTAGAAAATCTTGCATACTGTCAAAGAGGCTTTTAGCCCTTCAAGACCTCTAGCTCCGAGACGTGTCTATGCAATATCGCCGCTTCGGTCGCACCCAGCTGCAAATTCCGGTGTTTTCCTGCGGGGGGATGCGCTACCAGCATTCCTGGAAAGACGTGCCCCCTGCGGACATCCCGCGCAAAAACCAAGCAAATCTAGACGCGACGATTTATCGGGCCGTTGACCTGGGCATTAACCACATCGAGACGGCCCGAGGGTACGGGTCTTCGGAGCTACAGCTGGGGCGCATACTCCCCACCCTGCCCCACGACGAAATAATTGTGCAGACTAAGGTGTCGCCTAAGCAAAATTCTCAGGATTTTTTGGATACCTTTGAGCAGTCTCTGGCAAATCTGCGACTAGATTATGTAGATCTCTTGGGCATCCACGGCATCAACACGCCAGAGCTGCTGGCCTGGACCGTGCGGCCCGGCGGATGTTTAGATATCGTAGCCAAGCTACAACAACAGGGACGAGTGCGTCATGTGGGCTTCTCAACCCACGGCCCTACTCAGGTGATTGTTGATGCGATTGAAACGGGCGCTTTTGACTATGTAAACCTGCACTGGTACTACATTTTTCAAGAAAACTGGCCTGCCATTGAGGCGGCAACCCGGCACAATATGGGGGTGTTTATCATTAGCCCGTCAGATAAAGGGGGGCACTTATATCGTCCGCCTGAGCGGCTAGTAGAGCTTTGCCAGCCGCTTAGCCCGATGGTGTTTAACGATCTATTTTGCCTGAGTCATTCCCAGGTGCATACCCTGAGCCTGGGGGCGGCTCGGCCCTCTGACTTTGACGAACACCTCAACGTGTTGCCGCTGCTGGATAAGGCTGATGAGATTCTGCCGCCGATTTTGGCCCGTTTAGAGTCGAGCGCGATCGCAACCCTAGGCGAAACCTGGTATAAAACCTGGCGCACCGGACTACCGGCACCGGAGCAAACCCCTGGCCAACTGAATATTCCAATTATGCTGTGGTTAGGCAACCTGATGGATGCCTACGGTATGGTGGAATATGCCCAGGCACGGTATAACATGCTGGGTAACGGCGGGCATTGGTTCCCTGGGCAGCAGGCCGATCGGCTTGACCAGTTTGATCTGAGCCGCTGCCTTGAGCGCAGCCCCCACGCTGATCAGATTCCGGCCCGGCTAGCAGAAATTCACCAGCGGCTGAGCGGCGCTCCGGTACAGCGGTTATCCCAAAGTTAAGCCTGAAATGGATAAAGATGCCCGATGATGAAGACGCCTGAGAGAGACAGAGGTTTAGGAAAAGTCGCAGACCGTTTAGCCAGAACGCTGAAGCGAGATGCCTTAGTGAAAGAAACTTTGGATTCACTGAGGTCTGATTTTAGATGCGATCGCGTGGCACTTTACTACTTTTATCGCCGCTGGAAAGGTCAAGTAACTGCCGAGTCTCTAAGTTTGCTACGCTACTCTATCTACGGTTCGACCGGCGCGGACGACTGTTTTAACGATGAATATGCCCAGCTATATCTAGAGGGGCGAGTCCGCGCCATTGATAATATCGAAACAGCCGAGCTGGCTACCTGCCATCGTGACTTTCTGCGCGCCATTCAGGTACAGGCTAACTTGGTAGCCCCCGTGTTGACCGAGCAGGGGCTGTGGGGGTTGCTAGCTGCCCATCACTGTCAAGCGCCTCGGCAATGGTCAGCCCAAGATATTGATACCATTCGGGCCGCTGCCCAGCGGTTGGCCAATGCTCCCTCTATTCGCATCAGTGCTCCCTGAGGCGCTGCCTATCTTAGTCCCTGAGGCGCTGCCTATCTTATGAGCACTGATCAAAAATATCAAGGTCAATCATCGTTACTCTCGACAGAGCTGCTAGCATTTTATCGCCGGGTCAGTCAGTCACCGCTAACGGTTGTCGATGTCGAAACTACCGGGTCGGTTGCCTACAAATCTCGGGTGATAGAGGTGTCAGTGTTGCACGGTACCCTTGAAGACGGTATTTTGCAGCAAGAAACTTCGCTGATCAATCCGCTGGTCAAGGTGCCCCCCTTCATCACCAAAATCACCGGTATTACGCCCGCCATGGTAGGGAAGGCCTCCCTCCCTGAGGATGTCTGGGCTGACTACGAAGCGATGCTGTCAAAAGGGGTGCTCACAGCCCACAACCTTGATTTTGACTACAGCTTTTTACAGGCTGAATATAAGCGCATGGGGGGGCACTTTTATCGCCCCCCCAGCCATCGATTTTGTACGGTACTGCTGTCACGTTTGATGCTGGCTGACTTGCCCTCTCGCAGTCTGCCTAACCTGGTCAAACACTTTAACTTTGACGTGGGCACCTCCCACCGGGCCGGGGCTGATACCAAAGCCTGCTGGCTGCTAGCCAAAATGCTCTTAACCCGAATTCAGCAAGACGAAGACGAAGCCCTCCTCGATCTATTTCGTCAGCAGTGGATTCGCCTTAGAGATGCTGCTGTAATTTTGCATTGCCAAAAAGAAAAAGCTTTCAAGCGACTAGAAGATGCGGGCAAAGCCTATCAGTTTTCTAAGCGCAGTAAAGAGCCGCTGTTTCGCCGGGGCGATGTGGAGGATCTTTTATATGCTCAGCAAGGAGAGCAGCTGTCGGTGTTTTCGTAGTAGCGGCGTGTGTAAGGACGTGAAATTTCACGTCCTTATATATCTACGACGGATTACAGCTGTTTCTCTAATGCGGCTGCCAGCGTCTTCGCAGGGACGGCCCCCACGATTGTATCCACGCTGTTCCCTCCCTTAAAGATCAGCAGGGTCGGGATGCTGCGAATACCATATTGGCTAGCAATATCCGCATTGTCATCGACGTTCACTTTGACCAC
>JBCBZL010000237.1:0-7905 GCA_039815385.1 Cyanobacteria bacterium P01_A01_bin.114
ATTTTGAGACGAATTTTTTAGGGGGGTATTAGGGGGAAAGGCGAAGGGCGAAAGGCGAAGGGGGAAGGGGGAAAGGGGAAAGGCGTACCCATTACCCATTACCCATTACCCACTACCCACTACCCGCAAAAATTAATCTACTGTTCATGCTTGGCTAATTCTAACGAGACGAGACTTTGGGATAATAGAAGAGAATTTTTATATTTGCGAGGAGAAGTTTGTTTTACAAGGGGAGGCTAAATGCTGTCTGTCGGTAGCGATCCGAACGGAGGCGGTCGGATGAAGACTTGCCTGGTGACCGGGGGGCTGGGGTTCATTGGCCAGTATGTCGTCCGCCAGCTGCTGCAGCGGGGGGCCAGGGTGCGCATTTTAGATCTGGCGCGACCTGAGTGCCCCCTCGACGGGGTTGACTATATTCAGGGCTCGATCACCGATCGGGGGGTCGTCAGCTCGGCGATGGCCGATATCCAGTGGGTGTTTCACCTGGCGGCCAATGCTGGGCTGTGGTCGTCGCATAAGCAGTCCTTTCTCACCGTTAATCAAATCGGCACGCGCAATGTTATGCTCGCGGCTGAGGCGGCTGGGGTAGAGCGGGTTGTCCATACCTCGACCGAGTCGATCTTAAAGACAGACAAACTTAAGCCTCAGGGGCTGATTGATGAATCGGTGCGGCTCACCTTTGATGACATGGTGGGCGCTTACTGCCAGGGCAAATTTTTAGCAGAGCAAGAGGCCTTTGCTGCAGCCGAGCGCGGACTGCCGGTGGTGATTGTCAACCCGACGATTCCGATTGGGCCGGGAGATCGCAACCTGACCCCGCCCTCCCGCATGGTATTGGGCTTTTTGAATGGAAACTATCCTGCCTTTCTCAACAGCACCCTCAATCTGGTGGATGCTCGAGATGTTGCCGCAGGGCATATCTTGGCCGCAGAAAAGGGTCGCGTAGGTGAGCGCTATCTCTTAGGCCATACCCATTTGCAGCTCAAGGAACTTTTGCAGATACTGGCCGACCTCACCGGATTGCCGATGCCCCAACAGCAGATACCCTACTGGCTGGCCCTGACCGTGAGCACTGTGCAAGAATTCGTCGCCGATCACATTACCCATCGCCCCCCGGCAGCGCCGTTAACGGGGGTGCGGTTAGCCGGTAGCCCGATGCGCTTTAATACCCACAAGGCTCGGCAAGAGCTAGGGTTTACGGGTCGTCCTGTGCAGGTGTCTCTCGCAGAGGCCATTCGCTGGTACGCCGAGCGAGGATTGTTAAAGAGAGAGGGCACAAGGCGAGAGAACGGGGCGAAGGGCAGGGGCCAACGGGAACATTGAGCAAGAAAGACAGCTAGCTCACCGTTGTCTCTTGATGATTGAGTGGGGGCATCGTTTTGGGATGGGACCCTGGCTCAGGGAGGGCTGGGCGCTGCCAGACTTGAATAGTCGCCTCAGGGCCGTCTCCAACAATCCCGGCCAGGTGTTTGCCGTCTCGGCTGATTACCAGGGGCGTCATTTGGGGAGCCGCGACGGTTGCCTCTAGCTCAGCAGTGGCGAGATGCCAGATTTTGAGACCCTCTGGGGTGCTGCCTACGATGCGATCGCGACTCAGCGCCACGGTGTTCATCCAATATTTCTGATCTGAGGCCGACATCCGGCTTTGGGCCTGGGCTTCCCCCGTCGTCAGATCCCACACTTTGAGATGGGTAAAGGGGTGATTGTAAGCTGTGGTAACCACCGAGCGATCGTCCAAGCTGATCTGAGCATTTCGGACAAACCCGTATAGAGTATCAGCCCAGGGGGTTTGTAAAATGGTGGTTTGTCGCGTGGCCACATCCCAGCTGAGCCACTGGTTGCCAGACTCTAGCAGCGCGGTGCCGCCGTCGGGGCTGATGGCCAACAGTCGAAAGGTTGAGGGTTGGATCAGGTTGACTGAAGGTTGAGCAGGGTCGCGGGTGAGCGCTGCCGTAGAGAGCGCAGGGGGGCTAGAAAGCCCGGAGGGCAGTGAGGAAACAGGCTCAGCTTCAGGCAGGCTTGCCTTGAGTCGGCCAGTGGCGATGTCCCAAACTTTGATCTCACCGTCTCCGGCACTCACGAGGGTTTTACTATCGTCAGACACTTTGACCTGGTTGATTGGGACGGTATGGCCCACTAAAACCTTGGGCGGCTGGTTAGAGGTGATGTCCCAAATCCGCACCCGAACATCGCCGCCGCCGCTGACGATGGTGGTGCCGTTGGGCGCGATCTCAACCGCCCGGATGACCCCTGAATTGCTTTGTAACGTTTTCCGAAGCTGACCCGTGGCCGTATCCCACACCCGAATCGTTTTATCTCGACCGCCGCTGATCAGGGTTTTGCCATTGGCACTCATGGCTAAAACCTTAGCGGTGGGGTGCCCTGTTAGGCTGTAAACTGGCCGCAGCTGACAGTAGGGAGAGGTCGAGACCTCGACACAATCGTGCATTCTCGGCTGAAATGAGACGGGTGAAGGCTCCCAGACTGTCACTTGATACAGGCCGATGGCCAGGGCCAGTCCTGCTAGCCCGACCAGCAGCGCTTTATAAGCCTTGGGCAGCCGGTGTCGATGCGATTTTAATGAGGCCCCTAGCAAAATCTTGGTGAGCTCGCGGCGACTGCGACGGACTTCACGCCAAAATATGCTGGCTATGACGGGCAAAGTCAGCCCAAAAAGGATCAAGGGCAGCCAGCCTAGCTCTAGTAGCACCGTGGCGAGTACCGTGAGCCCCCCCAGGCCAAAAAGCCCCAGCAGAGCCGTAGAAGACAGTTTGAATTTGAGGTAAATTTGGGTGCCATCTGAGCGTTCTTCAAAGCGCCCCTCGACGATCGGCAAAAACGGATGGCGACGGTGAACAATGCGGCGGATCTTAAACCCCAATGGAGAGAGCGTGCCCATGTAAGGCGCATGGTTGTCAGGGTAAAACCACTGAGAGGCCTCAATATGGACATTTAACCGTTGGATAACCTTTGATAGGCCAGCTTGGGTCTGTATCGAAAAGGTTGTACAAGGTAAGCGTTGCATAGTTAACGACTGCTCTGATAGAAGCAACCACTCATTCTTATCTTTTAACAGATTTTTTAACAGATTTTGTAGCGGCTATGGGGCTCTTTGCTAAACCATAACCCGTTTAAAGACTTGAGGTTTTCCCATAGGACAAACACCAGGTCTGAGTGTGATCGCGGTTTAACTATAAAATCTCTGTCGTGCCAATACAGTACACATCTGGGTACTTTTTGCTACATACACCGCAGTATTACACCGCCGGGTACTATTGTTTAGTAAGGGCCTGTTTCCTCAGCTATCTTAGCCTCAGCCCGATGGGTTTCCATCGGTTGCCCCCAAGGTAGCCACTGTGCTTACGGGCGCTGCCATATTTGAATCGTAGCGGGTTGGTGTACTGACTCAGGGAGGATGCCCGCCAGGCGCTTACCCTCTGCGCTGCTCACCATTGACCGCATCTGATCTGCCCTCAGGGTGGCTTCTAACTCAGCGGTTTGTAGATTCCATACTTTGAGACCTTGGGGCGTGCTGCCGATGATATGAGTGCCTGAGTCAGGGTTCGCACTGTCTTGACTCGACGCAGTTTGACTCGACGCAGTTTGACTTAGCGCAAGATTGTTCAGTGAATGTTGATCGGGCGAAGATGACAGCCGCCCTTGGGTCTTGAGATCGCCCGTCGTCAGATCCCAAACTTTAAAGAAGGTCACGGGCTGGCGGTATGAAACCGTGATCACAAATTGCCCCTCTGGGCTGATATCCGCCCCCTGGATAAAATTCAAGGCGGGCTTAGGCAAGCGGGTCGGCTGCTGTGTCGCCACATCCCACACCTGCCACTGAGCCTGATCGGCTACGAGCACTTTGTCACCCGCTGGGCTAATGGCGAGGGGGAGAGCGTGGGCGGTATTTTGAAGCGTCACTGGCCCCAAGTTTGTCTCAGTTGGGGTGGCGTCAACCAGGGTCGCTCGGGGCTCACCCGTGGCCATGTCCCACAGTTTTACCTCGCTATAGGCTGTGCTGATCGCGGTCTTTCCGTCTGCGGAGATGGCGACCTGATCGATCGGGTTCTGATGACCAGCCAGCATCAGGGGCGCTCGATCTGAGGTCAGATCCCAAATTCGCACCATGCGGTCGCCGCCGCCGCTGACGACGGTGTTGCCGTCAGGTGCGATCGCAACCGCCTGCACCACCCCTGAATCACTCTGCAACGTCTTTTTCAGCTGCCCCGTTGCCCCGTCCCAGATCTTGATCGCTTTATCTTCTCCACCGCTGACCAGCGTTTGACCATCGTCGCTGATCGCCAAGGAGATCACCGAGGGATGCGTCAGCGTATGCGTCACAGATAGCTGACAGTAGGGGGAGGGGTTGCCCTGGGCACAGTCTGCTGCAGAAGATTCAAATGGGAGCCCCGGCGGCTGCGACGCGCTGAGCTGATGTAGAAAAACTGCGGCTACCAGCGCACTGACCCCGACTTGCAGACTTCTGAGCAAAGGGGTGCGGCGTCTTTGCCGAAGTAGCACTTCCCCGGTGATGATATTGGTCAGGTCTTGATGACTGCGCTCTGCTTCGTAGTGAAATACGCCTAAAAAGATACTAAACATGACCAGGGGCATGCCTAAAGGGAGCAGCCCCGTGGCCAGTGGCAGGCCGCCAAAAATCGCCATGGGCAGCGTCGCCATGTACCAAATCCCACCCCAGGCACACATAAAGGCCAAAACCAGGGGATGTAGCTGCATTGTGATATGAACGGCAGTCCCCTTTGGCACCGTCTCAAATCGGCCCTGGATATTGGGCAAAAAAGAATTGCGATAGTGAATGATCCGACGAATTTCGAAGCCGGTATCGGTCAGCGTGCCTTGATAGGGGGCGTGATCGCGGGAAAAGGTCCACCGCACTAGCTTGGGCGCTTCGATGTGGCCTGCCAGCCGCTGTTTAACTCGGGGTAACGGAGCTGAGGTCTGTAGCGTAAAGCGCCTGTAGGGAAAGATTTTCATGCTCGGTTTATCACCTTCCATAGGGATATCTACATCCCTAGCCTTGAATGTTCCGTATGCCGGAAACCGGCTATCCTCACAACTTCCTCAAGATTCGGATCTAAACCATAACTATCCGCTAAAACTTAAAGTATTCAAGATTAAAGTCATTGTTACTCAGTCTCATCGGTTTCAAAATCCCCTGGTTTTTGCAGGATTAGTTTTGGGTGTGGTAATTATTGTCGTACCCAGATTGTTGATCACGCCAAGGGCCATTCCAACCCAGCCCATTGTCGCCCGATTAGGACTAACGGCCCTCCGGCTAAACCTGATTCAACGAACGCTCTCGCTGCGCTATACAACTCTGGCCGAATATAACCAGCTACAGCTGGGGCTGCCGCTCTCGACGGTAGAAAGCTGGTTTGGCAAGGGTGCGCAGATCAGATCTCAACCTATGCCAGACGGAACAGTTATCCAAACGTATGAGTGGCAAAACCCAGACGGGGGCAGACTCATTGTCACTTTCCAGGATATGAAGCTAATCGGCAAAGCCCAGGCCGGACTCAGGTAGCGCCTGCGACTTCTCAAGATCTACCCGATTGCTCGCTATATACGGGGGGTAAGGTTCAAGCGTTTTGGAGTCCCGTTCTATGCCGAGTCCGCCTGCCATACCGTTTGCGAGCCAGCCCAATCCCCGAAAAAAACAGCGCTCTGCCCAAGCTAGATTCTATGAGCGCAGATTCTTAGTGGGGATATTGATGGGATTGTTGGGGCTGACTACCCTGCTAGCGGCCTGGGTTACCTATGGGTTGTCACTCAACTTTTCGCTAACTTGGTTTTTAATCGGGGCAGGGGGGCTGCAAGGGCTGTCAGCGCTTTGGCGTGATGCCGCCCGGCTAAGGCCCAACCAGACCGTTCTTCACCTAGGCATGGGGATGATCTATCTCTGCGGTGGGCTCGTCTTGACCCTGATGCCAAGCCTTAAGGTGCCCTGGGTCTTAGCCAGCACTCTTCTTGCCAATCGGGGGGTGCAGGCCGCTGCGGCGATACAGATGCGACCCGCAGTGGGGTGGGTGCTCACTGCGATCAACAGCGGGGTGGGGGCACTGCTGGCGTTACTGATCGTGCTGCCATGGGGGAGCGACTCGCCGCTGATCGTGAGTTGCTTAGTCGGGCTTAGTTTAGTAGCAGAGGGGATTGCGATCGCATTTATCGCCACCGTCAAAAATCTCAGCGACTTCAGTTTTCCGTCGTAATCATAAGACCAATGAATGCCTTCATTTGGCCAGCCATATTGTTAATGCTATTTGCGATCGGGCCTGTCATCAGCGCGATCACGGTTCGACGGGCCCTCTCAGTCCGGTGGCAGATTTTGCTGTTGGGGTTTTGTGCCCTATACGGGGTAGGGCCCATTTTGTTAGCCCTGGGTAGCATGGGCCTTGCCGATGTTTTGAACTGTGACCGTCAGACCTTTGCACTCAGCTGCCCCCAGCAGCCCTGGCTCTCGGGTTTGCTCAACATCCTCGTTTTTGGCCACTGGTTTACGGCACTGACCCTACCGTCAGCTATTTTGGGTGGCTTGGGGCTGTTGGGGTCGATCAGCTATCGCCTCAAAAATCCTGGTTCAGCGGCGATGTTTTATCGATGCCGTCGTCGTGGCCTGCTCGGGGGCGTTTGTGCAGGGCTCGCGGTGCGATCTCATCTACCCCCGATAGCGGTGCGAATAATGGCCGTGGCACTGTTAGTCATAATGAACGCACTCACGCTAGTGGCCTATGGCTGGGCCTGGATAGCCTTTCCTACCCAGAAATCCGCACCGTAATAGTCCGCCCATCACCCGTCACCCCGATTAAGCTTCCCCAGTAATCCCGGTGGGCCAATATCTTTGACCCCATACCCTTGGGGATAGCTGCGAATCTTTTGGTCTGCGAAAAAGTCAGTTGTGCTGCGCGGGGGCAGCTTGCGCAACAGGCGGCTGCGGAATTTGAGAGTATTTTGAACCAATCGCTGTAACGCAGGTGCAGCAGGTTCCCACCCTAAAGCAGTCAGCAGCGGCGTATCCAAGATGGTAGGAATGCCAAGATTAACCCCAGCTCGCAGCCCGCTCGGAAACCAGCCCAGCATCATCGCGCGGGTGGCATCGGCCACGCGCTGATTGGTCTCTGCATAGCGAAAGTGCTGGATTTCGTAGGTTTGGTTGTAGCCTTCAAAGGCTTCGTAAGTTTCGGGAATGTTTTCGATACCCATGCGGCTACCGACGGCACGCCAAAAGTGATACGTTGCCTGCTTTTCGATCTCGCAAAAGGGTCGCCAGCCGTTGCGATCGCACCAGCGAATCGGCTCGTACACAAACGTAGACAGCACGTAGAGATAGTCTTCGTTGCGAATCGCAAAGCGACTATGGATCGCGTTCATCCGCTGCAAAAAGGCCTGCCCACGGGGGTCTTCGTAGCCCCACTTGAATAGCTCAGAGACAATAATGCCGGTGTCGTCATAGCGCTTTTGGGTATGGTGGTGAAACTCCCCTGTCCGGTCGAGCAAGGCTGAGATGCTCGGGATACAAAACGTGCGCAGCAGCGCCAGCTCTAAAGCACGGGTGATATCCCAAGGAAACTCATACCCGGCTAGCAGGTGACAAATCTCAATCGCATCGCGTTCGGGGTCAAGCTGCTGAATGTGTTGGAAAGTAGTGTATCGGCCCACGACAAATATCCCTACAAATATTTCTTTACTGTTAGGCTTCACCTTAGGCGTTTTCAATTAAATGAACCACCTTTCACCCTTCGCCTTTCGCCCTTCGCCTTTCGCCTATCACCCTTCACCGCCGGGAAGTTTATATTCGAGCGATCCCTTTACCCAAGATATAGTTTCTCAAACCAAGGAAAATGGAGATGGCCAATGGTTAGAAAGTCAATCACGACATGCATAGCC
>JBCBZL010000272.1:0-6922 GCA_039815385.1 Cyanobacteria bacterium P01_A01_bin.114
ACGGTGCATCCGCGCCCCGACGAGCGTCATATTCGTCGCAGTGATGTATATGAGCTAGCGGAGCTGCTCCAGGCTCACCCAGCGATTGAATTTAACATTGAGGGCAATCCGCTCGAGCCTCGATTTATGGAGATCGTGCGGGATGTAAAACCTAATCAGGTGACGCTGGTGCCGGATGATCCTAATCAGTTCACCTCAGACCACGGTTGGAATATTGCAAAAGATGGCGACCAGCTAAAGCCGATCATTGCAGACATTCAGACAATCGAGGCACGGGTCAGCTTGTTTATGGACCCCGATCCCGACCAGATTAAACAGATTAAGCCGCTGGGCGTTGCCAACGAAATGGCACGGATTGAGCTTTATACAGAACCCTATGCCACAGCGTTCCGTGAAAATCGGGCTGATGCCCCAGTCGATGCTGTCTTGGGCCAATATGCCGAAGCAGCCAAAGTCGCCCAGGCAGAAGGTCTCGGTGTCAACGCCGGACATGATTTGAACCTTGAGAACTTGCCTCAGTTCTTATCGATTCCAAATATTTTGGAGGTGTCCATCGGCCATGCCCTCACCGCCGATGCGCTTAAGGTTGGCCTACACAATGCGGTGAAAGCCTACCTGCAAAGGTTATAATGCCAAATCCGAAGAGGCATCCCCGATTTAGAGTTGGAGGCTGTTAGAAGCGTAAAGCTTTACGCCCTTCGGTATCGGATATCGCTAGACAGGATTTCGGATTAGACCATCTTCCACGTTATCTCGTGACCGGCCCACAGGGGGACGAGCCCAGATTCAAGAAAGGGCACTTCATCAGGAATACGCCAGGTTGTTTTCGTCAAGGTAATCTGTTCGGTATGACGCGGGAGTTGATAAAAGTCTGGCCCGTAGAAGCTTGCAAAAGCTTCAAGCTTATCAAGCGCATCGGCGCTCTCGAAAGCCTCTGCGTAAAGTTCTATGGCATGTAGAGCCGAAAAGCAGCCCGCACAGCCACAGGCGCTTTCTTTGCTATTGCGGGGATGGGGGGCACTATCGGTGCCCAGAAAAAACTTAGGATTGCCAGAGGTTGCCGCTTTCAGAAGTGCCTGGCGATGCTGCTCACGTTTCAAAATTGGCAGGCAATAAAAATGAGGAGAGATGCCCCCTTTAAATAGCATATTGCGATTGAACAACAGATGTTGCGGTGTGATCGTTGCAGCAATGTGGCTGCTAGCCAGGACAAACTCTACAGCGTCTGAGGTTGTAATGTGCTCAAGCACGACGCGTAGCTTAGGAAACCTTAGTTTGAGAGGGATCAGCTGTTGCTCGATAAACACTTTCTCGCGATCGAACACATCAACTGATGTATCGGTGACTTCTCCGTGCAGCAGTAAAGGCATGTCTACCTGCTGCATTGCTTCAAAGACGCGATCGCATTTGCGAATATCGGTGACGCCCAGCTCTGAATGGGTGGTTGCCCCGGCTGGGTAGTATTTAACTGCTTTGACAAACTCAGAGGCGTTGGCCTCGAGAATGTCTGCCGGGCTCGTGTTGTCAGTCAGGTAGAGTGTCATCAGTGGCTCAAACTCTTTGCCAGCCGGAATAGCTGCGATGATGCGATCTCGATAGGCGGTAGCCTCCGCCAGCGAGCGGATGGGAGGCTTCAAATTTGGCATAATAATCGCCCGGGCAAATTGACGCACCGTGTGAGGCAAAACCGCTTGCAGCGCTGCGCCATCACGCAAATGTAGATGCCAATCATCGGGTCGAGTCAGGGTAAGCTTTTGCATTTTTAAGCCATAAAGTTAGCTAGTGCAGCATCAAGATTAAAACTTAGGGCAAGGAAATCAGGGCAGGAAAGACGCAGAGAGGGCACGGCGATGCAGAAAGCTTTTTAATGAGCCGCGATCACCGCGCCGCCCCCTCCATAGAGCTGACCGACCCCTAAGCAAGGTCAAAACGATCAAGATTCATAACTTTGTTCCAGGCGGCTACAAAGTCATGCACAAATTTTGGCTGCGAGTCTGCACATCCGTAGGCTTCTGCCAGCGCCCGCAGCTGAGAATTTGAGCCGAAGATCAGGTCAACACGAGTCCCCGTCCACTTGAGCTCGCCCGATTTGCGATCGCGCCCCTCAAACACATCTTCGGCGTCAGAGCTCGCCTGCCACGTCGTTCCCAGATCGAGCAGATTTACAAAGTAATCATTCGTCAACGTCTCTGGCCGCTGGGTAAAGACCCCGTGCTGGGTCTGACCAAAATTGGTATTTAAGATGCGCATGCCGCCAACGAGAACCGTCATCTCAGGCGCGCTCAGCGTCAGCAGCTGCGCCCGATTCACCAGCAGTTCCTCCGCAGAGACCGGATGTGGTCCTTTGAGATAGTTGCGGAACCCGTCTGCGGTGGGTTCGAGCGGCGCGAAGGAGTCCACGTCCGTTTGCGCCTGCGTTGCATCCGTGCGTCCCGGCTTAAAAGGAACTGTGATATCTTGCCCGGCTTGCTTCGCCGCCTGTTCGACCGCTGCACAGCCGCCCAAAACAATTAGGTCAGCCAGCGAAACCTGCTTTCCACCCGACTGCGAGCCGTTAAACTCGGCTTGAATCGCCTCCAGGGTTTGGAGAACAGCGGTCAGCTGGTTAGGCTGATTCACCTCCCAATCTTTCTGCGGCGCGAGCCGAAGGCGTGCTCCGTTTGCCCCACCGCGCTTGTCGGAGTTGCGAAAGGTCACTGCCGATGCCCAAGCCGTCGAAACCAGCTGAGAGATCGACAGGCCCGCAGCCAGAATCTTGTCCTTGAGGGCAGCGATGTCCTGCTCATCAACTAAGGCATGGTTGACGGCAGGGACAGGATCTTGCCATAAGAAATCTTCGGCTGGAACCTCCGGGCCGAGATAGCGCGATTTTGGTCCCATATCGCGATGGGTCAGCTTAAACCAGGCCTTGGCAAAGGCGTCTGCTAACTGATCTGGGTGCTCATAAAAGCGCTTCGAAATCGGCTCATAGACGGGGTCTGCCTTTAGGGAGAGATCCGTGGTGAGCATCATCGGCGAGTGGCGCTTTGAGGGGTCGTGCGCATCCGGCACCGTGCCTGCCCCAGCGCCGTTGCTCGGAGTCCACTGATAGGCCCCCGCAGGGCTTTTCTCTAGCTCCCACTCGTAGCTGAACAGGTTCTCAAGGTAGTTGTGATCCCATTTCACCGGATCTGTGGTCCATGCGCCTTCAATGCCGCTGGTTGTCGTATAGGCCCCCACCCCGGTGCCAAATTTATTTTTCCAACCGAGACCCTGCTCTTCAATGCTAGCCGCAGCCGGTTCAGGCCCCACCAGCGCCTTATCACCCGCGCCGTGGCATTTACCAAACGTATGCCCACCCGCCACGAGCGCGACAGTTTCCTCGTCATTCATGGCCATGCGGGCAAAGGTCTCGCGAATATCTGTGGCGGCTGCGAGCGGATCCGGTCTGCCGTCCGGTCCTTCCGGATTCACATAGATCAGACCCATCTCAGAGGCCCCGAGCGGTTCCTCGAGCTGCCGCTCTCCAGCGTAGCGCTCGTGGCCATCCCACTCGGTCTCAGATCCCCAATAGATATCATCTTCGGGTTCCCAGATATCCTCGCGGCCGCCGCCAAAACCCACCGTCTTGCAGCCCATCGACTCCAGCGCACAGTTACCCGCCAAAACAATTAGATCGGCCCAGGAAATTTTCTGGCCGTACTTCTGCTTAATCGGCCAGAGCAATAAGCGCGCCTTGTCGAGATTCCCGTTGTCGGGCCAGCTGTTTAAGGGCGCAAAGCGTTGGTTGCCGTTGCCCGCGCCGCCGCGACCGTCCCCGATGCGGTACGTGCCCGCGCTGTGCCAGGCCATCCGAATGAAAAACGGCCCATAGTGACCGTAGTCGGCTGGCCACCAGTCCTGAGACGTTGTCATCAGCGCGAAGATATCTTGCTTGACCGCTCCTAAGTCGAGGGTTTTGAACGCCTCAGCGTAGCTGAACGCCTCGCCCATGGGGTTGGACTGGGGGGAGTGCTGATGAAGTATCTTCAGGTTCAGCCGATTTGGCCACCAGTCTCGATTAGACGTCCCCCCGCCTGCCGTAAATCTTTGGGCTCCGCCTGAAAATGGGCACCCGCTTTCGTTGCTCATCTCATGTCCTCTCTTTTATTGTGGTGTAGATTTTATTGTGGTGTGGATTTTCTGATGTGCTGAAGAGATTGCAAATAAATACTATATTAGCGATCATTGGCCTAATCGATGGGCAACGTAATCGATGAGAAATATACCCAATGACACGATTCGTAACAATAGAAGTAACAATAAAATATACTGCTGGATAATAAAAAGCCCGGTGGCACTTTGAGGGGGCCAATTAAGTGCCACCAATTTCCACAAAATTCGTAGGAGCCTGCCGCAGGCTTCCGAGACACCCATAGAGGCAACCGGTCTCACCGTGCTATGCATCTGCTACAACCTGCTCTTTCAGAGCCCAATTTGCTGACAACAGTCTGCCGACAACAGTTTGCCGACAACAGTTTGCCGACAACAGTTCGCCAACAGCATCTGCGTTTCGACCTGACAAGAGAGACTTTAAACGTGTGCCATTTTCAGCCTGAGGAAATCTATTATGGCTTTTGAGCGTTACTTTACGGGTACCCCGTGGGAGCCAAAGGTGGGTTACTGTCGGGCTGTGCGAGCCGACAATCTGATCTTTGTCTCGGGCACTGCCCCCGTCGATGATCAGGGCGACACCTTTGCCCCAAACGACGCCTATGCCCAAGCAAGTCGATGCTTTGAGATTATTCAAAAGACGCTGGAGTCAATGGATGCCAGTCTTGCAGATGTGGTGCGGACTCGCTTGTACGTGACCGACATGAGCCGCTATGAGGAGATTGCCAAGGCCCACCAGTTGTTTTTTGGCGAAAACCCCCCGGCCTCGACCCTGGTTGAGATCAAGGGCCTGGTTAACGCCGATATGCTGATTGAGGTAGAAGCAGACGCAGTGATTACTCAATCTCTGTCGTAAACGGCAGTCTCATGTACATACCGTTGGGGTCATCCAGGGTCTGCAAGATTTTTAGCTCTTCTCTCAATTTCAGCATCTCTTGAGAAATGGGGTCTTTTGCCCAGGGGAGCTGACTGACGATGCCCACACCAAAGAGGCTTTCAATAATTTGTTCTTCGAGGCTGACGGGCTGGGGATATTCTCTGACCTGCCAGGCTTCTAGCTCGGCGGTGCTGGCTGCGGCTGCGATCGCATCTTCAAGCCCCCCCATTTCATCTACCAAATCAGCTTGAGTGGCATCAATGCCTGACCAAACTCGCCCCTGGGCCACCTGATTGACGCGGGCAGGCGTCACCTCGCGAGATTCAGACACCAGGGTTACAAATCGCTGGTAGAGATCGTTGACAAAGGCCTGCTGCAGCTTGAGCTCTTCGTCGGTTTGGGGGCGGCTGATGGTGTCGATGTCGGCAAATTTTGCAGTTTTTAAGACATCCCAGGTAACACCGTTTCGATTAGCAATTTCCTTAAAGTTCAGCACCAACCCATAGACGCCGATAGAGCCAGTGATCGTATTGGGCGACGCAAAAATTTGGGTGCCTGGGGCGGCAATCATATAGCCCCCCGAGGCGGCATAGTCGCCCATCGAAATAATGACGGGTTTTTCGGCCACCAACAGTTTGACTTCACGGGCAATGATTTCAGAGGCAAGGGCGCTGCCGCCGGGGCTATTAACCCTGAGCACCACAGCTTTAGTCTCGTCGTCACGGCGCAGCTGGCGAAGGGTTGTGGCCAACCCTTCGGAGGTGATCATACCCGGCGTATTCTCTTCACCCGAGATAATTTCACCCGCAGCGTAAACAACGGCGATGGCATCATCTTCAAACAAGTCATTAGACCGCCCTTCAACAATGTCACTGTAGGCGAATAGGCTGGTAGCCGGAAAGGCGTCTTGATCGGCAATGTCTTCGGAGTCAATGTCTTCGGGGTCAGTATCCGTCAAAGATTGCAGCTCAAGCAGCACTTCGTCAAAAAAGCTTACCTTATCGACTAAGCCAGCAGCTTTGGCGTCTTCGGCCACGAGTAGCCCGCCGGTATTGGCTAGCTGCTGTAGCTGCTCGGCGGTGAGGTTGCGATCTCCACTCACCGTGGTCAGGAAATCTTGCCACAGGTCGCCCAAAATTGCCTCAGTTTGCTGCTTTTCTTCCGGGCTGCTAGTTTCGCGAATAAAGGGCTCCACCGCCGACTTATAGCGCCCGGCTCGCAACACCTGAACCCCCACACCATATTTTTTGAAAGCGCCAGCCAAAAATTGGATTTCGGCCCGGAATCCATTCATTTCTAAAAGACCCACCGGGTTGAGATAAAGGGTGTCAGCCACCGAGGCTAGATAGTAGTCCCGTTCACTCCAGCCGGTAGTGTAGGCCAAGATCGGCTTACCTGAAGCCTCTTTAAATTGAGCCAAAGCGGCCCGCACCTCGTGCAGCGTGGCAAACCCCTCGTTCGTGTTACCCGTCAGATAGATGCCGGCGATATTTTCATCGTCAGCGGCGGCCTCAATTGCCTTGAGTGCCGCATAGAGAGAAACAGCACGGTAGCTCTGTCCAGAGAAGGTTTCTTCAAAGACGATGCCCGCCCCCGAATAGGGCACCGCATCTACGATGTCGGTAGATAAATCAAAAACCAGCATGGATTTTTCGCTGATTTCAGGCTTCTCAGTCTCGTTAGAGCTGGATGCTACTAATACCCCAATCAGGCCGACGGCCCCCATCCCGAGCAGCGCTATCAGGGTAAACAGCCCCACAAGGGTGCCGACGGCGCTGGCAAAAGCGTACTTAAAGAAATCTCGCATGGGTAATTAGGTTTTAGAGGTTAGGTTTGGGGGGTAAGTGGATAGGTAGACACGCGATAGATCGCGTTTGTACAGGGGATAGTGGGTGGTGGGTAGTGGGTAATGGG
>JBCBZL010000357.1:0-4675 GCA_039815385.1 Cyanobacteria bacterium P01_A01_bin.114
ACCGATCGGTGTAAAAACAAAGTTAACCCTCACAAAGAGCCTGGATTTAGAAAAGGTAGATACAATACCTGCCCCGCGCTGATCCCGGAAAAGTATCTGCTGGTGGGGGCCGTGGTTAACGTAACCGGCAGCCAAAGGGGCTTTGCAAAACGGGTTAGGGATATCTTTGAGGATCCAGAGCCGCTTTTATCTGGCCTAAATCAGGACGCTAAACGCATCTGGACCGCCCTGACGTTTGCCCGACCCGGCGGCAGCGCGAGTCCCGATGGCCGATGGGGTGTCATTACCATTCTGCACGACTATAAGCGTCAGCTCAAAGCAGGCACCATTTCTGACTTAAACGCCATTTTGGACGACACTGCACTGAGGGAAAAACGCCCTTTCGTGATGAGAGCAGCGATTGCCAGCGCTCAAACCAGCATCCTTGAAAAGCGTTTACCCAGCCAAATTGCTGACATCTTCGACAGTAGCCCCTCCAATCGTCGGCCTGCAGACTACTCCTGCGTCAGGCCGCAGGTGCTCAATCGTGAACTAGGCCAATTTGAGTTCGACGTTGAATGGGAAACCGAGTTTGAAGCCGAGTCGGCCGCCTGCCTTTATCTGCCGATTGCGGCTAAACCCGTACCCTGCCGATTTTATACGATCAAGTATAAAGTTGACACCAGGGGGCTAATTGATTTGGCTGGTCGCGCTTATGGGGTGAAACCCTATAGCGAGAAGGTAAAGCTCGCCCAGTGGATAAACAATCATTCCTATAATCAACGCTTTTGGAGAAAGGGCAGTCAGCCCAGCAAAAGCTTTCCAGACGGGCGGATATCGTTTAACCCAAGATTTATCAAAGATATTAGAAAACAAGCGAATGCAGCGGGTCGGGCTCCGTTTGGTCGGGCGTTTGCGACTATTTTTATTCCACCTCCCCCCGCCTGGTTAGGTAAATCCTTTTCATCTTGTCTGCAACCTGCGATGCAAACCGAAGCCGCGGCGACAGCGGCGACAGCGGCGACAGCGGCGACATCAGCTGCCTGGTCTGTCGAAACAGAACTGGAGCCCGAACTAGAGTGGGAACGGCCTTATCAGTTTCACAATGAAGAATTTGGAGAGGCGCTTGAGGAGGAACTTGAAGAAGAGCCTGAAGCGGAACTTGAAGAAGAGTTTGAAGAAGAGTTTGAAGCGGAATTTGAAGAAGACCCCGGCGAAGACTTTTTAGCAGTGGCTGACGCCGAAGGCTTCAGTTTTGACCCTGAAGCAGAGACCGGATCTGAAGACCCGGATCCATTCGCTTTTTCTGCCCCTGAGGCTGAGGATGAAGGGGATGAAGCAGCGGACTATGATTTAGAGATGGAACTAGATACGGAGCCCGCAGAAGACGAATTTCTTGACGAGCCCGAATATCAAAGTTTTTTGCAAGAAAGCAGCTTTCAGGGCGACGAAGACCTGTACGAGGATGAAAGCCCGTATAGAGCCAAGTCAAAGAAAGGAAAGTCGTCTTCTGTCAGCAAAATCACCACTCAGATCGCGGATAGCCCCCAACCTGGCAGCTTCTACCGGATTAAAAGAGGCGATAACTTGCTGAGAATAGCGGGCAAGGCCTATGGGGTGCCACCCGGCAAAAAAAGGCTGGCTTTCGCTCAGTTTATTAACAGAAGCGCTCTCAACCAAAAGTATTGGATTCAGGGAAAAACAAACTTCGTCAAGCGGTACTTTTCCGGCGGCATCATCTCTTTTTATCCCAGGTTCTCTTGTAATCTCAAAGACATGCTAGAAGCCAAGCATAAGGCTCCATCCGGGAAATGCTACGCGGTGATTTGGATTCCGCCTCTGCCGCCCGATCGCGCCCCGCGTGTTCAACCGTATATTCAACGATATCTCCAAAATGAAGAAAGCTTCGAAGCCGAGAGTTCCTTTGAGACGATGCTCGCCAACCAGCTAGAAGTTCGATCGTCTGAAGATGATTTTTTTAGGCAGGTCAAAGACCCGCTTCATTCACAAGCACCCTTTCGATGGATCTGCGTAATCGGCAGCTACTTACCGGATCCAGACAAGAGCGGCAATCTGATTCCGGGTTCTGGGACAGGGATTTTGATTAGCCCCAGACATATATTAACCGCCGCCCATGTGCTCTTTCCTGAATACCTGGGCTCGGGCAAACCGCCCACACCGGCCAGGAACCTGGCGTCTAAAGTCACGGTTGCTTTCGGCTTTCATGGCAAAGGCAAAGCCAATCGAAAATTTCTCGCCAAATACGATACAGATACTCAGAAGGCCATGAAGCTACGAGTTCCTGACGAGTGGAAGGCCAACGGACAGAACTTAGACTACGACTTTGCTGTCATTGACTTAGGACAAGATATCGACAAAGTTGTAAAAGGATATTGGGGCGGAAATCAGAATTACAGAATTCCCTCAGTTACACCAGTGGCTCAGAAAAAACGAGCCCTTGTGTCAATCGGGTACCCAGGTATCAAGATGAAACAGAATATTTACTCTCAATGGCAAAGCCTGGGAGACACCGATCTCTTGAGAACTCGACAATATCGAGGGCGTTTCAAAAATTTGCTGGCCCATGACGCGCTGATATATTCAGGCATGAGCGGTGGCCCCATCTGGACAGAAGCCAAAACCCGTCGTAGTTTCGTTCGTCATCTGATCGGCATTAACAGCTTTGGCCAGGAGGAAACCGTACAGGTTAACATGAAAGACTACGTCAAAGACCCAAGCTCAACCGCGCTGACGGTTAGCTTTGCTAAAGAACATGATGTCGCAGTCGCTATGACTCGCACTGTGCTAGACCGTTTGAATGATTGGGGCATTCAGGTATAGGGCGTCGAGTGCATGGAATCCCCTACAAAAAAGGCTTTTCCCCCCTTCTCCCAAATTTAGGCTACTGTGTACACACATCTAGGAGGTAATGCTGAAAAGTAGCTCTATGTCCCCGTTCTGCCCTCATCTCTAAAACCTAGACCCTATCTCGAATTAACAAATACGCACGCATTTCTCCTCGCCCTTTGAGTTCGATGCAGCCGCGATCTTCGAATGCAAATGTCTCCTTTAAATGTTGATAGGTGGCTCCGCTTACCTGGATGCGATCGACTACCCCGTGAGACTCCATTCGGCTGGCAACATTGACAGTATCGCCCCAGAGATCATAGCTAAACTTTTTAACCCCTATCACCCCTGCCACCACTGGCCCGGTGTGGATGCCGATGCGCAGGCGGAAACAGTGGCCGCTGGCGGTGCAAAACTGCTGAACGGCCTGCTGCATCTCGATGGCCATATTTAAAACAGCTTCGGCGTGGTTCTCCACTGGGTCGGGCACGCCCCCCACCGCCATATAGGCATCGCCGATGGTTTTGATTTTTTCAACCCCGTAGCGTTCGGCAATGCCGTCAAAGGCAGAAAAGACCGCGTTGAGCTGACAAACGAGCTCAGTCGGTTTGATCTTAGTAGATAGCTCCGTAAAGCCAACGATATCAGCAAACAGAATCGTGACTTCCCCAAAGGAGTCTGCGATCGCACCTCGATTCGACAGATTATTCTTAAGCTGGTCTGCGATCGCCTCCGGCAGCACATTCAACAGCAGCGATTCCGACTTTTCCTGCTCCTCCCGCAGCGCCACCTCCGCCGCCTCTCGCTCCCGAATTTCCTGAGCAATCCGCTCAAACATATCCTTAAAAGCGCGGGTCACCTCCCCCAGCTCATCCTGCCGGGGCTGGGCCAGACTGCGAAACTGAGGCGACCGATTTTGCTGAATCGCCTCTGCCGCCAGCATCAGATCATCACGCAGATACAGCAGCGGGTTGATCAAAATACGCTCTAGCACCGCCACCGTCACCAGGGTTACAAAGATAGAAATGATCGTCACTAGGCCACCGATTGCGATCGCATACTGCCCCATCGCCCGTTGCACCCCAGTCGCATCGTGCCTCACCACCAGCACGTAGCGATCTTGAAACGTCTCGCTCGGCCAGGCCACATCGTAGCGAGTTCCTCGATTTACCCGCTGAGACAACATCCCCTGCTCACTAATCGCCTCAAAGGACAGAGTTGGCGCTTCTCGAAAACTATCAACCACCGTGCCCTGCTTGTCATAGAGCACAGCTCCCAAAATCACCGAATCTGAGCTCAGCCCCGTCAGCCCATTCTCCAGCAGCGCCTGTGGGGCCATCTCCGCCATCATGTTGCTCTTGACCGTGACCAACACCTCTTGAGACACCTGCTCAAGATCCTTAAGCTCCTGCCGCTGCCGCCGAAAGTAAGACGGCACAAAAATAATCCCCTCAATCGTGAGCAAGCTAAAGAAAACCCAGCCCACAATCCGACGCGATAGCCTCGACTTCAACAAACCCAACGAAGATTGCATTAAACCAGGCATGACCGACTCAGGAAATAAACCACATTTAGGACTGTGTCAAGCTTAACGGTTCGGTTAGGGAAGACGCGGGGACGCGGGGACGCGGAGAGAGGGGACGCGGAGACACAGAGAGCTTGACGGACGACTCGTTACTTGATTACCCAAAAACAACCCCCAAATCAGGATGTAGACCAACCCATCCAAGATTTCTTAGCCAATACTCAGTTAATTCTCAATTTAGACATCCCCACTTTAGCCCCAAGGTGAAAAGGAGTAATGAGCGATAAAGTTTGCACAAACCCACCCGACACCCCTTACCTAAAC
>JBCBZL010000110.1:0-14040 GCA_039815385.1 Cyanobacteria bacterium P01_A01_bin.114
CCGATCAATTATCAAGCCAAATCACTGAGCTTAAGCGCTCTGTCCAAACTAAGCCGATCTCCTCAGACCTAAAGCGTCAGCTTGAGACAGACCTCTCTCGTTACCAAGTTCTAACATCGGCTCTGACTGAGAGCACGTTAGAAATTCAGCTCATGATTGCCCAGAACGAGTTTCAATATGAGCAAATTACACCTCGCATCATTGCCGGTCAGGCGAAGATTGACGGCTCGCTTGATTTAATCACCTCGACGCTGATTCAGCAGCAACGAAAATCAGTCATCTATACCATCATTGTGTTTAGCACTGGTTTTATGCTGCTGATTATCTTTACTATCTTTCAGATGCGCAGTGCCCAAGAGCTCACCATACGGCTCCAAAAGTTGGCGGGTCAGATGCGTGATTTTGCAGCTGGAAATTTTGCCAAAGCGGATGAACTTTTAAGCAGTCCCGATGAGGTGGGTAAAGTCACCCAGACCTTTTTATCTATGGCTGAAAAAATTCAGGCCCAAATTGCAACTATCCAGCAAGAGCGGGAAAAAGCCGAAGTCGCCAGCCAGGCTAAGTCACAGTTTTTGGCCAACATGAGTCATGAAATTCGGACGCCGATGAACGGCGTGATCGGCATGACCAGTCTGCTGCTCGAAACGAATCTCACCAGTGAGCAATATGACTGCGCCAAAACGATTCGAAATAGCGGCGAGCTGCTATCCGCCGTCATTAACGATGTTCTCGATTTCTCCAAGATTGAATCCGGCAACATGAGGCTCGAATGTACCGCGTTTGAGCTCAAAAATTGCATCGAAGAAGCGCTCGACATCTTACTTCTAAAAGCCGCCGAAAAGAAACTAAATTTGCACTACGTCATTCACGATGATGTCCCCATGTTTGTTAAAGGTGACATCCTCAAACTGAGGCAAATTTTAGTCAACTTGATTGGGAATGCGGTCAAATTTACTGACGCTGGAGAAGTTTTCTTGACAGTAGAGCTCGCTGCCGTCGTAGACAAGGTCGCTGAGCTCAAATTTGCCATTACGGATACCGGAATCGGCATTGCTCCAGACAACATACCTAAGCTGTTCCAGGTCTTTTCGCAGGGCGATGCGTCTACAACTCGGCAATATGGCGGTACGGGGTTGGGGTTGGCAATTTGCAAACAGCTCACAGAGCTGATGGGCGGGCGCATCTGGGTCGAGAGTCAGGTCAACCAGGGGTCAACCTTCTATTTCACAATCCAATCACCGATCGCAGAAACTCACCCCCTCCGGCGCTGTTTTACAGCCCCTATTCCGACCCTCAAAGACAAGCATGTCTTGATTGTGGATCATCGGGTCACCAGTCGACGCATCCTGGAGAAGCGCTGCCGCAGCTGGGGGATGCATCCCCACGTGGCCACGTCAGCCCAGCAGGTACTCAGCCGTATCCGTCGAGCCCAGCACTTTGACCTGGCCATCCTTGATATGCATATACCCGACATGAACGGGGTCGAACTGGCTCACGAGATTTATCAGCTCAGAGCGCAGCAAGATTTGCCGCTGATCTTAATTAGCTCGGCTCACCCCTTAGAAGATGTCGGCGACCTCTTTACTTCGGTGCTATCAAAACCGGTTGATCAGTCTGCACTGTATGACGCCTTAGTCTCTGCCTGTGCAGACAGCTGGTCTGCCCCCCCGGAAAAAATTATGAGTCGGCTCTCTGAGATCGATACCCGCCTGGCCCATCGCTGCCCGCTCAAGATTTTAGTGGCCGAAGATAATGCGGTCAATCAGAAAATTGCGCTCAGGGTATTGTCAAAATTTGGCTACTCGGCAGACGTCGTCGGCAACGGTCTAGAAGCCATCGACGCACTGGCCAGCCAGACCTATGACGTCATCTTTATGGACGTACAAATGCCCCAGATGGATGGCCTTGAGGCGACTCGAAACATTATTGCGCGCTGGGGTCAAATGCGCCCGCAGATCATCGCCATGACTGCTAATGCCCTGACCCAAGACAAAGAAATGTGCTTGGCCTCTGGCATGGATGGCTACATCAGCAAGCCCTTTTCGGTTACAGATTTTCAAGATGTCTTGGTCAAGATTGGTCAACGGGCTGACTTTCACGCGACCGACCCGACCCATGAAGTCGTCTCGATTGACCGTCGAGATGCTCACAAAGTGGCACAATAGAAGGCGGAGAGCACACTAAGGAAAAATCCAATGCTGAAACGACTAGCGGCACTCTTTTTGGTGGTGATCGCTTTGAGCTTGCAGGGCTGTGTCGCGGCAGGGGGTGGGCTTCAAAGCTTTGCAAATACTTACAATGGCTATCAGTTTTCTTATCCAACTGGATGGGTGCAGGTCAAGGTTAGCGAAGGGCCTGATGTGGTGTTTCACGACATCATTAACCCGAGTGAAAACGTGAGTGTGGCGATCAGCTCGGTTGAAGAGGGCACTACCCTTGAGGATCTGGGCACCCCAACCGAAGTGGGCTATAAGCTTTCAAAGAGTATTACGGCATTGGCGGGTCGAGATCGCAACGTCGAGCTAGTCAGCGCCCAGGCTCTCGATCTAGAAGAAGGCAAAACTTACTACATTTTGGAATACGTCGCCGATCTTCCCTCTGGGATGCGTCATAACTTGGCCAGCGCCATCGTGCGACGCGGTCAGCTCTTCACCTTCAATGCCTCGGTCCCCGAAGGCCGCTGGCCAAAAGTCAAAGACCTCCTTAAGCAGTCAGTTGCCACCTTTTCGGTTTACTAACCGGCCAGTCCCACTGCCGATCTGCGGATCATCCGCTTTTTAGAATTCTCAATGGCTAGACCTCAGTTTGTCCTTGCCTCAGCCTCAATCGCACGAAGAAGACTGCTGATTAATGCAGGCATTCAGCCGTTTGTGTGCCCCAGCAAATTTGACGAAGACCAAATCCAACTCTCCGACCCGGCGGCCCTGGTCAAAAAGCTATCGCAGTGCAAAGCCGAAATCGTCGCCCCCCAGTTTCACAATGCGATTGTGCTCGGCTGTGATTCGGTCATGGCGTTTGACGGGGTGGTTTACGGCAAGCCAGAAAGCCCCGAAGCAGCCATTCAGCGCTGGCAACAGATGCGAGGCGGCGTCGGCGAGATCCACACCGGCCACACCCTGATTGCACCGCAGCAAGCTAGGATCTTGACCCGGTCGCAGGTCACCCGGGTTTTCTTTGCCTATCTCTCTAATCGGCAAATCGAAGATTACATTGCCACGGGTGAACCGATGAACTGCGCTGGGGCATTCACCATAGACGGCAAAGGCAGCCTCTTCATCGAAAAGATCGAAGGCTGCCATAGCAATGTGATTGGGCTCAGTCTACCGATGCTGCGAGACATGCTCGACGAGATTGGTTACAACGTGACTAAGCTGTGGTGAAACCCTCATCCCCCGCCCCTTCTCCCAGAGCTGGGAGAAGGGGAGAAAAGCCTTTCTGATAAAGAATTTCAGCTGCTGTAGGATTCCTTCACTAGGGAAAGATTTGTTTCTGCTCAAAGTCCCTCTCCCACAGCTGGGAGAGGGATTTAGGGTGAGGGCTCACAGTCTCGGCCCAATCTCCCACGGTCGATAGCCCGCCCGAATGCATCGAGTCAGGGCGTCATCGGCGGCTAGCTCAGCCGCATCGTTTAAGTCAACCACACAGGTGGCATAGCGTTCTGGAAAGAGGCTGCGACCGCAGTACTCCATCGCCGTCGTATTGGACGCGGTCAATAAACCGTCGTGGATGTCAACGGTGCAGTTGGCCACTTCTTCTGGGCGTCGGGTGCGTTCGCAAACAGAGAGCGCATCCGCTGCCCCAATCCCCGTGAGATTATTGATATCAACCACGCAGTTACCCAGTTCCTCTGGGAAGCGGGCCGAACTGCAAGCAGCGGTGGCCTCCGCTGTAGCAATCCCTTTGTCTAATAGCTCAGTGGTGCACTCAAAAAACTCATCATCTGCAGCGGCACCCGGCACCGCTGACAGGACCAAAATACTCACAACGGAGGACGTTAAAGGCAACCAGGACCACCGAGCCCGGTGACGTTGAAAATTAATCATGGCAACAAAAATAAACTCACGCTAAGAATACTGAAGTTTTTACATCAAACCCTATACTTGCTCAAGCCTCACCCTGAGAGACCTCCGACACTCTTCAGTTTACTGTTTTCTTAAGGAGACAGGATTTCCTTTCTAACCCTGATTTAATCTACAGTGAAGAGGTGATACGAAAATCATACTTGCGATTTAGAGGTTATTAAAGATGCATCTGAGTGACATAACTCATCCCAACCAGTTGCATGGCCTTTCAATACATCAGTTAGAAGACGTTGCCCGGCAAATTCGAGAAAAGCATCTTGAAACCGTTGCCACCAGCGGGGGGCATTTAGGCCCGGGCTTAGGGGTGGTAGAGCTGACCCTCGGCCTTTATCAAACCCTCGATTTAGACCGTGACAAGGTGATTTGGGATGTGGGTCACCAGGCATATCCCCACAAATTGCTGACCGGTCGCTATCACGATTTTCACACCCTGCGGCAAAAAGACGGCGTTGCGGGCTACCTAAAACGTGGCGAAAATCCCTTTGATCATTTTGGGGCGGGCCATGCTTCGACCAGCATCTCTGCGGCCTTGGGGATGGCAATTGCCCGAGATTTACAGGGAGATGACTACAAAGTAGCGGCCATCATTGGCGACGGTGCCCTCACCGGAGGAATGGCCCTTGAGGCCATCAACCACGCCGGCCATCTGCCCAATACCAATCTGGTGGTGGTCCTCAACGATAACGAGATGTCGATTTCGCCCAATGTGGGAGCAATTCCGCGCTATCTCAATAAGATTCGACTGAGCCCGCAGATGCAGTTTCTCTCAGACAATTTGGAAGAGCAGATCAAACAGCTGCCGTTTGTGGGCGGCTCAATCTCGCCCGAGCTCAGCCGCGTCAAAGAAGGGATGAAGCGCCTGGCGGTCTCTAAGGTTGGTGCCGTCTTTGAAGAGCTGGGCTTTACCTATATGGGGCCCGTGGATGGCCACAACCTGACCGAGCTGATCGCGACCTTCAAAGAAGCTCATCATCACGGCGGCCCCGTGCTGGTACACGTGGCGACGGTCAAGGGCAAAGGCTACGAGATCGCGGAGAAAGACCAGGTAGGCTATCACGCCCAGTCGCCCTTTAATCTGGCGACGGGCAAAAAGCTGCCTTCGTCTAAACCTAAGCCCCCTGGCTACTCCAAGGTTTTTGCCGAGACCTTAATCACCCTGGCCCAAGACAACCCTAAAATTGTCGGGATTACGGCCGCCATGGCAACGGGCACCGGCTTAGATAAGCTACAGGCCAAGCTGCCCAAGCAATATATCGATGTGGGCATCGCTGAGCAGCACGCCGTCACCCTGGCGGCGGGCCTGGCCTGCGAAGGCATGCGTCCGGTGGCGGCGATCTATTCCACCTTTTTGCAACGGGCCTACGACCAGATCGTGCACGACGTTTGCATCCAAAAGCTGCCCGTCTTTTTCTGCCTCGATCGGGCCGGTATTGTCGGGGCAGACGGCCCTACCCACCAAGGCATGTACGATATTTCCTATCTGCGCAGCATTCCGAATATGGTGGTAATGGCCCCCAAAGATGAGGCCGAGCTACAGCGCATGCTAGTCACCGGCCTTAACCATACCACCGGCCCGATTGCGATGCGCTACCCCCGAGGCAGCGGCTACGGCGTCCCCCTGATGGACGAAGGCTGGGAAGATATTCCCATCGGCCAGGCTGAGCTACTGCGTCAGGGGGATGATGTGCTGCTGCTGGGCTATGGCTCAATGGTCTACCCAGCTATGCAAACCGCAGAGATTCTCAGTGAGCACGGTATCGAGGCGACCGTGGTAAATGCCCGATTTGCTAAGCCGCTGGATACAAATCTGATTTTGCCGCTGGCTAAAACTATTGGGCGAGTGGTCACCTTGGAAGAAGGCTGCTTGATGGGTGGGTTTGGCTCTGCGATCGCAGAATCCATCCTTGATCACCAGGTCAGCGCCCAGGTTCTACGTCTCGGCGTCCCCGACCTTCTCGTCGATCACGCCACCCCCGATCAGTCCAGAGCAGCCCTAGGGCTGACCCCACCCCAGATGGCTGATTCTATTTTGAAGCGATTTGAATTGAGCGCAAATCAGCGAGAGTTGGCAGGGTTGGGGTAGAAGATAGGTAGATAGGGTAGTGGGTGGAGAGTAGAGGGTAAGCAACTTACCGGCTACTTGCTCTCAGGCGGGTGCGATTGGGCTTTGGCATTGACCGACTCGATGGCTTTGCTGTCGCGGCGTTGATGCCCCTCGGTAATAGCGAAGCAACCGAAGCGCGTCGGGCAAATAAACGCCTGTGCCAGCGGGGTACCTGGCTTAGCACTTTAGTCAGTGATTTGAGCGGCGATTCTTGTAGCAAGTTGCTTTGATAAACATCGCCCAAGACCAGCGAGGCCCCTGTGAGCAGCCCGGCAATGCCACAGACAAATACCCCTAACGCCATCGGCACCAGCCAATCAGCCAAGATTAGGGTGCGCACCGCCAGGGCAAATAGGCTGATCAAAAACATCAGTAGCGCACAGTAGAGCAGCAGCATACCGCTGTGGGCCAGTCGATATTGCCGCCGTGCCCGATGCCGCTGTCGCCGCCAAGATTTGAGCTGGGCTTCTCCCCCTGGCGCATGAAGCCGCTCTTGGCCAGTGCGCCGGAGACTATCTAACTGCTGCCCGAGCGCCGCCTGTCGAAACCAGGCCCCACCCAGCAGCAGCGTCGACAAAAATACCATCAGCACCGAATTGAGAATCAGTAATATTAGCTGGTTTGTTTGCTCAATGCTCATAGCGGGCCTTGACTGAGTTTTCAGTTCAAATGTACTGTTTTTACGCCAGGAATTCAACTGCAAGCATTCGACTGCCTGACCCCCAGTAATAAGCTCATAGGACAAGCCCATAGGACAAGGCTGGTATCTTAGGCAAAGCCATTTTGAAAAACCCGCGTGCGCCTTTTGCCCTTCATCCTCGTAGAGGCGTTGCATGCAACGCCCCTACCCTATAGCCCAAGGGGCATGGCTTCGCTTTTCTTGAATGCCCCTTGGGCTATACGCCTTTCACCTTTCGCCCTTGCCCAAAAGACATAGCACCCTTCCTATCCACAACCCCAGCCCTTCCCCTAGGCAAACCTAAATTTTTTTGACATTTTGACCAATCCTGAGGATCATAGGCGCATTAAACAAGTGCGATCGCACCTTCATGCTCTATACTTAGCGGCTGCGGCAGCAGATTTTACATTCATTCATTCATCCGTCCGAATGCATTTACTAGTTTGGTCAAGGTTCAATCATCCGTTTTCGGGTATGACACGCTATAGACTATGCAATCCACCCAAAAAAAGACCGTCCTCAAAACCTCTCGGATAGGTCTGTACTTTTTTGTCGGTATCATCCTCTGTCTGTCGGCAGCTGGGTTAAAGGTGCTAGCCACCTGGGCAGTTGAGACCTATCTGTACGCGCTGCCAGTGATCGGAGGCATTTTGACCAGTGTAGAGCTGGTTGAGGTTTCTAACCTGATTATATTTGTCCTGCTGGGGCTGGGGCTGGGGGCCGCCACCGTTTATTTACCCCACACCTGGGGGCTCTGGCCCAGGCTGATCTTGCTTGCGATCGCAGTTCCTATGATTTTCAGCGTTAGCTATATCACCCGTTACGGCCTTTGGGTGCAGCGCGTCGCAGAGCGCTCAGGCATCTCTGAGACAGAGGCCGTTACCATGACCGATAGCTTTTTAGAGCGAGAAACCGGCCACACGGGCAAATGGGGGTTTTATCGCTATACCGCCCGCGTTACCCAGCCGCCGACCCAGCCCAATCGACTCGACCCCGTCGCGGGTAACGAAATTGTCTTGTTACAAAATGAGCTAGCCCGCTACAGCGGCATGAAAGTTGGCATCTTCGCCTTTTTCTTTAACCGCGCGGGCTGGTTAATTCGCCTGCTGTATTTGCTCGTCTCTGTGTTCTTTGGCATTGTGTACTTCTTTAAAGGACAGCTGTGGGCCGACCGCCGCCGCCGTCCCAGTACATAGGGCCTGAGTGATCTGACGATGCCTGATTTGATGCCTAATAGGGGGCCTGACAGGGGGCCTGATCTGACAGTGCCTGAGCCCCGTTCTAATCCGGCCTGTTCTAATCCGGCTAGTTCTACTAAAACAGCCAGCCCTAGTACACAGCCCGAGGTCACCAGCGCCGCGCTGATTTTAGCCGGGGGCCGCAGCACCCGCATGGGGCAAGACAAGGCGCTGCTCACCCTGGCGGGTAAACCGCTGCTGCTGCGAACCTGTGAAACCGCCCTGGCCTGCACCCCTCAAACGTTTGTGATCACCCCCTGGCCGCAGCGGTATCAGGCCGCGGTGCCTGGTACCGTCAAAATCTTGACAGAACCCCTCACAGACTGCCCACGCGGCCCGCTCAGCGGGTTTGCCCAGGGGCTACAGCAGCTCAATCAGCGACAGATCAAGGCAGATTGGATCTTGCTGCTAGCCTGCGATTTACCCTGTTTAGATCGATCAGTTTTACAGCATTGGCAAACTCAGCTAGCAGATGTATCGGCGGGTGCGATCGCAGCCTTGCCCCGCTCTCCTAAAGGCTGGGAGCCCCTGTGTGGCTATTATCGACGCTCAGTCCTCGCCTCCCTTGAAGAAACCCTCCAACAGGGCAACGATGCCTTTCAGCGGTGGCTATCTACCCAGGCGGTTGCCCCCCTTATGGCCCCCCCGCAGATGCTCACTAACTGCAACACCCCCCAACAATGGCAAGACACCTTGCAATCCCTCAAAGCCAGCCCAGTGTAAAGACGCGATATATCGCGTCTCCACAGGCAGACTGAGCTCCACAGCAGGCTGGCCTCCACAGGCAGACTGGGCTCCACAGCAGGCTGGCCCAAACATTAAGGACTGTAATCTTGCAATGTTAAGGACTGTAATGTTTTTCTCAGATTGACCAGGGGGTGGGGACACAGCCCCTTATTATTAGGATTAAAGTTTGTAAAATTTCCTAATACTACTGGAGATTCACAAAGTGGCGATTCCTTTGTTGAGCTATGCCCCGGTTACCCAAAATGCCAGGGTTACGGGTTATGAAGTGGGCAGTGACGAGAAGCCCAAAGTCTATTCGACTCAAAATCTCTTGTCTCCATCTGATATGGGTGATCTAATTGAGGCGGCTTACCGTCAGATGTATTTTCACGCCTTTAAGGCCGATCGTGAGCCTTTCCTAGAGTCGCAGCTTCGTAGTGGGCAAATCACTGTTAGAGATTTTGTGCGCGGGTTGGTGTTGTCTAACACCTATCGCAAGAGCTTCTACGATATGAATAGCAACTATCGTTTTGTAGAGCAAACCGTGCAGCGAGTCTTAGGTCGCGATACCACTAAGCAAGAAAAGATTGCTTGGTCCATTGTGATAGCCACAAAAGGTATCGAAGGCTTTATCGATGAGTTGCTCGACAGTGACGAGTATCTTGATAACTTTGGTTACGATACGCTGCCCTATCAGCGTCGTCGGGTTTTGCCTGGCCGTGAGACAGGTGAGCTGCCTTTTAATATTCAGTCTCCCCGTTATGACGAATACTACCGTTCGATTTTAGGCTTCCCTCAAATCGTATGGCAGACCGAAGTTCGCCGCTATCAGCCTCAAGAGCAAAAGCCCACCGCTGGCAGCCCTGCCCTCTATATGGATATGGCTCGTAGCCTGGGCTCTCGGGGGGCAACTTCTCCTAGAGTCAAGACAGCGGATATTAGCATGGGTGCGGTTCCCTACCGTAAGGTTAATTTCGAAGTTGCAGGCCCAGCCGTGACTGCTCAAGGTTAATCCTCGATAGATCTAATTCTCTGAATTACAAACAAAGGCGAAGTGTCATTCCTGACACTTCGCTTTTTTGATCAATCCTTCTTCGCTCAATCCTTCCAACTTTCAACTTCCAATTATGCTTTTTAGGCGCACTACTTTCGCAGCCGTAGCCGATCTAAGAGGGTTTCAAAGGCAGGGGGCAACGGCGCGATCTCAGCAATTGTCTCCCCCGACACCGGATGAGTCAGCGTCAGCCTGACCGCGTGGAGTGCCTGCCCTGGAAGATTAACGCCCACCGAGCGCCCCGAACCGTACTGAAGATCGCCCACAATTGGGTGCCCCATGTAGGCACTATGCACCCGAATTTGGTGGGTACGCCCTGTCTCTAGCTGGTAGTGCATCAGCGTGTAGTTGCCCAAACGCGCTTTGACTTGCCAATGGGTGATCGCCACTCGCCCCCCCTTGGCCTCAGCCACAATGGCTTGTTTTTTACGATCTTTTGGGTGTCGGCCCACTGGCTGATTAACGGTCCCAGCTTCAGATTTGGGGGCTCCATGCACCACCCCCAAATATTCTCGCTGTGCCGTTTTGGCCTGGATCTGACCTTGCAGATGATGCAGGGCCGACTCTGTTTTAGCCACCACGATTGCCCCGGTGGTATCTTTGTCAAGCCGATGCACAATGCCCGGACGCTGCACCCCGCCCACCCCCGTCAGCTGCTCGCCACAGTGGGCCAAAATCGCATTTACCAGCGTGCCATTGGGGTGCCCCGGAGCCGGGTGTACCACCATCCCTGCTGCTTTATTAATAATCAGCAGGGTCTCATCTTCGTAAAGAATCTCCAGTGGAATCGCTTCTGGCATCAGCGATAGAGGCTCGACTGGCGGTAGGGTTAGTTCAACCTGATCGCCTAGAGCAACCAGTACCTTTTTATCAGTGCAGCGATGGCCGTTGAGGGTTACGGCTCCCTGCTCGATCAGTTTTTGCACTCGGCTCCGCGACAGCTCTGTCACCGCATCGGCTAGCCAGCGATCAATTCGAGCTGGGGCACCGATATCGACAGCTAAAACGAGCGCCTCCTCAGGCTCTAACCCACCCGCGGCAGTTGGCTGAAGCTCAATAAAATTATCTAAGTCTTCTTGACGAGAAAAAATCAAATCTTGAGACGCAAATCTTGCAGGGCAACCTTTAAGGCAAACGTTGAAGCAAAAATCTTGGTAGCAGACACCTTGGCTACCTTTGACCGGGCTGTACCTATTTTATGAGATTTTATCGAGATCTTATCAGGGTGCTGTTAGGTCTGATCTGCCGACAGGGGCGACGGATGCAGCTCTGCCCAGCGAGCATCGTAGGCAGGGGACGTGACCGCCAAAATCGGCTTTAGATGGACTACGTTGCCGATGACTGCGATCGCAGGCGCTTGAAAACTAGCCGCTTGAACCTGCTGTACGATAGTCGCCAAGGTTCCCACTAACTCTGCCTGGTCGGACCGCGTCCCCCAGCGAATGAGGCCAATCGGCGTCGTTGGCACCATCCCCGCCTGCGTTAGCGCGTCAACGATATTTGGCAGATTGTGAACCCCCATATAAACCACAATCGTTTCTGACCCTTGGGCTAGAGCAGCCCAATTGACTTGGGGACGATACTTGCCAATCGCCTCATGCCCAGTCACAAAGGTCACCGAAGAACTATATCCTCGGTGAGTCACCGGGATACCTGCGTAGGCGGGTGCGGCAATCCCAGAGGTGATACCGGGCACCACTTCTACACTGACGCCAGCCGCAACCAGCCCGGCCATCTCCTCACCACCCCGACCAAACACGAAGGGATCTCCCCCCTTCAACCGCACGACTGAACCATGCTGCTGGGCCTTTTCCAGCAGCAGCGCCGTAATCTCGGTTTGACTAAGAGAATGACGCCCCCGACGCTTACCGGCGTTAATAACCTCAGCCTGTGGGTTGATCACCGACAAAATTGGAGGGCTGACTAAGGCATCGTAGACCACCGCGTCTGCACATTCCAGCAGCGCCTTGGCCTTGACCGTGAGCAACCCTGGATCACCCGGCCCAGCCCCCACCAGATAGACTTTCCCAACCCCGAAAGCATTTGCAGCAGCAGCCAAAGTCATCGTTGTGTAGCCAACAAAATAATTAATTAAATCAAAATTATGACGCCAAATCTGGCACAACGGCTACCGGATACCCCCTTTGCACCTAACCGTCAATGCTGGGCTGACGCACCAGATCAACGACCAGATCAGCTACCTCAGGGGTAGCTCCTATCGGCGGCATCAATCGAAAACAAACCCTCGGAAACCGCTCTGCTAGCTCTTCGGTCAAGTGGATAATCGCGTCTGTAATGCCCCCCGCAAATAGAAAATAAGGCAGAATCGTCAGCTTTTGATGCCCCTGCTGCATCAGGTTAATCACCTGCGTTTCTAAATCGGGCGGCGTTGCCCAATAGGCCACCGCGGCCCCTAAGCTTTGAGCCAGCAGTTCAATTTTATAATTACCCTTTGGGCGTCGACTCCCGTGGGCAACCAGCAAGTGGCCATCCGCCGACAAAGCCGACAGTTTTTGAGAGAGCAGATTAGCCATATCAGCATGACTGCCCAAATGCGGGCATAAACCTATCTCCAGCTCATTACCCAGCAGCTGTCGAGCCGCCGACACCTCAGCCGGAATATCTTCCATCACATGAACCCCCCGCATCAAAAACAGCGGCACTAGCTGAAGCTTTTTGATACCAGCGGCGCGAGCCCGACGGCCAAATTCACAAATTTGCTCACGTAGCGCCAGCGGACTATGCTCCAGGCAAGCGGTGCCCACCAGTACTCGCCCGCCCACTCGCTCAGACAGTCGGGAGGTTGCAATGGCCCCCCGCAGAGCAGTTTGGGTCCGCTCTATCGTTTGCACACCCGTTTTTATCCCCCATCCGTTTCGCGCCCTGGCCGTCAACGCTACGGTAACCGCCGATGCCACATGGGGGCGTGTAGAGGATGGGCGACCCTGGGAGGCGGCCTCTTCAACGCGAGCCAGCGAGTAAACACTCGGCTCCCTGAGTCGTTCTCGCACTAGCTGGGCTAAACGATTCATAGCAGCCTGAGGTCGAGGGTTGCGGCTACCGTGGGCAATCAAAAGATAGGCTGTAGATGTTACCACAGGTTCAAAATGATACTAAAAGGGACAACTTAAAATTGGTCGCAAAAATAAGGAACACGAATAGGGAAGGCACACAAGCCAGGTATGGCAGCTCTAGCACGGGCAAATGGCCACAATTCACTTCACGAAGCGATGTACCAAACTGCGTATCTTATCAAACATTACAGTGTGCAATTGTCGTGCAATTATCCATTTTTGCGGTTACGGGGTGCTCCTATTTAGTAAAGCCCCACCCGATCTTTTCAAGGGGTTGAAACCCCACAGGCAGCATTCCTGGCCTTAAGCCTCACCTGCCTGGTAAATAAAAAAACGTTGACCTACACCTATGGCTTTGACCTCATAGGCTGGGGCAAAATTCAGACCAGGAATCGCTAACCGGGTTTGGTAAAGACTAAACAGCACAAAACTTGACCGCTGGGTTTGCTCTCTGACCAACATACGAATCTCCTCCTGATTATTTTCCACCAAAGTCGAGCAGGGATTCTGCAACACTTGATTCAAATTGGCAGGAAGTTCTTGACAAACTGTTGACGATATATATTCCGAAAGCTGCTTAGTCGCATACGCTTCATACGCAGCCAGCCCCGGATTAGTGATTGCTAGCCCCACCGCGCCTGCGACTAAAATGAGACCGCTGGCTGTTTTTAGTAAACCCACATTGCCTCCTTCCTACACATCTAGTTATGGTCTAACTCAGAGACGCTAATGATTTAGTTTTACGCAAAAAATAATCTCAAGTCGCTGATTTGAGATGTATAATGGATGACGCTTATGGCGAGCGTAGCCAAGTGGTTAAGGCAGTGGATTGTGGTTCCACCATTCGCGGGTTCGAGTCCCGTCGTTCGCCCTCGTTTCAATGATCGGGGAATACTGTTGAGTATAAATGGCTGGCCCAGAGGCTGGCCTAAATTTTTGTGGGTTGATTTGCTCTGTAGATGCATTTTGGCTCACTATTTGAAAGGTAGTGAAGTCATTGATCATACATAACTTTTTGGGCCAATTGAAGTTGTCTAGGTTGGGCGAAGGAGTAGAAAACCTCAAGGGACAAGGAATGTAGAC
>JBCBZL010000055.1:0-18083 GCA_039815385.1 Cyanobacteria bacterium P01_A01_bin.114
CAAACTGGGCTGAGATGTCTTCCCAGCTGTGGTTGGCAAATCGCGCCAGGGCAATGGCTTGAAAGCTGGCATCGGGGCGATTGCGAACGTGGGCAGATTTGAATAAATCATCTGTATCGGCAGCGATATAGTCTCTAACCTCGCTGGCTAGGGAGGGGGTCGAGTCTGGCTGGGGGAGCCGTTCGAGGTCGTTGAGGTTGGGCAGCTCTTGGGCGTTGCGATCGCTAAATTCACGACGGCAGTCGATCAAGAGCCGGTCCAGGCGAAAATTTACCCAGTTCATAAATTTTTGCGCCTGGCCGCGGGCCGGATCGTACGTGTCAATTTTTTGACACACGTAGACCAGGGTACGGTTGACGGCCTCCTCATAGAGCAGCTGATAAAACGCGTGGGCAAATTTAGCCCGGTGGGGGTGGGCCAGTCGCCCCGATGCGCGAATCGCCTCGACCAGCTGCATTAAGGCATGCTGTCGCAGCGGACTCTGGGGGGGATGGGCCTGGGCCTCAAGCGCCAAACCTTTGAGCAAGCTGTCATCCAGCGCCGCTTGGGTTGCCTGGGCTTGAATCTGATGGCCCCAGGTCGTCTCTGGTTTGGCTAACCCGTTGGCTAAGGCCTCGGTCACTTTTTGGGCAACCTGCTGACGAATGCGATCGCACAGGTCTTGATATACCCCAGTTAAGGGTTGCCCCCGAGGTGGTCGGCCGACTTTTCTTGATCGCATCACCAGCTCAACCAGTTCAGCCAGCTCCGCCTGAAAGCAAGCGGACTCGGGTGACTGCCCCTGAATAGCGAGCACAAGCTGCTTAAATTGCGATTCCATAGATCGTCTCGACAAATGATCAATTGAATATTCATCTTGATTTAGACCTTCTCAATATTTGAGCCCATTTCCTAATCACTCAAACGATTCGATCAGTTTTTATGCAAACCGCAATAAACTTTTTTTGCCCGCCTCTAAACCTCGGCCCCATCCAGTCCCGTCGTTTGCCCTCTAGTACAGCGTCAAGCTTAAAATTTCGGGCAGGTGAGGTGAGATGGTGAGTGGTGAGGTGGTCTTCACGACTCACCAGCGCAGCGTACTCACTAGCGCAGCGCACTCACCCATCACCCGAATATTGAACATTGACGGACTACTAGTAAAAGCTCAAGGTTTCAATCTGGATGGAGGTTAGCAACTTTGCCCCCATCTAAACCTGGGGTTTGCCCGTCGGGCAAGTCTCAAGTTTTGAAAACTTGCTAGCATCGAATTAGCCCGTCTTAAATCCAGGCCCGTTTTATCTAGGCCTGTCTTCAAACCAGCCCTTCTCGGGAAACTGCATGCTCACGCCTAATTTGATTGCTCGCCAAGGCGAAATCATCGAAGTTTTTTTGCGCCACGGCTGGGACTACATGCGCCGCTTGCTGGCGGGCAAATCGTCAGAGGAGCCAGAGCTACCCCCACCCGCAGTGCTGCGCAATATCTTGACTGACTTAGGCCCTGTGTACGTCAAACTCGGGCAGCTGCTGAGTACGCGGCCCGATCTAATGTCTCCCGACTATATTGAGGCCCTCAGCGCGCTGCAATCAACGGTACCGCCCGTGCCAGCGGTCATCGTCCAGGGGTTTATTCGACAGCAGCTGCCCAAGCCCCCCGAAACGCTGTTTGCTGAAATTGACTACGTTGCGATCGCAGCTGGGTCTATTGGCCAAACCCACAAAGCCATTTTGACCACCGGGGAACCCGTCGCGATCAAAGTCCAGCGTCCGGGCATCGACCTACTGGTGGAGCGCGACATGGCTTTGATCAAAGACATTGCCCGGCTGGTCTCGACCACCCAGTTTGGGCAGCGATACAACATCGTAGAGCTGGCCGAAGAATTTAGCCGTGCCCTGGCCGCTGAGCTCGACTTTACAACGGAGGCAGGCTATACCGATCAGCTCAGACAAAACCTATCCAAGAGTCGCTGGTTTGATACCCAAAAGCTGGTCATCCCCAAAATTATCTGGCCGCTGACCAACCCCAAGCTGCTGGTCATGGAATGGCTAGACGGCCAGCCCTTACTGACGGCGGCCCTCGGCCCTACCCCCCAGGGCATCGAGCGCCAAGACATTACCACGCTGCTGTTTCGAGCCTTCTTTCAGCAATTTTTCGTAGATGGCTTCTTTCACGCTGACCCCCACCCTGGCAACTTGTTTTACCTGCGCGACGGCCGCGTGGCCATTTTAGACTGCGGCATGATGGGCAACCTCAACCCCCAAACCCGCGCCACTCTGACCGAGATGGTCTTAGCCATTGTCAGCTCTGACGCCCAGCGCTGCGCTCAGCTCACCCTGCAAATTGCAGAACCCCTTAAACCCGTTGACCTGGTCAGGCTCGAAAGCGACTACAGCCGCCTGCTGGGGCGCTACTACAACCTTAGCCTGACCAGCTTTAATACCGCCGAAGCCTTTGCCAAAATCATTGAAGCCGGGGTCAACAATCACCTCCGCTGGCCAGCCAACATTGGCCTATTCACCAAATCCTTGGCCAACTTAGAAGGCGCTGCCCGTCAGTTTAACCCCCAGGTCAACCTGGTCGAAGAAATTAGACCGCTGATGGTTGACATGTTTCGCCAGCAGCTGGTCGGGGACGATCCGCTCCAGGCCTTCCTACGCACCGGTTTAGAGTTTCGCAACTTGTCCCTGTCAGCCCCGCGCCAGCTCGGCTTTTTACTCGATCGACTCAGCGAAGAAACCCTCACCTGGAATCTACAAATTCAAGGGCTCGATCGGTTACAGCGCAGTTTTGAGCAAGCCGAAAACCGGCGCGCCTTTAGCACCGTCGTCGCAGCCTTGATCATCGGAGCCGCCATCATCTCAACCAACCAGGCCAACACTCAGCTGCAGTGGCTGAGTAACAGCTTGTTTGGCGCAGCTTCGCTGCTGGGCATCTGGCTGATTATCAGCATTCTGAGATCGGAGCGCTGGCGATAGCGCCATATCTACAAAACCCTACTTTTCTTACCTTTCTTACCTTTTTAGTCCGATCCTTCAATTTCATCCCTAAAATCCAATCCAAAAATCACTTCCTGTTCAGTTTTTCAGATAAATGGCGGATGAAAAGTGAGTAAGAACCTTAAATCATAGTTTTAGAGTGCTTAATTAATGATCTAGTCGCTTTATTTAGGGCCAATCTTCCATAAGATGCATTTTCGCAATCAGCGGACAGTCCCTTCTTCCATAGCGGAGCAGCTGCTCATTCTAGTAATTCTAGTGCGAGCAGCTGGCCCAAAGTAGTTCCTTTCTGTCAAAGAAGTTCCTTTCTGTAGAGCAGCCGGTTAGAAGTGGTGATTTTTCCCGAAAAACCCCAAATAGCGTCCTTTAATCATGATATTTCTCTTATTTGAGCCAAAAATAGTCGAATTTGAGTTGTTCACTGAGGGCATCGCTCTAGCAAAACCGGGCTCTGTCGAAGCTCATCGGCGCTTATTCAGGTATTTACAGCTGAAAGATGGCTAGATATTCACAATTTAGGATCCCCTTAGGATCACAACTTAAACGTTAACTAAATTGCATCCGTCCGTCCCCTCTCGATTTCAGCAGATTACATTAGCAGGTTTTAGCAACCCCCTTCGTCAGTGAAAACCCTTTATCCCCCAATGGCCAAACGGCAATCCAAACAGCGGCGCAAGCGCGGCGTCTTCCTGAGTTCTACTGGCTGGCAACGATTACAGGCCGCCGAACGTAAGTTTGAAACCCAAGAGAACCAGGGAAACCCTAGCACCCTAGAGATTTTAAGTGAAAAAACCAAGCTCAGCCCCAATACCATTACCAAGGTCAGGCGTCGCCAGGCTGCCGTTGATCGCCAGACCTTAGAGGTTTATTTCAATGCTTTTGGCTTACCCCTCACCCCCGAAGATTATCAGTCTGTTGAGTCGGGCTTTCACCTGCCCACTGGAGCCGCTGTCTACGGGCAAGTTGCGCTCGACTCGCCGCTTTATGTCAGTCGGGCACCGTTAGAATCTCTATGTCACACTGCCATGCTGCAACCAGGTGCCCTGCTGCATATTCGCGGCCCTCAGCAGTCAGGCAAAACATCTTTGATCACGCGCTCACTGGCCCAGGCCCGCGAGCACGGCTTAAATACTCAGATGTTAAGTTTTCGGCTGATAGACGGTTTTGTAATTCAGAGTTTTGAAGGGTTTCTACGGTGGTTTTGCGCAGTCGTTTCTCGTCGATTAGGGCTGCCTGATCGCGTTGACGAGCTGTGGAACCCCAGCTTAGGAAACAGCTTTAACTGCACGACTTACTTTGAACACTACTTACTCGATCAGGTTGCCGATGGGCTAGTGCTGGTGCTCGACGATATCGACAGTTTATTCCAGGCCCCTGAATTTGCCGCCGACTTTTTGAATATGCTCAGAACCTGGCATGAAATGGCCCGATACGGCGATAGCAACGGGCAGCGGTGGAGTAAGCTCAGGCTAGTCATGCTGCACGCGCCCAACATGACCTCTCTCGAAGAGCCGTCCGTCCTGCCGATAAATTTTGGCACAACCATCGATCTACCTAATTTCAGCCAGGCTCAAGTAGCCTCCCTGATTGAGCGCTACGGCATTTCCTCAGACAGTGAGTTGGCCCCTAAGCTGATGCACTTTTTAGGTGGCAAGCCCAACCTGGTGCAGATGACGTTACATGCTATTCAACAAAAGCAGCTTTCCTTTGGGCAGATCACTCAGACAATCACCTCCCCAGACAGCATTTTTGCTGAGCACTTGCTTCATTATTGCAATCTCCTCAGTCAGTATCCTATTCTTAAAGATGGCATCAGACAGATAGTTCAGGGCACACAACCTGTTTTATTGCCCCCTCTACAGGCGCTTCATCTTCTACGGCTAGGGCTCATCACGTGTGAAAATCAGAGCGCTTACATGCAATGTCAGCTGTATCAAGACTATTTTGATTTCGTTCTACGCTAGTTTTGGGTGTTGGGTAATGGGTGATAGCTACGTGCGCTACCGCGATTGAGCTCTGCTATTGACCTCGAGCTGTGTAGGCTTTACTAAATTGTGACATATCTGATTTTTGATTTTGATGGCACTATTGCCAATACATTGGACGTGATTGTAGATATCACCAATCGGTTGGCCCCCGACTACGGGTTTAGCCCAACCACCCCAGACAAACTTCAACATTTTCGCTCGCTCAGTACCCAACAGCTGCTCGAAGAAGCAGAGATTCCGCTATTTAGGGTGCCTTTTTTGCTGCGGCGGGTACGGCGAGAGTTGCGCAAAGAAGTCCATCTTCTTGAGCCGATTCCCCAGCTGACGCGAGTCATCCATGAGTTAGCGGCCCAAGATCATCAGCTGATGATCGCCAGCTCTAATTCCCCTCACAATATCCATCATTTCCTAGCGCAGCACGGCCTAGAAAAGGCGTTTAGTCACGTCCATGCCAACATTGGGCTTTTGGGTAAGACCCGCATTTTAAAGCGTATACAGCACCGTAACAGTCTCCACCCGGCTCAAATGCTCTATGTGGGTGACGAAACCCGTGATATAGAAGCGGCCCAACGCGCTAATATCCAAATCGCAGCGGTCAGCTGGGGGTTTAGCAGTCGCGCTGCCCTACAGCGGCAGCAGCCTTCTTTTTTGCTAGACAAGCCTGCTGAGCTACTGCGGGTGGCAACCCGGCTAGACTGCGACCTGATGGCCACAACCCGTCAGCCAACGGCATCTTAGTCCTTGACTAGGCTTCCCACACCGGGTGACACAGCAAAGACTCCATCATCCGGACCCCGCGCAGCTGGTTTGAAAGGGGCAAGTGACCAACAGGGGCAGATAAATCCCAAACAAACTCACCTGGATAGCGGGTCCAAATGTTGCCAGACTTCCACTTGAGCTTGTCCCAGAGGCGCTCCCAGCTGCGCCCGCTGCCGAGCCAAATTTCTCGCTGTCGCGAAAACCCAAACCGGTCTTCAGAATAAACCCGCCACAGGGTGTCGATGGTTTTGAGATCTATGCTGGGGAAAGCATCTACCTCGGTAAAATATACCCACTTACGCTTGACCGCATCTGGCCCGGCCAACTCACAGAGCTTTTGTAAGGTGACACGATCGGCAGCCTCGTAGGCCTGGTTAACCAGTAGCTGCATCAGCTCTCGATAGTCGAGGTTGATGTCTGAAACCAGCGGCACCACCCCCGCCGAGAGCTCAGCGCCCACAAAGGACTGGGCCACAGGGGAGCTGCTGCGGTAGAGTGCCTGATGGGCTTTACCCGCAGCCACATCGGGCAGCCTCTCTCTCGGAGAGGCGTTTATAGAGGAGGCTCTTAAAAAGTCGATCAGCCCCAAAATACCTGCTTCGCCCTCTGCCAGCAGCAAATCTATGGCGGCTAACCGTTGTTTGAGCGACTCTGAGCTGAGTTGTTGAAGGAGGGTCACCAGTGAATCAGCAGCTTGGGGTGGCGCTGCGTCAGCTGAAAAGTTGGTCATGTTAAACGAATTGAGTCCTCACAGCCATCTATCCTAAGGCACTTCGTGCAAGCCAGTAAGTACCGCAACCTTCAGGCTACCTTAGCGAGGGTTTTGAAAACAATAGATTAGGTTTATAGGGATTTAATCATCCTCGCTGGGCGGACGATACCCGTGCTCATAAGCATACCGAATTAGCTGAGCTCGATTTTCTAGCGATAGCTTGCTGAGAATATTGCTGAGGTGGGTTTGTACCGTCCTTGGGCTGATAAACAGACGGTCTCCAATTTGTTTATTCGTGAAGCCCTGAATCACTTCCCAAAATACTTTTTCTTCGGCAGGGGTGAGGGGTAGGGGCTCCTGGGGAGCTGTGGCTGAGGGTTCAGCGGCAACCTGCTGAACCATGCGAATGATCTCCGCATGCATGCGGCGCGACCGTTCTAGCTGAGCTTCGATTTTGGCAATCAGCTCTTTGGGATGAAACGGCTTAACGAGATAGTCGTCGGCCCCAATATTATGTCCTTGAATACGGTCGTCTAGCTCACTACGCCCCGACAAAAAAATAAACGGGACCAGCTGCCCCGATCGGCTCGCCCTCAGCTCAGTACAAAACTCATAGCCATCCATCTCGGGCATCATGACATCAGATACGACCAAATCTGGCGGATCTTGCTGGAAAAGCGTCAGCCCTTCCGCCCCAGTCTCGGCATTACGCACTAAGAAGCCCCGATCCTCAAGATAGCGCGTGAGCGCGGCCCGCAGCGTATTATCATCGTCAACAATAAGAATTTTTTTCATTAGGCTTGTATAGCAGGGCTTGATGGCAATTTTCTGATCGGTGGTTTCCTGACCACTCGTTTTCTGACCACTTGTTTTCTAATCAATATGGGTTTGTGGATTTGTCATAAAAATCATCGTCATAAAAATCATCATCATAAAAATCATTGACTTATCGTGAAGCTAACGGTCTGCAGAAAGGCCATCCGCCTGTCACAAAATATCAGTATCTTCCTCTAAAGTAACTATCTAACCAAGTTGCCAATTAAAACTGCTTGCCAAACAATTCATTACCTAGTTAACGAGGGTTCAAATCATCAGCATTGACGTCGATAAGTTCAGTGTTCCCACCGATATCGCCTTTATTGCGACTATGATGATGATTTGCGCCAAAGCACCTAGGCTCGGCGATCGATTTTACGCCATCGGCCTGAGGGCAGATGCCCCGTAAATCGGCTTGCCCCTATCTGGTATCTCTGGTAGAAACGATTTTGTCTTAACCCTTTAAATGTAGGATAACTCGATTGTAAGATAGCTCGACGGTAGGATAGCTCGATATATGTATCAAAAAATTTCTCCCCCCGCCCAGGGCGCTCGCATTACGTTTGCAGCAGGCGAACCCGTCGTCCCAGATACCCCAATTATTCCGTTTATTCGAGGGGATGGGACGGGGGTTGATATCTGGCCAGCCGCCCAAAAAGTATTTGATGCAGCGGTGGCTAAGGCCTATGGCGGGCAGCGGGAAATCGTTTGGTTTAAGGTCTATGCCGGAGATGAAGCCTGCGATCGCTACGGCACCTACCAATATTTGCCCGAAGACACCCTCCAGGCCATCCGCGAGTTTGGAGTAGCGATTAAGGGGCCGCTGACCACCCCAGTGGGCGGCGGCATTCGCTCGCTGAATGTAGCCCTGCGTCAGATTAACGATCTCTATGCCTGTGTGCGGCCCTGCCGCTACTATCCGGGCACGCCCTCACCCCATAAAACCCCCGAAAAGCTTGACGTGATCGTCTATCGCGAAAATACCGAAGACATTTACCTGGGCATTGAATGGAAACAGGGCAGCGAAATCGGCGGCCGCCTGATTCAGCTATTAAATACGGATTTGATCCCGGCGACGCCAGAGCACGGCAGTAAGCAGATCCCCATAGACGCCGGGATTGGGATCAAGCCGATCAGTAAGTCAGGGTCGCAGCGACTGGTGCGTCGAGCGATTAAGCACGCGATGCGGCTGCCCAAGGCCAAGCAGCAGGTCACCCTCGTACACAAGGGCAACATCATGAAATATACCGAGGGGGCGTTTCGCGACTGGGGCTATGAGCTGGCAACCACCGAGTTTCGTGCCGACTGCGTCACCGAGCAAGAGTCGTGGGTGCTCAGCAATAAAGAGCAAAACCCAGATATTTCGCTAGAAGATAACGCCCGTAAAATTGAGCCTGGCTATGATGCCCTCACCCCCGAAAAGCAGGCTGCGGTAAGAGATCAGGTCAAGGCGATTTTAGAGGCGATCTGGGACACCCATGGCAGCGGCCAGTGGCAGGACAAAATCATGGTGAACGACCGGATTGCTGACAGCATTTTTCAGCAAATTCAAACGCGACCCGACGAATATTCGATCTTGGCCACGATGAACTTGAATGGAGACTATCTATCAGACGCGGCAGCGGCGGTCGTCGGCGGGCTTGGCATGGGGCCAGGGGCAAATATCGGTGACAGCTGCGCCATCTTTGAGGCCACCCACGGCACCGCCCCTAAACACGCGGGCCTCGATCGTATCAATCCGGGCTCAGTAATTTTGTCGGGGGTGATGATGCTGGAATATCTAGGCTGGCAAGAGGCGGCTGACTTGATTAAACAGGGGATTGGGGATGCGATCGCAAACCAGCAGGTTACCTACGACCTGGCCCGCATGATGGAACCCCCGGTAGAGCCCCTCAAGTGCTCAGAATTTGCCGATGCAATTATCGCGAATTTTGGAGAGTAGTTTATCGACCGTAAATTTCAGGTAAGTCTGACGCGGCGACGCAGGGATGGGGCGACGCAGAGATAGGGAGAGGTGATGACGCGCTCATACTTAAAGCTGGCTCAGCAGGGTAAGAATAGCTGGTGGCGATATCTGCTGGGGGTGCTGCTGGTGCTATTTTTCTGGCAGGTTCTAGGCAGCATTCCCCTTTTAGGTTTTGTGGCAGCCCTAGAGGCAGATGGCGACCCAGCCACTGCATTTAACCCGATCACCCTTTCATTTGAAGGGGTTGCGCCGCTGGTGCCCTATCTGGTCTTAAATGCCAGCATTATTTTATCGCTGGTGGGCCTATATATCGCCATGCGCTGGCTGCATCAGCGCCCCTTTACGGGGCTGATCACGCCGGAGTACTCCGTCAGCTGGCGACGATTTTTTCAGGGGTTTGGGGTTTACTTTGGGCTGATTGCGATCGCAACCCTACTCGAAGCGCTGATTTTCCCAGGCAGCTACCAGCTCTCGTTTCAGCCCGGTCAGTTCTTTCTCTTTTTGGTGTTTGCAGTGATGGTCACCCCCATACAGGCCAGTGCCGAAGAACTGTTCTTTCGAGGCTATCTGATGCAGGGGCTGGGGCTCAAAAGCCGGGGTATGGTGCTGCCCGTCATGGGCTCGTCGATTTTGTTTATGCTGCCCCATTTGCTCAACCCAGAAGTCCAGCTAGGGTTTGCTGTGATGGCAACCATTTACTTGCTGTTTGGGCTGTTTTTGGCCGTGATCACGGTGCAAGACAACCGCCTAGAGCTGGCCATGGGTGCCCACAGCGCGAATAACCTGTTTATTGTATTGGTGGCAAACTATGACAACTCGGCTCTGCCCTCTCCGTCGATTTGGTCAGCTGAGCTGCATCCTCAGTTTGCGCTGGTCAGCTTTGTTGCGATCGCGATTCTGTTCTATCTTATCCTTTTACGCAGATCGCCAAAGCGTCCACTCCACTAAGACACTCGCAATCAAATGTCCCCTTCCCCTTCCCCCTTCCCCCTTCCCCCTTCCCCCTTCCCCGCCAGTGAGTTTACATTCAGGCGATCCCTAAGCTATTCCTAAACCCATGGAATCCCTCAATCGTACTGGCCCAAATAGCGTCTACCAAAATGCACCGATCGCTTCATTTTTGAGTGAAACGCTGGAATTTTCGGCAGTCAGGTTTGCGGTAACCACTAGCCTGGTGCTGACTGGGCTAGCCCTAATGGTTGGCTGGATAAGTGGCACCTTGGGGCCTTTGGCCAACCATCGCGGGCTATTGCAAGACTGGGTTCCCTGGATAGCAATTTTGTTAGTCAATCCAATTGTCTTTGGCTACTATCTATGGAGCTTCCAATCCATTCGCCACGTGATGGAGCAGCTAGAAGCATCAGATGTCGTAGAAACTTCTCCTCAAGAAATTCATCAAACTATTTTGCGGGGCTATCGGCAATGGTGGCGAAGGCCAACGGCGCTAGGCAGTGCCACTGCTTTTAGCGTGTTTGTGGGAGTGACGCGCCGTCAGCTCAGCCAAAGCTGGTCTAGCTCAACCCCGCTGACAGTTGCAGCTACAGTTGTATTGACATTTGTGGTTGTTTATGCAGGCAGCGTTTTAATTCTCAATCTGATCAGCAATATCCAGATTTTACAAACCACTTTCAAATACAAAGACCTGACCATTTCTCCCCTACATCCTGACCGCTGTGGTGGGCTCAATGCCCTGAGTGACTACGCTCTCAAAACGGCCTATCTGGTGGCCATACTAGGAATCTGGGTGGGGATTGTTGAATATCAGTTTATTCAGCAAAATTCCCAAGGCTCTATCTGGTTTGTTTATCCGCTGATCCCCCTGTATTTAGGGTTGTCAGTGATCTGTTTTTACGGTCCGCTGCTAACGGCCCATCGCGGCATGAAAAAAGCAAAGCAGGATTTGCTGCATCAAATTGCCCATCAGTTTAATTGCGACTATGGGCAGATTTATGGTGAGCTTGCAGCAGACGCAGAGACGCTACAGCGCGGGACTGAGAAAATCAAAGAACTGAGGGCACTTTACGAGCTGACCGATGAGTTTCCAATCTGGCCATTTAATATTGCGATTTTTCGTCAGTATTTACTAACTGCCTCAACGCCTATTGTCCCAATTGTTTTGGGATTGCTACAAAACTTTGTGGGCCAGTGGCTAGACATTGACTTTTCTAGCTTAGGCTTGTGATCCCTGTGTCCTTTGAATCGAGGTTGCACCCCCCAGACGGGAGATGGCTCACCGCTCCGTCCATCCTCGCATTTTGCCAGGGTTGAGCAATCCATGGGGGTCTACTTTTGCCTTAAAGGCCAGCTGCACTTCGTCCACTGTTTTACGCCCCCCATCTTCAAGAATGTAGGTGTGCGGGTTCGCAATAAACGCCCCTTGCTCCTCGTGGTAGCGAATAATTTCATTCAGCCGTTCCTCAGTGGTGTAGCGCACCAGCTGGAGCGCCGCTGGGATATTTTGCCCCTGCGATCGCAAATACTCTACATGCATCATTACCTCATCGCCAAAGTGCTCTACCATATGCGCTAGCAGCTTTAGCTCAGGGTCATACGGAAACAGCGTTTGCAGATAGGTCAGCTTGGGATCTACATTGCGGGCATGGAGAGTGGTGTGGTTCCAGGTAAACTCAGCCAGCATGGTGCCCTTTTTGGCCTCTACCGCCGACTTTTGGTAGGTGATCTGACCGCCAAACTCACTCACCAATTCATCAAACGGTTCTAAGCAGGGCTCGGCAACCATGAGTAAGGCCGAATGCTTGCCCTCAGGGAGTGAATCTTGCAAGGCGGCAAAATAGCTGGGGATCGGCCAGGCATGAAGACTGACCAGCTTTTTGATAATTGCATCCGAGTCGCACAGGCGCTGACCAAATCGGGCCGTGGTCATCCAGTCGTCAAACACCACGATCAGCTCAGCCCACGGATACGCTGGCCCCAGTGGGATTTCTAATTCGGTAATGATGCCGTTAGTGCCGTAGGCATGATTCACCTGCTGCACCGCGTCGCCGCGTAGCTCAATTACCCGAGGCTCGTCTTCCATGGTCACGACTCGGACAGCATGCAGATTGCCGCGATCGCGCAGCTGACCATAGGTAATTGACCCGATGCCCCCGCTGCCGCCGCCGATAAAGCCGCCGATGGTGGCCGTCCGATACGTTGACGGATACATCCGAATTTCCCATCCCTGCCCACGGGTGGTTTTATCGATGGCCGCTAGCTTTGCCCCCGGTTCCACACAGGCTAGCCCTGGTTTGACCCACTTCACCCGGCTCATTTTGCTCAAATCTAGAATGACGCCTCCCTCTAAAGGAATACACTGGCCGTAGTTGCCCGTGCCCGCCCCCCGCACCGTCAGCGGGATTTTGTCTGCTACACAAGCTTTAGCCACCTGCACCACCTCTGCTTCAGTGGTCGGGCGCACCACAATATCAGCGACCTTATCGTCCAGCTTCTCTTTTAGAACCGGGCTGAAATAGTAATAGTCCTTTGACAGCTTGGCAATCTGCGCAGCGTCGCGGATTGTTTCGATGTCGCCAAGTCGGCTGGTAAGGGTTTGGAGGGTTGGGGTCATGGGGAAGGGGGAAGGGCGAAAGGCGAAGAGGGAAAGGGTAAAAGGGGTGAGATCGTAGGGTGGGTTACGGATGACCTAAACGTATCGGGAATGCCTGTTGTGTTAAACCCACCATCCGGTATGTCAGAACTCCCCGAGCCCCGCTAACACCGCATCAGAATCTGCCACAAAGCCAAAGCATTGATTCACATTGTAAACAGTCGCCTGCATACAATAATCCGGCGACGTCGTCGCCGTACAATCCCGCAGCATAATGCAGTCATACCCCAAGAAATTGGCATCCTGTAGCGTACACAGCACACACTGGTCAGCATTGACCCCGGCAAACAAGAGCGTTGTTTTGCCCAGGTTCTTCAGAATGCTATCAAGGGGCGTATCCCAAAAACCGCTCATCCGGTACTTATCGACCTGAATATCGTCAGGCTCTGGCATGAGCTCATTAATAATAGCCGCCGCCCAGCTGCCTTTCGTCAGCACGGGCTCATCATTTTTAGGCAGCGGATCTGCTAGTCCCACACCAGCCCCGGTGGGGTTATAAACATGGCGCAGCCCAGCACTGATATTCAGCAAGTCCGGGCGATTGCCCCAGTTCACCCAGAGAATCGGCACCTGATGCGATCGCAGCTCAGGCAGCAGCCGCTGCAGCGGCCCCACCGGATTTTTCGCCGCTGTCACATCCACACCGATGTGGGCCAACCAACCATCTGGGTGACAAAAATCATTCTGCATATCAATGACCAGGCAAGCCGTCTTAGCCAGGTCAATCGTGAGCTGCTTGGTATCCGCTTTGAAGCTAATCAACCGAGACGGCAGAGCGGGGCGGCTCAGATCGGCGGTTGATTCATTTACCTGCCAGGCGTTGGGTGGCGTTCCGAGGGTTCGTAATGGAGCATTCATAAACTCATCATAAAGGCACCCCGCCAGGAGGTGCCTTTATGATGCTTCAAATTTTGGCGCTGGCCGAACCTAGACCAATGAACCCACTGCCGTGACGGCCAGGACAGCACAGACTAGATAAAACACGCTGACCACTTGAATCTCCGTCCAGCCAGATAGCTCAAAATGATGGTGTAGCGGAGCCATCTTAAAAAGTCGCTTGCCAATGCCATCCGGGCCTTTAGTCAGCTTGTAATACCCCACCTGCATAATCACCGACAGGGTTTCTGCAAAAAACAGCAGGGTCACCACCAGTAGGCCAAACAGATTACCGCTGAGGATGCCAACCGCCGCCAGGGCACCGCCCAAGGCCAGTGAGCCCGTATCGCCCATAAAGACCTTAGCCGGATTGCGATTATGGGCCAAAAAACCAACACAGCTGCCGCTCAGAGCCGCACAAAAAATCATCAGGTCAGGGTGAGTCGGCGAAATCAAAATACCTAAACCCATCAGCGCGATCGCACCGGTTCCGGCCATCAAGCCATCAACCCCGTCGGTCAGATTGGTTGCATTACTTTCGGCGACGAGGACAAAACCAGCCAGGGGCCAAAACAAAAGCCCTAATGGCAAGGTCAGCCCCAGAGGTAAAGCAATAGAGGTAATGTCAGCAGGCTGGCTTGATAAAGCCCATGCACAAAAAATCACCGCAAAGCCAATCTGGAGCGCTAGCTTCATCCGCGGTGAAATCCCTTTATTTGAGCGGCGTCTCAACACCTGCCAATCGTCTATCCAACCGATAAAACCGTAGGCTAACGTCAAGAGACACACCGCCAGCGTGTCTAGACTCCCGCCTGTAAATAGCAGTGCAGCTAACAGCGCGACTGGGACAAAGAAGATGCCACCCATAGTGGGTGTGCCCGCCTTTTTAAGATGGGCCTGAGGCCCTTCCTGGCGAATAAATTGACCCGCTTTGAGAGCCTTAAGAACAGGAACGACAACGAACCCTAGTAGAGCTGAGCCTACTGCAGAAACAAGAAAGGGTAAAGACAGCCCTGGCTCAAATAATGTCCGACCTGCTGCTAAATCTAGCCCAAAAGCGGCTGCAACAAGCCCCATCATCAACACCAGGGATAGCCCTACGCCCGAAAGTCCCGCTGACTTTGACGTAAAAAACTTGGCATCCACAAACTTTTTCCTTCACACACCACACACTTCAATAGGTTCAGCCTGTATTCCGAAAAATACATTCCGAAAAATACACTCCGAAGAACTAAATTCCCAAAAACGTGTTCTGGAAAACGTATTCTAAAACCAGAGCGAACTGCTAAGTAATTATTCTTAGCTCAGGTAGCGAAACCCGATTTGACCTAGATTCTACGACGTTTTGTCAAAATGTCCAGAGAAAATTCGAGAAATCCTGAACGAATCTGATCGCTGGCTGAAAATTTACGCCTGACGTCATCCAATCTAGTCTTCGCCTTTTCTAGTCTTCGTCGTCTTTTAGCGACATATCATCATCATCGTCAAAGCTATTATCATCACTGCCCATCAGATCAGAGATTTCTTCGCTATCGGGCTCGTCCAGAGGCGTCGGGACGGGCTCACGCGGAATCATCCGACCGCTTCTCTCAATCCAGCCCAAAATAGAAGCATCACGACGCTCAGGAATCACGTCGGCCAGCTGCTTGCGGGGGATTTGACGAACAGAAGGGTTAAAGTCGCTCATAAAATAAGAATGCTTGAGAAATTACAAGAACCGCCGCCAGGTCAATCAAGCCTTCAATAGCAAAGACTCTGGCTAGACGGTAGGCTACCTAAAGTAGAAAGGGTCCATTGCTTTTAACCCAATGATTTTAAGCACAATCCGGACACTTCATCGCTTTAGTTCTACAGTCTATCATCGTAATCAGTACCTGTTAATCCATAAAAGGTCAACCAATTGTTAAACATTCTTTGGGATAAGGGGGGTGAAGGGGGTAGGGGTTAAGCGCTACCTAGAACCCAACCTATCTAGAATGTTCTGACTTAGCTAGCTAACCGTTTCACCTCCTTAGATAGCCCAAAAGATAGCCCAAATTAGTGATCTCCAGGCACAAACTATGTTGGTAAAGACTGAGCTTCTTGATGCGATCGCACCCACAAACCGGGGTATTTTGGCAAGTAAAACAGAAAAACAGGCCATTCTGTCCGCCGTGGCCCGTTTGGAAGATCGCAACCCGACTGCCAACCCGTTGGAAGCCGCTGGTCTGCTTGATGGCAACTGGCGGCTGCTCTATACCACTAGTACTGAGCTATTGGGCATCGATCGCTTTCCGCTGGTTAAGCTGGGCGCTATCTATCAGTGTTTGCGTCTGGCCGACGCCCGTCTCTTTAATATTGCCGAAGTCGCTACCCTGCCTTACCTGGAAGGCCTAGTCTCAGTCGCCGCTCGGATCGAACCCGTGTCGGGCCGTCGAGTCAACGTCAATTTTGAACGCGCTGTCTTCGGGCTACAGCGACTGCTAGGGTACAAATCCCCCAATCCATTCATCAATGTCTTGGAAACGCCTCAGAAATTTAACCTGCTTCAGGGCGTCGACTTTGAAATTAAGCGCGAAAATCAGTCAGGCTGGCTGGAGATTACCTATTTAGATAGAGACATGCGGATTGGGCGAGGTAATCAGGGGAGTGTGTTTGTTTTGGGTAAGGTGGGTAGTGGGTAATGGGTACAAACGCGATATATCGCGTTTGTACAGGGGATGGTGGGTAATGGGTTGTTCGCAGTGTGGCGGTGTTTGGTTTGACCACAATGAATGGGAATCTCTTAAACAGCGTAATCTCCATGATGAAGTCCATCAGATTTTCTCTGATGCCTGGCAGCGACAAATTCGGCAGGCTGAGCTAGGGCAAGTGGTTGAGAATGCGTATCGCACCACCCTGGGCGAGGATGATTACGTCCAAGCGATGCAAATCAAAGATTGGATCGCCCACCATCCTCAAGCCGACGCTATCTTATCCCTGCTCAATCAAAAAGTCCCCTAAAACATCCCACTCTCCCTCCTCTCCGTGTCTCCCCCTCTCCCCATCCTCTCCCTTACCCAGTCTCACCTCACCCTGCTGGATACCTGCGATCGCAAGTTCCAATACATCTTTCTCGATTCGCTCTCAGTGCCCGCTGAGCCAGATCAGCAGGCCAAGGCGCTGTGGGGCAATCAGTTTCATCTACTCATGCAGCAGCAGGCGCTGGGATTGCCTATCGAGGTAATGGCTCCGGCAGATCAGGAGATGGCAAATAGCGTTGTGGCGCTGAGGCAAACTGCCCCTGATCTGTTTGAGGCGCTAGGCCCTGAGCAGTTGCGCCAGAGTGAACATCAGCGGATGTTAGCGTTTGAGGGCTACCTGCTGACGGTGATCTATGACCTGGTGGTACTCTCTCCTGGCCAGGGCCAAATAGTAGATTGGAAAACTTACCTGCGTCCCCGGCAACGAGGTTGGTTAGAACACAGCTGGCAGACACGCCTCTATTTATATGTATTGACCGAGACTACCGAGCTTGAACCAGGGCAGGTGTCGATGACCTACTGGTTTGTGCGCAACCGTGACGAGCAGACGGGGGCACTTACCCCTGAGTGTTACCGGTTTAGCTATTCGGCTAGCCAACACGCCCAAACCCGCCAGGATTTAGCTGCAATCACCGAGCGGTTGACTCAGCTGCGTCAGTCGGGGACAAATTTTCCTAAGGCTGATATTACAAAAGGGATATGCGATAACTGCCCCTTTGCGATTCGATGCCAGCGTGGGGGGGTAGAGTCTACTCTGGAGCAGACGGTTGCGATCGCAACCCACCTCAATCTCGACACCATTGACGAAGTTACTCTCTAGCGAACTGCTACCCTAAAAGAAACTGTCAGAGAAACCGTGCCAAGGGTCTGATCATGTATCAACCGGAGCTGCCAAAACCGCCCCACGAAACACTGCCTACGATGTACGATCTGCCCAGTGAGTATCCTGAGGAGCCTGGCTTGCCGGACGAGTTTCACGACTTTCAGCCCCAGCTACTGCGAGAGACCTGTCGTCCCTCTACCGGTTCGGCAGATAGCTTCTTTATCGGCACAGACTTAAATGTGTACTACGATAGCCGCAATCCTCTATGGCACAAGCGCCCAGATTGGTTCTTAGTCTTGGGTGTTGAGCCGGCTCAGCAGCAGAGCGAGCTGCGCTGGAGCTATGTGATCTGGCAAGAAGGGGTGGCTCCTATGCTAGTGGTAGAGCTGCTCTCGCCGGGCACCGAGGCCGAAGATTTGGGTCAGACCCTGCGAGAGGTTAGCCAGCCGCCCACCAAGTGGCAAGTCTACGAACAAATCTTGAGGGTGCCTTACTATGCCGTCTTTGATCGCTATGAGAACCAGTTTCGCTTGTTTCAGCTGGTAGGTACCCGTTACCAAG
>JBCBZL010000303.1:0-5946 GCA_039815385.1 Cyanobacteria bacterium P01_A01_bin.114
CAAATAGCCCTAAGCTAAAGACTCCATTCAGCGGTGTACTCAGATTTAGCGTCGAGACCGACCGCCATAGCAAATAGCGAATTGTCAATATCGCTAAAATGCCCACCACGATTCGCCTGGGCCAAGTGGTGGGGCTGGGCCAAACCTTCATGATCACCAGCACCACCACCATCAGCGCCACCGTCCAAAATAGGAAATATTCCCCTACCATCATCGGGGTCATTGCCCACATCGGCGGATGCTGCTGTAGGGCGTAGAGCTGATTAAAAATAGTCGTGATGGTCCCTTGGCCAGCAAACCAGGCAACGGCAATGATGCCAGCGACGCCCACGATACCGATCATCATGAGAGTCGCCAGCTGCAGCCGAAAGCTACGCTTTTGAGGTAAGACAGAAGTCATAGGCAGACTTTAAAAGAGAGCAGAGACAGCATTTAGCATGACACCGTTAGGGCCCGCCTGAAGTGATGGTATTAACATCCCGTGAGATTAAGATTAGAGCAACCTTAGAGAAAAATAGGGAAGATTTGGAGAATACAAAGGAGAACAGAGAACAGAACAAGCGCGTAGGGTGGGTTATTTGATTGCCAGGCTCCTTTGGGATGACCCACCCAAATAAACCCACCACTCGATGGCGTAACCGGGAAATCCAACCCGGCAGATTCACCCCATAGATTCACCACACAGGCAGGATTATCCCAAGTTGGCATAGCCAAAAGTTACATTAAACTCGGCACACCAGATTGCGATCGCACCATACGCATCCAGATCAACAGATGCGGGTAAAGCATAGCGCTGAGCCCCCTCAAAGCTCTCCAAATCCGCCACGACGGTATAGTCCTCTTCAGCAATACTCACTGGCACCGTGTCGCCCGTATAAAGCACAACCTGTACATCAGGCCCCCGAGCCGTATCAAAAGCAGCATCAAATTCAATGTAGCGCTGACCATTTTCCTCAACGATGCGAGCGGTCCCCGTGGTGGCATGGTCTTGATCAACCGTGACAAACCCACCCGAAGCTATCACAGGCGCTTGTGCAACTAACGACTGAGAAGCATCCACAACGAGAGGGGCCGTCTCTTTTGCAGTAGCGAAAGGAACCAAAGTACCTGCCAGCATCACAGCAGATAAACTCGCAAAAATCAGATTTTTCATCTTCAGTCATCTCCAAACGTGTGGTTTCGCGACCGTCAGCAGAATTCGTCGCTTCAATCGTTACTATCGGCGGTCTTGCTTAAAGGAAGCTGATAATTCTCTAAACAGGGTTTAAATTGCCCCTGTAAATCAGCTGAAAGGTACCCCTAACCAGTGATTTAGATCACGGGCCAGGCATTCGAGGCTTGGATTCAGAAGCTCAAATCCCCCATTCCCCATTCCCCATCCCCCATTACCCCATTACCACTACCCATCCCCCATCCCCCATTACCAAACCCTGGCTTCTATAATTTATAAATGTCTATACTTCGTCGTCTGCGTCGGTGGAAAGCTGCGCTTCAAAGCTCTGGCCGCGTTCTTGAAATTCTCAGAAACACCCCCCGTCTGGTACAGCTGGTCTGGGCCTCAGCCCCCTTCTGGCTGCTGCTCAATATTGGCTTAACGCTGCTAAATTCATTGGGGCCGATCGCCCAGCTCTATGTTGGCAAGCTGATCGTCGATCAGGTGGTGGCTCTGGTGGAGGAAGGCAGGCTGAGTGTTTTCCCACAGCAGCTGATATTTCTAGTGGCAGCGGGCTTTGCCCTCAAAGGGCTGGGGGCGCTGCTCCAGCAGGCAGGCACCTATGTTTCACAGGTTCTTGAAGACAAGTTTTTGTTGTACGCCAACCTACAGCTGCTAAAGCAGGCGACCCGGCTAGACCTGGCCTACTATGAGTCTGCTCAGTTTTACGATGTGCTCAATCGAGCTCAGCAGAGCGGCAGTCGCTATCCGCTGCTGGTGGTGCGGCTATTTACCGGGCTGCTGGGGCAAATCACCCAGTTTGGCGGGCTGCTGACGCTGCTGCTGCGGTTTAGCCCCTGGGTGACGCTGCTGCTGCTGGTCAGTACGCTACCCACGTTTTGGATCGGGGTGCACTATTCACAGCGACGCTATCGCATGACTCGCTGGCAAACCCCGGCCCGGCGACAGGCTGATTACTTTGGTGAGGTGCTGACAGAGCCTCAATATGTCAAAGAAGTGCGATTGTTTAACCTGGGGCACTACCTGGTAAGCCAGTATCGCAAGATTCGGGAGACGTTTAACCTCGAGTCGCGTCAGCTGGCAGCCCGGCAGTCATTGGCGCAGTTTGGGCTGGCGCTGATTTCGACAATGGGTTTCTATGGGGCCTATGCCCTGGTGATCTGGCAGGGCCTACAAGGGCTGGTTACCATCGGCGACCTGACCCTTTATGTAGGAGCCTTTCAGCAGGCCCAGGGCACGATTAAAGGCATCTTGACCAGCATCGCCAGTCTCTATGAATACAATCTCTATGTGTCTCAATATTTTGAGTTTTTAGATCTCGTGCCCCACGTTGTGAGCCCGGCCCAGCCCAAATCGTTTCCATCTCCGATGCGTCAGGGGCTGATATTAGACGGGGTCGAGTTTACTTATCCGGGGGCAAGTGCCCCCACTCTGCGAGAGATTTCGCTCCAGGTTGGCCCCCAAGAATGCATCGCGCTGGTGGGCCTCAACGGGTCGGGTAAAACAACTTTGTTGAAACTGTTGACCCGCCTTTATGACATTGATCGCGGGATTATTACCCTCGACGGAATCCCCCTTGAGGCCTTTGATCTGAGTGATCTGCGACGCAATATCGGCGTGTTGTTTCAAGACTTTGCCCGCTACGCGCTGAATGCGACAGACAATATCGGCTTTGGCAATCTCGCTAAGCGCTCAGATCGCTCTAGGGTTCAACAGTCGGCAGCGGACGCCGGGGCGACGGCTGTGATTGAAGAGCTGACTAACGGATATGACACCATCCTCGGCAAAATGTTTGAGGGCGGGGTGGATCTCTCAGGAGGGCAGTGGCAAAAAATTGGCCTGGCTAGGGCGTTTATGAGTGAGGCCCAGATTTTGATTTTAGATGAGCCGACTGCGGCGGTGGATGCGATCGCAGAGCACGATCTCTTCCAGCGTTTTCGCCAGCTCACCCGTGGCAAGATGACTTTCTTAGTCAGCCACCGCTTCTCGACGGTCAGAATGGCCGATCGCATTGTGGTGCTAGAAAAAGGCCGCATTACTGAGATTGGTACCCACGATGAGCTGATGGCCGAGCAGGGTCGATACGCGGAGATGTTTCAGCTGCAAGCAGCAAGCTATTTAGAAGAAGGATAGGGCATGGAAAGTGGGTAAGCGAATAGGTAAACAAGGGGGTCTGATGCAGATACCGGATATGTTCTCTCAGATCTTCGCCTGCAGCAGTATCCATAGCCGGTTTTCCCCACAGTGGACTTTCCCTGGGTTAGATTTTTCCTATATTAAAGATATTGAGCAGAGATACCTCGGAGGAGCCTGAAATTATGAGTACATTTCGACTTTGGGCCGCAGTGTTTGGCACCCTGATGCTTTTATGGATTGGGCTTAGCCTGCTGGCCTAGCAAAACACCCCACTGGCTGACAAACTACCGCCTGAACACGATACCGTCAGGATTTGCTAAATCGACCTGCGCTGGTTTTGGGCAAAGAGCGCACTTGAGCGTTTGCAAACAGCAAACATCCCGCTGGCCAGCAATCGAGGGGGCGTAATTCACGAGGCAGCAGAGCCAGATAGCTCAACCGCCCCCCATGAATCAGCCCTGGTGAGCTTGAACTCGGGTCGCTAGGGCCGACGGCCAGATGCAGCGTCCATAGCAGCGTCCATAGCAGCGTTCATAATAGCTGAAGCCGATGCCCTGCCCTGCCTTACTCCCTTATAAACCGACCTTCTAGCCAATAAGTTGGGGTAGTCGTTTCATTCGCTAGCGAAACCGGACTTTTGGCGATGAGCTGATAGCGCCCTTTAAGCAAATGATGGGCCGGAGCTGACACCTGAATGCGACCAGGGGGCGTCTCTTGATCTAGCCGACTCGCTAGATCGACGGTATCACCCCAGATATCGTAGCTCAGCTTTTTGCGGCCAATCACCCCGGCAACAACCGGGCCGCTGTGGAGGCCGATGCGCAGATGGAGGGGGTAGCTCTTTTGCTGCTCGGCCATAATTTGCTGCATGCCCAGGGCCAACTCCGCGATCGCGCCGCTGTGGTCAGGGTTCGCATTGGGCACCCCGGCAACCGCCAGGTACCGTGTGCCCATCACCTTAATGGGTTCAACGTTGAGCTTTTCGGCCAGGCGATCAAAATCAAAGATAATCTGATTGAGTAAGGCCGTAAAGTCAGCTGGGTCAAGCTCTCGGGTCAGGGCAGTGGCCCCGACAATATCAGCAACTAAGACGGTCGTATCCGAAAAACGAGCAGCAATAGACCGCGCCTTGTATCGATGCCGGGCAAATTGCTGGGCGATTGATTTAGGAAATAGGGTCAGCAGCAGTCGCTTAGTACGGCGTCGCCCTCGTCGCCAGCCATCTTCAGCCTGCTTGCGGGCTGAGATATCAATCACGGTGCCTTCGTAATAAAGCAGCTCACCTTGCTCGTTGTGTACCGCCCGAGCTGTTTCGGCAATCCAGAGCTTGCGGCCATCTCGACGATAAACCTGCGACTCAAAATCGGTCAGACTGTGGTCTAGGGCAATCTGATGGACATAGATCGCATATTGCCCCGGATTTACATATAGTGTCGGAGCTGTCACCCGAGCCATAAAATCTTCAGGCGTGTCATAACCATAAAGCTCAGCTAGCTGAGTATTAACGCTAAGGAACTCGCCATCTGGAGCGAGCCGATAGAGACCGCTGACGGCTCTTTCAAACAGACGCTGGGAGCGTTCTTCTGACTGCTGGCGTTCGGTGATTTCTTGCTGTAAAAGCAGGCTTTGCTCTTCTAAACGTTTTTGTAAGTTCCAGAGTTTGAGCTGATGCTCAATCCGCACCAAGACCTCTTCGATCTGAAAGGGCTTGGTAATATAATCAACCCCACCCAGGCTAAAGGCTTTGACTTTATCCAGGGCAGAGTCCAGCGCGCTGATAAAAATGATCGGAATATCGCTGGTTTTCGGATCGGCTTTCAGGCGCTCGCACACCTCGTAGCCATCTAGCCCCGGCATTGTAATGTCGAGCAAAATCAGGTCAGGCTTAATCCGCTGGGCGCTGCTCAGGGCCAGCGCACCGTTGATCGCACTGCGGACGCTGTAGCCCTGCTGGGTCAGGGCCATGGTCAGCAGCCGCAGATTGTCAGGCATATCATCCACAATCAAAATGGTCGGCTGCTCAGTATCCTCGGTCAGCTGTAGACCGAGGTAGCTAAAAATCTGGGCCTCCGTTTCCCGCAGGGGCTGGCGCTGCTTGAGCCCTTGGTTGCTCAACACCTGATGCTGCTGAGCTAGCATCTCTAGCTGCTGTAAGGTGAGGGCCAGCTCAGACCGCCCCTGCAAAAGCCGCTCTAAGTCAGTCAAAATCGCAGCAGACGCACTTTTAGACGACCCCTTTAAGCTCAGTCTCTCTAAATTTTGCCGTAGCAGGCGACGCAGATAGTACGCGACGCCAGGAGACAGCTGCAAAGATTGATCGACGTTAGAATCTGACAAGTTAACGCTGGAGTTGATATGAGTCATAGCAGCTATCAAGAGGTCTCCATTGACTGACTCAGCTCTAGCAAAATATCGAATCGGAAGTTGTTAACTAGATCGGTTAGAGCAAGGGCAACGGCGTCATCGGGAACGTGTTTAATTAGCTTAAGGCAACTTTCTGCATCTAGAACAGCCGCAGCCGTGTGGAGGTGGCTAATCCAGTCGCTGGACATGGTTGCCTCAAGGCGCTCAACGCTGATCTCAGCGATTGTGGTGGAGATGGGATCTAAATGCTGACTGGAGACGTTTAAAGGGGG
>JBCBZL010000183.1:0-9905 GCA_039815385.1 Cyanobacteria bacterium P01_A01_bin.114
CTTCGACGCTCAAAACTCACTGGCGCTGACCTATCAGTGCATCGCCTACACCGCCCTCGACCAAAATGAAACCGCCCTAGATATCTGTAACGATGCGCTGCGAGTGGATGGTGACTGGGGCAATCGTTCGCCCGCGCTGGCCTGGCGCTATCGGGGCAATATTTTAGAACAGGCTGAGCAAGATGAGCAGGCCCTGGTCGCCTATGAGAGAACCTTGTTGTTAGAACCCGACGACTCTTTGACGCTGGCTTACCAGTGTCGAGCGTATGTCAATTTGGGGCAGTACGAACAGGCGATTGACGCGTGTCAGTCAGCCCGCTCAGGCAACGGCCATTGGCAGCCCGAAAATCCTGGTTTTGCCTGGTATTACGAAGGGGTTGCCCTCACCCATCTAGAGCGATATAACCCGGCCATTGCCGCTTACGATCAGTCCCTGGAGATCGATCCGAACAATGCCCAAACCTGGACCTACCAGGGGTTAGTGCTTGAAAAGCTAAATCAGTTTACAGAGGCCTTAACGTCTTATACCCGAGCCGTTGAGCTGGCCCCCACCTCTTCTCGGGCGCTGGTGGGGCAGTGCACTATGATGAATCGGCTGCAACAATACGAAGCAGCGGATGCAGCCTGTCAACAAGCGATCCAGGGTGATGGGCAGTGGTGGTCGCTGGGGGCGGCCCAAGCCTGGAATCAAAGAGCCCATGCCCTGGCGGGTCAGAACAAATATGAAGAAGCCCTGGCGGCAGTAAACCGAGCAGTCGGGATGCAGCCTGACTATGCAGCAGCTTGGAACACTCAGGGGGTCATTTTTTGGTATATAGGTACCTTGCAGCAGGGCCTGTACGATACGCAAGGTGCGTCAGATACCTATCAACAGGCGATCGTATCTGTTGGCAAGGCGCTAGAACTCGAACCCAACGATAGCCTTGCCTGGGCCAACTTAGGTCGGTATTATCGGACCTTAGCCCAGCTCTGGAATGATTTTGGCGCACTCGAACCGGCAGCGGCTCATTTTCAAAACGCCTTAGCGGCCTACGACCAGGCTCTGAAGCTGGCCCCTAATGATACTGAAACCTGGGTCAACAAGAGTGTCGTCCACTGGTTTTTAGGAGACTATATACAGTCCCGCGATGCGGCTAATCGGGCTGTGGCACTTGATCCTAATTTGGCGGTGGCCTGGCAAACTCAGGGCGCTGCCCTGGTTGCCCTCGGCGATTATGAAAGCGCCCTGATCAGCTACCAAAATGCGCTCCTGCGAGATGATGAGAATGCTGACGCCTGGGCAGGGTTAGGGGTTGTTAATCTGCAGCTTGAAGACATCGAAGCGGGGATGGCCGCCCTGAAAAGAGCGCTACAGCTGAATCCCAATCAGGCAGTGGCTCTTAAGACATTAGCCTTGATAGAGGAACAGCAAGCAGCCACAACAACAGATTAAGGCGCTTCTGAAATTCCCACAATGGGGATAAATTTTGACCCTGGTATTAGTTTTCAATTTCCTGTTTTCACATCCTAAAGTTTGATCACAGCGTCTTCCCCTGTAATGGCCAGCCGCCTGACGAGTCCCACTCGTCATATAGGACAGCTATACTTTGATAGAGTCAACTTAACCTGACCCTATCACATGCCTGACCCATCAGCCGAAATCCCCATCCAGCCCGACCTAGTAGCAGATAGCCAGTCCTTGGCTAAAGAGCTGGGTGTTTCTTGGAGTTGGCTCATTACCCTTGCCTTAAAAGACTTTATCCGCCGTTATCGTAGCCGAAAAGGACTGATAGACCAAATCAACGCCGCCTACTCAGATGGCCTCGATAATGACGAAGCCCATTTACGGCAGGCTATGCGTTCTACCCATCGCCATATCATTTAGATGGGTTGCAACTATTGCTCGAGCCCTATGAATTTAGTGGTTGGGAAGAATAGACCCACTTTTGCGGCGAATTTACCCTAAATCCCCCTCAAAAGTTAGTAGGTTAATTTCGCTAAAACGCGGTTTATTAGAGGCGGTAGCAATGCAAACAGGCTGAGCGATCGCTGATGGGAGTGTGAACCATGATCAGTCATTGGAGGCGGTGGCGACACTATAGCCAATGGTTACTCGGGCTAATTGTGTGCGTGGGTGTTGTTCTCCTTAACTTAGGGGGGTACTCGCCTCAGGGTTCGGCCAGCGTCGCTATGGAGACAGCCGTGAAGCAGGGGGGGGGTGGGCTCGCTGTCCGGCTCAGCCAGGGGCAGGCGCTTTACGAATTGGGACAGCTATCGGAGGCCAGTCAGATTCTAGAAACGGTGTTGCAGGCCGCGCGATCGCAGCCCGACCCCCTCCACGAAGCCATTGCCCTAAGCAATCTAGCCCTGGTCAAGGGCCAAATGGGTGACTGGGAGGCGGCGAATCGTGCGATCGCCCAGGCCCTCACTGGAGAATTTGCCACGTCTCTGACAAGTGAAGCGCCGGAAGCGGCCCGGCAAAACCCAGATCAGGTCTCAATTCTGGCGCAGATCTTAAACGTTCAAGGTCGCCTACAGCTGGGTCAGGGTCAGGGCGAACAGGCGTTTAAAACTTGGCAGCGGGCAGCGGCGCTTTATCAGCAGGTGGGGGATCGCTCAGGGGCGATTCGCAGCCAGCTTCAGCAGGCCAGGGCGCTACAGTCTTTGGGGTTTCATCGTCTGGCGATCACAGACGTGTTGGCCCCGTTAGAAACGGCCCTTGCAAACGACGCCGATAGCCTCGAAAAAGCGCTGGGGTTGAGGAGTCTGGGTGAAGCGTACCAGGTGGCCGAAAACCTGGCGACGGCCCGTGGGGTTTCGGAAAAGAGCCTGGCGGTGGCAGAGCGGATTAATTCTCCGGCTGCGATCGCAGCCGCCGCCCTCAGACTCGGCAATTTTGAAACCGCCCAGGCCCAAGACGATCGCAGTCGGCAGCAGACAGAGGCGGCTGAAGCTGCCACAGACAAAGCGTTCGCCTTTTACCAAACCGTCATAGACATGCCCACCCTAGAGACCGAGGGAACGGTGTCTAACCGGTTGAGGGCGCAGCTTAATCAGCTAAGCCTGCTGGTGGATGCGGAACGAATCCAGAGGGCCGATCGGCTATGGCCCGTGGTCGTACAGCAGCTGGAATCCATCGCGCCCCACCGCGACAGCGTTTACGCACGGGTTAACCTGGCGGATAGCCTGATGCGGCTAGCGAGATTGCCTGACGCCGCCGCGTCTCCCTCTCCCCCTCTCCCCCTCTCCCCTTCCCCCTTGCCCCCCTCCCCCTTACCCACAGCGCAACACCTTCTGGAAATCGCCCAGACCGATGCCGAAACGCTAGGAGACAACCGGGCTCAGGCCCACGTGCTGGGGTATTTAGGTCGGCTCTATCAGGAGCTGGCAGAGGGCCAACAGGCAGAAGCTTACACAGCTCAGGCGGTGTTTTTAGCCCAGCGGGTGAATGCAACCGATCTCAGGTATCGCTGGTCGGCGCAGCTAGGCGATGTTTTAGAGAAACGGGGAGATAAGGCGGGTGCGATCGCGGCCTACGACAGCGCCGTCAGCGCCCTCACCCAGCTCCGCAGCGACCTGGTCAACATCAGTCCTGAGATCCAATTTTCCTTTCAAAAAAGCGTTGACCCGATTCATCGTAAGCTGATCGACCTGCTGCTAGACCCCAGAGCTGGCAACCCCAGCCAGCAAAATCTGGTCAAAGCCCGAGATGCCATCGAGTCGCTGCGAGCTGCAGAGCTGGTCAATTTTCTCAGAGCGGCTTGCTTAGATGCCGAGGAGAGCGAGCTGACCTACGCGGTCGAAGGCACTGAAACAACCGCCTTTATCCACACGCTGATTTTGGCCGATCGGCTAGAGCTGATTGTGAAACTCCCCGGTGACCAGGCACTGCATAACTACACCACGACAATTCCTAAAACAGATCTTGACACCCTGGCCAAGTCTCTCCGTCAGCGGATTAGCACCAGCTACTACAGCAACAGCCCCACCTTTCAGGCCCCGGCTAAAGAACTCTACAACATTCTCTTCGCGGCCTCGCCTAAGCAGGGGCAAACTTCCCTCGCGCAGGATCTGGCGACCCACAACACAGACATTCTGGCCTTCGTCCTCGATGGCAGCTTACGCAATCTCCCAATCAACACGCTCTACGATGCGGCCAAAAAAGAGTTTGTTCTAAACCAGTATCAGGTTGTGATCACACCTGGTTTTCAGCTGCTCAATGCCCATCCTAGACAAGATCAGGGGTTCAACGCGCTGACGTTTGGCCTGACCGAGGCGCGACAGGGCTTTGCCGCCCTACCCAACGTTAAGCAAGAAGTGGATGAACTGTGTACGTCTGTTGACTGTGACACTCAGTTTAACCAGGCCTTTACCCGCGATCAGTTTTTGCAAGAGGCGGGCCAGGGCTCAGCCCCGATTGTGCATTTGGCCACCCACGGTCAGTTTGGGTCTAAGCTTGAGCAAACCTTTGTGCTTACCTGGGATGACACTCTATCGGTCAGTGACTTTAACCAGTGGCTACGGACCGATACCCGCTCGCTAGAGGCGACGGAACTGTTGGTGCTGAGCGCCTGCGAAACCGCCGTCGGTGACGACAGAACTACTCTGGGGCTAGCCGGAGTTGCCGTCCGCGCTGGTACCCGCAGCACCCTGGCCAGTTTGTGGAAAGTGGATGATCGGATGACGGCGCTGATGATGCCCAGATTTTATGAGGCGCTGGCCCAGCCGAACACGACTAAAGCGGCAGCGCTGCAAACGGCTCAGCGCTACATCCTTGACCAGTACCCAGAATACAAACATCCGTTTTACTGGTCGGCATTTATCTTAGTAGGGAGTTGGCTATGAGTAAGCGCACGCGACAGCGGCTGTGGCAATCAATCTGGCTATCTACAGGCCTGCTGACCCTGGCCGAGGGGATGTCTTCTGGCGGTGCATCCGGCCAAGTTTTGCCAGATCAAACCCTGGGGGGCGAGGCGTCGGTGGTGATGCCCAATGCGACAGTGCGAGGGCTGAGCGCCGACCAGATCAGCGGCGGTGCTGTTCGAGGCGATGCGCTGTTTCACAGCTTCGAGGCCTTTGGCATCACCGCTGACCAGCGAGTTTATTTCTCGAACCCGGCTGGGATTGACCATATCTTGAGCCGGGTGACGGGTAGCTTGCCCTCTGATATTGATGGCACTTTAGGGGTAGACGGGGCGGCGAATCTCTATCTGATCAACCCCAACGGCATTGTGTTTGGCCCCAATGCCCAGTTGGATGTGGCGGGTTCCTTTACCGCTAGTACGGCTGACCGGCTGACCCTGGGCGAGGCAGGAGAGTTTCGCGCCACCAATCCGAATTTGCCCCCCCTAGTGGCGGTGAATATTCCGATCGGGCTTCAATTTGGGGCAACGCCCCCCGCTGCTTTGGTCAATGAGGCCACTTTAACGACGAGCCAAAATCTGACGCTATCTGCTGGTGAGGTGATCAGCGCTGGTCACCTATCTGCGCCTCAGGGGCAAGTTCGACTAGAGGGCGTTGCTGGCAATGTCCGAGCGCAGTCAGTAGAGGCCCAGTCAGCTGAACTCTCAGCCAGCGAGGATTTGATTTTAGAAGACAGTCAGCTGCGCACGACGGGCGATCTCTCTCTACTCGCAGGCGATACCGTCCGAATTCGAGACAGCGTGGATGAGTCGTTTGTTGCGATCGCAACCGGCGACCTCACCATCCAAGGCAACAACAGCATCGATATTCTGGCCCTAAACCATCCAGAGACCCCGTTTCAAAGCGGTGGCGCGCTTACCCTGATCAGCGATGGCCCGATTTCAGGCGATGCCCACTTTGCCAGCGGGGGGGATTTTGCCATTCGCGATCGGGCTGGCAATCCAGGCAGTTTCGTCAGCCTGTACGACCCGATCATCAGCGTCAACGGCGATGTGACATTGGGCAGCTATGACGGCGTTTCGCTGCTGGTTGAGGCTACCGGCAGCATAGAGGCGACCAGAGGCATTACCATCACCGGGCCAGACGATACGATTCCCCCTGGCCCCCCCGGCTCAGACCGAGAGATTTTACGCACGACCCCCGCGCTGATCCTGCGGTCTGGGGTGACGCTGCAAGAACTTGAAAATTCTGCCAATGACGGCAATCTTCCGTTTGATGAAGAAGGGGGCGAGTCAGGCATTTTTGTATTTAATGAACCAGAGGGTGCGTTGAGTAATGGTATTTCGGTGGGCAATATCAATGGCGAAGATCTCTTTGAGGGAGAAGGGAATCTTCCTGTGCGCATTATCCTTGAGGCCAACAGAGGTGGAAGTGTCAGTGTGAATGGCCAGGTTGATTCTCATGGAGAAGACATTGATATCACTGGCACCAATGTCAATATCAACAACAGCGTTCTGAGTTCGGACGCAGGCGATACATTTCAAGACGACCTGTCCGGGGATATTAACATTGCCGCAAACAGCGTAACTGTTGACAACAGCACCGTCAGCGCCAGCTTTACCAGCCGGTTTCAAGACGGCACTGCAGGCCGGGTGAGCCTCGACGCGGATAGTGTCATCATCCAGAATGACAGCACCGTCAGCGCCAACTTTTCGGCAGGGGCCGATACGGCCTCAACTATTGAAGGGACTGCTGGAGAAGTCAGCATTGCCGCTACTACGGTGACCCTGGATGCGAGTACCCTAGAAGCCGATGTGTTTGAGTTTGGCCCCCAGCCCTTCTCAAGCCCGACCCAGCTGACTGCGAACGGAGGCCGGGTTGCTGTGATCGCAGCCGATGAAGTTATCCTTCGTAACGACAGTCGAGTCTCTAGCTCAGCGAGGGAAACTTCTAGCTCTGTTGGAGATAACCTCACCGCTGGCAGCATTCAGGTGACGGCCAACAGACTCACGGTGCAGGACGGTTCCGAAATTGTTCTCAGCAACCGACAGGGGCCAGCGGGCACAGTTAACCTGAGTGCCGATGTGATTGATTTAAATAATGGCACGATCAGCTCTGAAGTGGGACAAATTGCAGGCAGCGGCACTGGCGATATCAACCTGGCAGCCACTAGCCTACTGACGATGCAAAACGAGAGTTTGATTGCCGCCACCGGGTTTAACGGCGCGACTGGCGGCGATATTTCCTTAGCCAATGTGGCCTTTGCTTTCGGCGACACCCCCACCGGCCAAGATGGCAGCGACATCATCGTGCGCGGCGATCTTGAGACTGAGGGTGATAGAGGAACCATTCTGGTGGATCCCAACAACACCTTTGGTTTCCAGTTTCAGACAGCGGTGCCAGGTAATCGCACCAACGATATCGAGACTGAAGTCGAAAGAACGGACGATGTCCCCGGCACAGATCTGCCCCCGGCCCCCCACGAATTTGAACCCTTACCCGCCGACTTCACTGCTCAGTTTGACCCAGTACGACGCCAGTGCGACACCGCCGTTCCCGAAGACAAAATTCCCAACGGCGTCACCGTGGTCGGTCGAGGCGGTTTACCCGATGCTCCCACCGACCTGCTAGAGGCTTCCCCCGCCTACTCTGACTGGGTTCGCCCGAGGGTGCAGCCGGGTCCTGAGGCTAGCACCACCTGGTCCGATGGCTCCAGCGCAGCTGCGGTTCCCGAGCGCCCAATTCCTGAACGGCTTGGTTATCAGGCCTTTTGTCGGCAGGTTTGGTCAGGTTCTTCTGGTTAGATGTGAAAAATAGTTTTGAGTTTTGAGTTTTAAGTTCTAAATTTCAGTTCTAGGTTTTGTAGACATCTCAATCACCCATCTGAGCAGATTGTACTTTTCACTCAAAACTCATTCCATCTTGCTTCTTTCCTCAAAACTTAAAACTTAGAACTCCTTCTCTCCTATCTCTTCCCTCGGAACTTCTTCTATCGCTATGAAATACATAAACCTCATTTGGATGGCATCTGCGACCTCAATAGTGGCGGTCTCTAGTCTGTGGGGAATCTCTCTTCAGCAGCCAGCAGCAGCCTATTCGCCACAGGTCTCAACACAGACACTTTCTCATGATTCGGCGGTGCTGTTGAGCAATCGTCTGCGCGGCTATCGCTTTCGGGTCAGATCTTCGCGCTATCGTCGAGGCGGCATTGCCCGAGGCGAGACCTGCCCCAGCGAGGTGATTGCATCAATTACGCCTGTGAGCGAAGACATTCAGGCAACGGCAACCACATATCTTGGCACCTCGGCCCATCCCACCTTTTTTGTGAATGTGCCCGAACTGCCTGAAACCACCCTCAAGCTATCTGTTCAACCCCTCGACCTGAGCGCAGTAGACGCGAATGGCGAGTTAGACCCTGATCAGATAGACTTCAGGGCCTTTGACTATGAGAAAGCCATTTACGAAGCGGAGTACGTTCTAGCCAGCCAGATGGGTGGCGTTGTAGGTCTGCGAGTTCCCTCGACGGCTCCCCCGCTCGAATTGGGCACTTACTATCTCTGGCAGGTCTCGGTTTTTTGCCAGCCTGACGGTGCTGACCCGATGGCGCAGGATGACGGCATGATTTTAGATGGCGGCATCATGGAGCGGGTTGAAGATACGGCCACGGGCTCTGCTGACGAGCGCCTAACTCACTATCTCAGTCAGGGCATCTGGCAAGACGCGCTTTCCCTGGTGGCTGCGGCTTACCATGCTGCGCCGAATGATGGAGCCGCTGCCCAAGACTGGGCTGACCTAATGGAAATCGCGGGGCTACCGGCCTATCAGACCCAACCTATTCTTGCGATTCAGGAAGGAACCCTAATGTGGAGTGTAGGTGAAGGGTGAAAATTACCCTCAAAAGTGGGTATCTCTTTCTTGCTAAAAGGGGTTTGATCAGAAACTGAGGAATCTGCAATTAAATAACATCCTGCTTCTGGGGCGGGTGATTGGTGATTGGTGATTGGTGATTGGCGTTTTTGAGCAAATAACGAGTCACCAATAACGGCACCCCCTGGTCAGATTTGACGTTGAATAAGCAACAGTACCTGTAGGGGCCGTGCCTTGTGCCTGCCCCCGGATATAAGCCCTCTGCATATTGCCTTTGTAAGAGACATGCTCAACAACAGAGACTAAACCTATGAACATCCAGAAATCTGCCTATCGCATTGGGCTTTTCTTAGTCGGGGTGTTCATCTGGCGGCTCTCGATTGCCTGTGAGCCTGACTCGGTAACGGATATTGCTCGATTTAGGGGTGGGGTTGTCAGGCGGGTTGCTGACGTAGAGGGCACGCTGGATGAGAGATTGGGACACTACGTTGAACAGTCAATTTGGCAAGATCTGCTGACTGCGATCGCACAAGAGCGCTATCAGGTGTCAGCTTCAGTGGCTGCTGATACAGCTGCCGAAACAGATTGGGATACTCTGATGGAAAGTGCTGGATTAGGAGCCTTTGCCGATATTCCCATTGTGGACATCCTCCCATCGCGTCTAGCAGAGTAGAGAATTAGTAAACCCTCATAGATCCCATTGAGCTTTCTCCGCCCTTCCTCTTTCGCCTTTCCCCTTTCGCCCTTCTCCTTTCGCCCTTCTCCTTTCGCCCTTCTCCACCGGAGAGTTTATATTCGGGCGATCCCCTGAGGGCGGTGTCTTGTGTCTGCTCTAATTCAAACCGGATTCAAAATGGGAAGAAGTTAACGCGAAATTGCAGCCCAGAGTCTCGCAGCGAGCGTCCAGAGGTTAGCGGGATTCCCCAGTCCAAGCGGGCGTTAAAGTTTTCGCCCATTCGCCAAACCAAACCCAGGCCGGTGCTGGCCAGCGTGCCGGGCTCAGGATCTACAAAATCGCCATTGTTCCACCCGCCACCGAGATCTAGAAAGGGGGCCACCTGTAGCAGACCATCCACCTCAGGTATTCGCAAGATCGGCAGTCTGACCTCCGAAGACAGCAGCCAGCCATTGTCGGTTAGTAAAGCGTTTGGGCGATAGCCGCGAACGGTTGTTTGCCCGCCGACACCAAATTGTTC
>JBCBZL010000146.1:0-11397 GCA_039815385.1 Cyanobacteria bacterium P01_A01_bin.114
CAGATCAGGCGCAGAAAAGAGCACGGCCGCCAAAGCCACGCGCATCCGCCATCCGCCCGAGAATGCCGAACAGGGCATGGCTTGCTTAGCGGAAGGGTAGCAGCGGTCTATCGGTCAGAGAGGCCCAGATATTCCAGGCGACATAGTCGGCCTGCTGTAGCGCTGACTGGGCAGTTGACGGGAGGCGTTGACCGCCAGCATCGACCCCCTCAGCCTGGTCCCCCAGAGCAAACAGGTCTGGGTGATCAATGACCTGGAGAGTGGGCTCAATTAAAAGCTGCTGCCGCTCGTTTTGTTTGAGGGGAAGCGCAGTCACCACCGGGTTCACCCGGTTGCCAACCGTCCAAAGCACAATATCTACCGGTAACGTATCAATCTGCTCTTTGAACTTGAGCGAAATCGTATCGGGAGTCACCTCGGTGACGGTGGTGCCATAGTCGACCCAAATGCCTTTGTCAGACAGCGCTGCCTGGGCGGCTTTTTGATTAAACTCGGGGGAGCTTTGCAAAATGCCGTCGGCGCGCTCCACAATCCGAATACGTCCGCGATCCCCTAGTCGCTCTGCCAGTTTGCAGGCCAGCTCAGTACCACTGTAGCCACCTCCCACAATGGCCACCCGCACCTTGTCAGCCTTGGCGCTGTCGAGCTGCCGCAGTTTTTCCTTGAGGCGATAGGCATCTTCAAGGGTGCGAAATGCGATCGCATGTTCTTGCACCCCGGGTGCCATATCCATTGGCGTCTCACCCCCTAGCGCCAGCACCAGCCGATCGTAGCCCAGTACGCTACCGTCCTGTAGCGTCACCGCCTTAGTCGTGATATCAATGGCTTCGACCCCATTTTGATGAAACTTTACCCCCGTATTGACCAGCAGCTCTTCGTAGGGAGGCGCAATTTCCCAGGTTTGCAGCTCTTCGGTGACCAGCTCATATAGCATGGGTGCAAACAAAAAGCGATCGCGCTGATCAACCAGCGTGAGTTCGAGCTGGGTGTTTTTATCTAGGGGCAGCTTACTCAGCGCGAGCGCTGTGTAGAGACCGCCAAAGCCGCCACCCAAGATAACAACGCGATGGGTCATAGTGATTTGCCAGGAGGGATTTGATAGAAGGACTATATTTAAGATAACGCGGCCAATTAAGGATTTTCATCATGCCCTCACCATTTCCTGGGATGGATCCATACTTAGAGAAGCCGACGCTATGGCCAACGGTTCATAGTCGTTTAATTGTGGCGATGGCAGACTACTTAAATGAAACCTTGAGTGAACGCTATCGGGCTGAGATTGAGCAACGAGTTTATTTAGCAGAGGATCCTACCCCTATCCTGGTTGGCATTCCTGATGTGTCAGTGACGGCTCAAGCAAGTATACAATCTAACAACACGATTACGCTGCCTCGTTCGAGCCCTAGGCAAGTCAGGCTACCCATTCCCCAAGAGATCAAAGAGCGCTATCTTGAAATTCAAGATATTGAAACAGCAACAGTGGTGACTGTGATCGAAGTTTTATCACCTAAGAATAAAGCTAAAGGCCAAGGCTTTGATGCTTACCAGCGTAAACGGCAACAGGTTCTTACCAGTGATACTCATTTAGTTGAAATTGATCTCCTTAGAAAAGGAACGCCCCCGCCTGTAGAAGACAAGATTGATAGCGACTATCGGATCTTAGTCAGCCGCAGCCAGCAGCGCCCTAACGCCGAGCTTTACGAAGTTCATCTGAGAAAACCCCTGCCAACTATTTCCCTCCCCCTCGCCATCGATGACGCAGACTGTACGCTCAATCTGCAAAACTTACTCGATCAGGTCTATCAACGGGGTCGATATCATATGGCAATTAACTATAGCAATGCCTGTGAACCCCCTTTGAATGAAGAAGACATCACCTGGGCAAGAGAAATTCTAGAGTCAAAATTTTAGTCTATCTCTCTCACTTTGCCTCCATCCAATTCTTGCCTGCATTGGCTTCCACCTTCAGCGGCACCGATAGCTTGAGCGCAGATTCCATTGTTTCAGTGATTTTAGGTTCAAGAATCACCCACTCATCAGGCGGCAACTCAAACACGAGTTCATCGTGAACCTGCAACAACAGCCGGGCCTGATAATCTTTGAGCAACTCGTGGAGCTGAACCATCGCTACTTTGATAATATCGGCACTCGAGCCCTGAATTGGCGCATTCGCAGCCGCTCTGAGTTGACCAGCATCGTAGCCGTTAGGGCGGAGCTTATCGAGGGTAATCTTCTCAGGAGCAGTGCCCTTCAGGACCTGCAAACTGTTGCTGCTGAAGTTAAAGTAGCGACGACGACCCATAATGGTTTCTACGTAGCCGTTGCCTACAGCCTCTCGCTGCATCTGTTGCAGATATTCAAACACATGGGGATAGCGTTCATTAAAGCGATCGATAAAGGTTTTAGCCTCGGTGCGACTCACGCCGGTCTCCCGAGCAAAGCGGGAGGCTCCCATGCCGTAAATGACGCCAAAGTTAATGATCTTTGCTAAGCGGCGTTCGTCGGTAGAAATATCATCTTTTTCAAACAGCAGGCGTGCCGTCAGTCTGTGGACATCTTCATTGTTGTTGTAGGCTTCTACCAAGACCGGCTCACCGCTCAGATGAGCCAGGATACGTAGCTCAATTTGAGAATAGTCTGCTGCGAGCAGCTGCCATCCGGCTTCAGGTAGAAAGGCCGCCCGGATTTGGCGACTAAAAGCGGTGCGGATAGGGATATTTTGCAGATTAGGACTGGATGAAGAGAGTCGCCCGGTGGCTGTTACGGTCTGGTTAAAGTCAGTGTGGACGCGTCGGGTATCGGCCCTAACCAGGGTAGGCAGAGCGTCGACATAGGTGGATTTGAGTTTGGAGAGAGTTCGGTGCTCAACAACGGCATCCACTACAGGGTGATCCCCCTTGAGTTTTTCTAACGTGGCAGCATCGGTGGAGTAGCCTGTTTTAGTCTTGCGCGATTTTTTCTTGCTCAGCCCCAGTTTCTCAAAGAATAGTTCGCTAAGCTGCTTTGGAGATCCTAAATTAAAGGTTTCACCAGCATCTTCATAGGCCTGTTTTTCAATAGCAGCCAAGTCTTCTTGCAGCTGCTGTGAGAACGTATTGAGGTAGTCTGTATCAATGCGGATGCCGGTGTATTCCATCTCTGCCAGCACGGGCTCTAAGGGGAGCTCTACCTCTGAGCATAGTTTCTCGAGATCTGGGATTTTTGCCAGCTCCTTTTTGAGAATTGCAGTGAGTAGGTAAGTCGTGTGGACATCCATGCCGCAGTATTGGGCGACGGGTGCGATCGCAATTTCACCAATCGTTTTCCCCTTGGGCACTAGACTCTCGTAGCTGGTCGTGATCAGGTTCAAATAGCGCATCGACAGATCGCCTAGCCCATGAGCAGTCTCGGGATTGAGGACATAGCTAGCCAGCATCGGGTCAAAAACCACCCCTGCTAGCTCAACCCCGCTGGTTCTCAAGACCAGCTGATCGTATTTAGCATTTTGTAAAACCTTGGGATATTTCTGATTTTCTAAAATAGGCCGCAGCGCGTCTAGAACCTGCGATCGTTTGAGCTGCCCGCCGCCCCGATGGCCAACTGGGATATAGGCCATATCCGATAGGCCATCGCCCCAGCAACAGCCAATGCCCACCAGTGCTGCATCGCGCGGTTCCAGGGAGGTCGTCTCTGTATCCCAGGCCACAGGATTTTCAGGATCGACCTGGGTTTGTAAGCGCTCAACCAGCGCATCGAGCTGTGCCTGGGTGGTCACAATCTGCGGTTCAATTTCCCCCGTTGTGATGCTCCCCTGCTGCGCCTTCTCAGTATCTTCTGCGGTGAAAAAATCTAGATCTGCCCCATCGCTGTCACCTTTGCTATCGTCCTTCAGGACTGGCGACGGCGCTGCCGGGTCAGATTCGCCTCCAAAGGCTCCCTGTAACTTGTTCAGGCGATTAACAAAATGTTGAAACTCCAGCTTTTTTAAAGCAGGGATCACGACATCGGGGTCAAACCCAGTGAGCTGGCAATCCTCTAAATTTGTTTCAATGGGCACATCTGTGACAATTGTCGCCAAATATTTTGAGTGCTTTGCCTCCTCAGCACCAGCCTCTAGCTTCTTTTTAACCGCTCCTTTCATGTCCGCCAGAGACGCGTAGATTTTCTCCAGATTGCCGTATTCGTCAAGCAGCTTGACCGCTGTTTTCTTGCCAATGCCCTTAACACCAGGGATGTTATCCGATGGGTCGCCGCATAGGGCCTTGTAGTCCACGACTTGGGAGGGCAAAACGCCCAGTTTTTCTTGCACTTCAGTAATGCCAAATGCATTGGCTAGGCCGCTACTTCGAGAAAACGGATTGCCCAGGTGCAGCACTTTGATGTGCTCGTTGTCGTCGATGAGTTGAAATAAATCCTGGTCGCCGCTCATAATCCGGACGCCATAGCCCTCAGCCTTTGCCTTAAGGGCCAGAGTGCCGATCACATCATCTGCCTCAAACCCAGGGGCCATATAAATCGGTAGCCCAAAAGCCGTCAGCAGCACCTTCAGGTTTTCCACATCTTCTGTAAACTCTTCCGGCGTTTCAGGGCGACCTTCTTTATACGTCTCCTCAGCCTCGTGGCGAAAGGTCGGCTGGGCCACGTCAAACGCCACTGCTGCGTAAGCGGGTTTCTCAGCCACCATCATATCCATCAGCGACTTCAAAAAGCCGTAGCACACGCTGGTGGGAATACCCGTTGAGGTTCGCAGGCCGCCGTCTTGCCCTCTAGCAAAAGCATAATAAGCCCGAAAAGCCAGGGAATGGCCGTCAACGATTAGCAGCGTGGGTCTTTCAGCAGGGGCACTCAAAGCAGTTCAGGATAGTAGCAACCCTACAATTATGATCCAGTTTTGCGGTTGATGCGGTGAAGATCTTCAAGGCTCTGCAGGGTGGAGGCTCAAAGGAGTCAGTCTTCTCGTTAACTGTCCACCGAGTTGGTCTGTAATCTATCATCGTCCTGGCTATTGGGCCCGGTCTGAACACCGGGTGTGGCCTCGTTTTCAGGCCTGCCTCGTTCAGGTTGAAGACTGTCTGGTTCTGATTGAGACGTTTCTCGTTCAGATCGCTGGTTTTTCAACAAATCTGCCGCAGTGATGCCTTCGGTGGCGTTACCAAAACGCCATAGCACGGCAGCCGCTTCAGCCCGAGTGACGGCCTTGTCGGGTTGAAACAGGGTTGTATAGCCCAGGGCCCGACGGATATTGGCAAACTCACCATTTTGGTGATCGACTAGCACCGCCTGCAGCGCTGGGGGCTGTATTTGAGCAGCATCTTGGAATCCCCAGGTTTGTTGCACTGCCTCAACGGTCGCCGTAGGCAAGACCTGACGAGTATCTAGCGGCACTTTCCACAAAATCAGATCTTTTCGAGTCAGGGGGGCATCGGGCCGAAAGGTGACCACGGTAGAGCTACCGGCCAGCGGGCTGGGGATAATACCCGCCTCGGCTAATCCTTGAATTGCGCCAAAATCTGGATCTGAAGCGGGCACATCTTGAAACACGGGTTGGCTACTGTCAACAGCGATCCGAAGTTTTTTAGGGTTTTGATCTTGATAAAAACGATTGTTTGTGGCAAATAGCCACCGAGCAAACCCGCGTCGAGTCAGAATTTGATTAGGGCCAAACTCTTGGATAGCTGGCTGCGTTTGGGACGGGTTGGCAGCAGGCTCTGCTGGCTGAGTTCCTAGGGCCAATACATCTAGGGCAAGCAGATCTTGGAGATAGGGCTGTAGCTCTTCTGGAGCCTGCTCAATATCTGAATAACCTGCTATTGACTCTGTTTGCGCAGAGGCCTCCCAAGTTTCCCCTTGAGGGATGATCGGGCCAATAAACTCATCCTGGCCCGGCTCTGGAGCAACCACTTGTTCTGCTGAGGTGGGCTCTGCTGTACTGGGGGAATTTACACCGGGGGCATTACTCGTTTCCGAATTTGTTTCGATTTGAGGATCTGCTTCTAGCGTTCGTTGTAAGGTGTCACCCAGCTGGCTACCATCACAACCAGCCAAGGTAGCCAGCAGAGCCAACCCAATAGTTGAGTATTTCGGATTTAGAACAAGCCAGTGCATAGATCAAAAGTGGGGCTATGGAGGGCAAGTATAATCTGGGCAATGTTGATTTAGTTCAATCCTACGCTAGCTTACCTTGCTGCCGTACGGTGAAAGTCAGCATAAACCAGATGAAATCATCTCTATCTACGCTTCTATCCACGCTATCGTGACTATCAGATGCCACGTCTTTTGATCATTGACTGCGACCCAGGGGTGGACGATGCGATCGCACTTCTCCTCGCCTTTGCTTCTGACGATTTTGATATTGTTGGTGTTACAACTGTTGCTGGGAACGTGCCCTTATCGGTTACCACGGCCAATGCGCTCAAAATCTGTGAACTGGCCGGTAAATCTACAATACCCGTCTATGCAGGCTGCCCTCGTCCTCTGGTTCAGACGCTGCGCACCGCCACCGATATTCATGGGGTCACCGGCCTCCAAGGGGTTACCCTGCCTGAGCCTAGCCATGCTCACCAGCCCCAGCACGGCGTCAATTTTTTAATTGAATCACTGCTTTCTGCCACGCAGCCCATCACCCTGGCGACGTTAGGGCCGCTAACCAATGTTGCGATCGCGCTGATCAAGGTTCCCCAGATTGCCCAAAATATTGCTGAAATTGTTGCCATGGGCGGTGCGATCACCCACGGCAATGTGACTGCCTCTGCCGAGTTTAATATTTACGTGGATCCCCACGCCGCCCAGGTTGTGCTTAACGCCGGTATCCCAACGACACTGATCACCCTAGATACCACCCACCAGGTGCTCACCACCCCCGAGCGGCTCCGCACGCTCCGCCAGCTCAGGACGCCCGTTGCTACTGCCGCCGCCGACCTGCTAACCCACTATGGCCAACCCGACATTGAGCGCTACGATATGGCAGGTGCCCCCCTTCATGACCCCTGTGTCATCGCCTACCTGCTCAGGCCCGAGCTCTTTACGCGCCGACCAGCCCACGTCGCCGTCGAAACCACTGGTCAACATACCCTGGGACGTACCATCGTAGATTGGTGGCCCAGCCCGGCTACCCCCGTCAATGCCCATGTTGTTGAGGCTATAGACGCCGCCGCTGTCTATGATTTACTGATCAATCACCTGGCAAAACTCTAAAATGAGTTTTGTCACCTGTTGACCGATTGAACATCCCCCATAGCCCCAGCGGTATGGCTACGCTAGCCCCCTTCGCCTTTCCCCCTTCCCCGTACAGGCGTTGCATGCAACGCCCCTACCCTTTGCCTTTATCCCCTTTCTTAGAATTCTACTGGCAGGGTTGAAACCTCTTGGTAGAATGAAATCAACTTGCTGCTTTGTCCCCCCATTGGCCCTGTGGAGTAATGACCTACACCACCGAACAGCTCCTGGACATCCTCGATCAAGAACTAAGAGCCACGTGGCGAGGTGAGCGGGTGCTTTTGTCAACCGACCAGCGCCTAGAAAATCCGGTTATTGCCAGAGCTTTGGGAGCCAACAAACTGAGTAAAGTCTTTGTCTTTCAGGACTTCCGAGAACAGATCCATCTGTATCAAAGAGAACACAACGTTTCAGGTATCATCTGGCATCAGTGCACTTTTCGCGATCGCACGGTTCGATTTCCAGAAATGCACCCCCAACTCACAGCTATTCCCGCTGATAAGGCAGCGCTGATGGCTGCAAAAACAGCCGTCATCAACTTTTGGCGCGACTCGATTGACGGGCTAAAGCTCTGGATAGCCGGTCATTCTCCCCAACAAACCACCCTTGAATCTATCAACCAAACCATTCTCAGGGCAGAATGGGCAGAGGTGAGCGCTACCCGTAGCGAGATGTACCTGAGCCTCTGCTGGGGTAATCCCAAAGAATGCTATTGTGACTGGGCCTATCCAGAATCTGGCTGTCAGCGAATCATTGCGGCTGTGGATGAGCCCAGCGCAATTAAGGTTTGAGCCAGGAACTGGACACGGTATAGTAGGTGGCAGCGTAGTTTTGAGTCAGGATTTTCACCCATGCTCTATGCCATCGGTGTCATTGAAACCCATGGTTATCCTGCTTCTCTAGGGGCTGCAGATGCGATGGTTAAGGCCGGTCGCGTTTCACTTTTAGGGATTAACCAGGCTGATAGCGGGCATCAGTTTGTGGTGATCCGCGGCCCGGTTGCCGAAGTCAAGCGTTCGATGGAAGCGGGGCTAGCGGTGGCTAATAATTCTCCGTGTAATGGAGAAGCGACCTCCCACTACATCGTGCCGCACCCCACTGAAAATATTGAAACAGTCTTGCCACTGCACTTTGATGAAAAGTCGGAGCCATTTAGAGTTTAATTCCCCTCTCCCTATACAATAGAGGTCTTACAGTTATCAGGATTGAGTCCTGTCAATAAGGAGAATGTGAATGCCAGAGGCCGTTGGTTCGCTCGAAACAAAAGGGTTTCCCCCTGTGCTGGCCGCCGCAGATGCAATGGTCAAAGCGGGTCGTGTCACTTTAGTTAATTACATTAGAGCGGGGAGTGCCCGGTTTTGCATTAATATCCGAGGTGATGTCTCTGAGGTCAAAGCCGCTATGGAAGCCGGGGTAGAAGCGGCTCAAAATTGCCCAGGGGGGGTTCTCGAAACCTGGATTATTATTCCCCGTCCTCATGAAAATGTGGTCGCGGTTCTTCCCATCGACTTCGACGAAAGCGTTGAGCGCTTTAGAGAGGCCGTTGAGCAGCCAATTTTGCCAGGGCGACGATAAGCTTTACTGATAAGTTTTACTGCGGCTTTGAGGGTTGGTATGGAATCGCCTCTGGCTCAAAAATGCAGACAGCATAAGCTTGGTTGGCTGGTGCGATCGCAACCTCATCGCCTCGGCCCGCTAGTTTGGTCGCGAGCTCTAGCGCCGCTGCGGGGCTCAGATCTTTTCGATAGACGCTGTAAAACCGTTGGGCATGGTAAATCGCCACCAGGGGACGGAACAGATCTGGCACCTTGACATAGCAGGTGCGATAGTAGCTTCTATCGGCAATCATGAAGCAAGGCGATGGACCGTACGTGGGTAGACGTAGCGGCCCATCCAAGGCTTCGGTAATGACTTTTTCAACCTCAGGCGCTTGAATCCAGACTCTGTAACCTTTGTCGTTGCCGTCGTTGCTGGGGGTCAAAGCGAGATTGCGCCCCTGATGAGCAAGCTTTTTGGCTACGGCCATCACTTGCTGGGCGCTGTTAAAACGACGAAAAGATCTAAAGTAGCAACCATCTACAACGACTGCTACCCGTTTGCCTTCGACTTGGGGGATGACAATATGGCAGGTCATATACTGCCCCCGATAAGACAGTAGCTTACAAATAGAAGCGCTCTTAACTCCAGGCATTCTTCGCGACAAATTCCCTATCTATTAACTACCCTTCCCCCAAATTTGGCTGCGCATAGCGAACAGTTTGAAGTCTTGAGACTTCGCGATATCAACAGCCACGATGATAGACTGAACATTGAGTATCTTATCGGTACAAATGCCAACGCTGGTCGCAGATATTCCCAACACATTTCCCCTGATGGCAGTCGTCGGGCAAGAGGCGATCAAGCTGGCTTTATTGTTAGCCGCCGTTGATCCTGGCCTGGGTGGCGTTGTCATTGCGGGTCGCCGTGGCACCGCTAAGTCTGTTTTAGCGCGCGCGCTTCATCAGCTATTGCCCCCCATCGAAGTCATTGAGTCATCTTGCTGTAACTGCGACCCATCCCAACCTGGCGACTGGGATGATGATACCCTAACGCGCTTAGGCACAGACCTAGGAGGCGAGACCGAGCTACCTACAAAAGTGATTCCAGCGCCTTTTATCCAAATCCCACTGGGGGTCACCGAAGACCGTTTACTGGGCTCGGTCGATGTGGCTAAGTCTATCCAGAGCGGGGATACTGTTTTCCAACCCGGACTGTTAGCTGAAGCCCATCGCGGCGTTCTTTACATTGATGAGATTAATCTACTGGATGATCAGATATCCAACCTCCTGCTGTCTAATCTGACCGAGGGCCGCAATCAAATTGAACGCGAGGGCATCAGCTTTCAGCATCCTTGCAGGCCCCTGCTGATCGCCACCTATAATCCCGAAGAAGGCCCCCTGAGGGATCACCTACTCGATCGGATTGCGATCGCACTCTCTGCCGATACCGCGCTCACCCTTGAAGACCGCGTCCAGGCTGTTGAGCAGGCCACCGAATACGCCAATCATCCCCAAGCCTTTCTGGCCCAGTTTACTGACGAAATCGACTCGCTCAAAACCCAAATTATTCTGGCCCGCGAGTGGCTCAAAGATGTCACTATCAACCACGATCAGATTCACTATTTGGTCACCGAAGCGCTCCGCGGCGGCGTTCAGGGTCATCGGGCTGAGCTGTTTGCCGTGCGCGTCGCCAAAGCCAGCGCCGCCCTCGACGGTCGTACGGAGGTCAGCGCCGACGACCTGCGCCGAGCCGTTGAGCTGGTGATCGTCCCTCGCTCTCTGCTAATGGACCCACCCCTGCCCGAGGACGAACAGCCACCCCCGCCCCCGCCGCCTCAAAACGATCAAGAACAAGACGAAGACACCCAGGATGAGTCAGATGAGGACGATTCTGACGAAGACGAACCCGAAGAGCCGGACGACTCTCCCCCCAGTATTCCTGAAGAATTTATCTTCGATCCCGAAGGGGTGATGCTCGATCCGTCGCTGATGCTGTTTGCCCAAACCATGAGTCGTCAGGGCAAGTCCGGCAGCCAAAGCGTCGTCATTTCAGAAGAACGCGGTCGCTATATCAAACCCTTTATGCCTCAAGGCCCCGTTCGTCGGATTGCGGTGGATGCCACCCTGAGGGCTGCAGCCCCTTACCAAAAAGCCCGTCGCGCCCGTCAGCCTGATCGCAAAGTGATTGTCGAGCAAGGCGATATTCGCGCCAAGCGGCTGGCCCGCAAAGCCGGATCTCTGATTATCTTTGTGGTTGATGCCTCGGGCTCTATGGCCCTCAATCGTATGCAGTCAGCTAAGGGAGCCGTCTTGAGCTTGCTCACCGATGCTTACCAAAACCGCGATCAGGTGGCCCTGATTCCCTTTCGCGGCGAAGCCGCTGAGGTGCTGCTACCCCCGACCCGCTCCATTACCTCTGCCCGCCGTCGCCTAGAGCGAATGCCCTGCGGGGGCGGCTCTCCCCTGGCCCATGGGCTGACCCAAGCCGTGCGTGTCGGTACCAACGCCCAACAGTCTGGCGATATCGGTCACGTGGCGATTGTTGCTATCACCGACGGTCGCGGCAACCTGACGTTCCGCACGCCACTCCGTACGGCGGAGGGCAAGAGTGCCATCTTTGACCTCATTAACGAGAACGCAGGCTTCCACCCCGTCGACGTGAACG
>JBCBZL010000403.1:0-3304 GCA_039815385.1 Cyanobacteria bacterium P01_A01_bin.114
CAGGTTTGACTCTACAGAAGAGCTGGGAATCTGAACGACCCGTCATCTTTAATCACTGACTTTGAATCAAGGGCTCGTCTGGCTAGACGATGAAATTCTCAGGGCTCACATTGAGGGTATCTAAAACAATGGCCACCAGGTCATCACCCTTATAGATCAGGGTATCGAACCCGCTGCCCCCGCTGATATTGCCAGGGCTGCTGATGGTGTATTCATCCACTGAGCCAGCGATTTGAATTTTGTCGCCGCTGGCTTGATCAAAATCAGTGAGAATTGCATAGCCCTCACCCAGGTAGCCATAGCTTGGCCCTGCGCCCCCCAAATTGCTGCCCAGCCTGAAGATATCACCCCCCCGCCCCCCGGTAAGCCGATCAATTTCGCTCGGATCGCTGCTGACAAAGCCATCGAGAATATCGCTGCCTTTGCCACCTCGAAGCACATCGCTGCCTTCGCCCCCCACCAGCAGATCATTTCCTGAGCCGCCCGTGAGAATATCTTTGCCCCCATCGCCCAGTAAAACGTCGTCTCCTTTCTGGCCTTTGATAATGTCTTTACCGTCGCCACCCAAGACAATATCGTTGCCTTGATCAGCCAGAATAATGTCCGATTTATCAGTGCCTTCTAGAAAATCATCGTCGAGGGTACCTAGAATTTTAGATGTCATACCTGAATTTTTGAGAAACTCCAATTGCATGCACTGGGAACATCGATTAGGCAGATTGGCCCTCCCTAGGCCTGAGATGATAAACCGAGGGTTCACTGCCAACCTGTATCGCCCGGCATCTCCACAAAATTATTAGAATAAATCAAAAAAACTTGTCCTGATTTCTATCAAGCAGTGGAACCTTTTAGGACCGTGCTCACGTCGTGAACATAATTTTGAGCAGATATCCTAGGCCATCTCATCACCAGGCTTTATTCGCCCTGGAGAGTGGCAAAATAAAACCCGAGTAAAAGCTCTCGATTATGCCATAGCTTTAGTCTGACCGCCCGCTCAAAAGTAATGTAGGCAAAGCCCAATGCTCCAAATGGCAACAACCATTGCTCAAAGGTAATTGCGGGGGTACGAAATAGATTGATGAACAAAACACCGCTGAGAACCACACACCCAAACGACCAACCTCGATACATAATGTGGTTCGCCATATGCAGCTCTGCTGACCCCAAAGCAGCCTGGCGATTGTGCTCGCGTAGATAAGAGGTCAATCTGGCGTCGAGCCAGCTATTTCTCTCAGGAATTCCTGTTTTGTGATGTAGAGACAGGATTAATCGGTGCTCAAAATCGAGGGAGTTGAGATCAACATCGGATCCTAATGTTTCTAGCAGTTTTTGACTACGGGCAGTTAAATTTCCTAGATATCGATAGTTTTCGTTAAAAAGCTTACATACCCCCAGGAAGTAGTACCAGCTGATAGATTGCACCGAGCTACCTAAGATGTAGCTGATAAACAGGAGCACCAGCGCGATCGCAATCGACGCATTATTTTGAACAATCGGCACCAAATCTTCCAAACTGCTGACGGGGTTGTAAAGTAGGCAACCCGCTAACACCAATGGAATACCACCAATAATAGAGGCGAAGATTTCATAGGGCCCCAGCGAAAACTTAAACTGTTCCATCCCGGCAGATTCTGACTCCTATCGCCTATCTTCTATGTTTTTATCTCCTAAAACTTTACCCACTGCTCTAGCTGTGCCTGCAATAGCGGCAAAAACCGCGCGGCGACCCCACCCCCGATAAACCCAAACAGGTGCCCCTGCCAAGACTTGCCTCGCTGAACAGGCAGCGCGCCCCAGATTAGACTGCCGTAGAGTAAACCAGTGATGGCGGCTAGCGCGATCGCAACCGCACTCTGCTCAAAATACCCCCGCCACAGCAAAAAGCCAAAGTAGCCAAACACCACCCCGCTGGCCCCCAGATGATTGGTGCGCGGCCCGCCCAGCAGCCAAACCCCCAGACCGCTAATGAGCGCACTGACCCCCGTCACAATCACAAAAACATCCACCCCCTGCCAGAGAATAAACCAGCCCAGCACAACCAGCGGCCCCGTGTTCGCAGCTAGATGCTTTAGATCACCATGCAGCAGCGGAGCCAGTACAATGCCTGGGAGCCCCCTGAGGCGACGAGGACGGATGCCAAACTGATCAAGCGCTCCGCGCAATAGGATGGAGTCGATCAGCTCTAAGCCCCATAAGACTGCCAAAATACTCCCTAGTATTTTGGCCTGTAGCTGAACAGACGCAGGCAAGGTCTGGGCAAACATCAGGGGTGACAGCAAAAGAATTATCTTCATGATTGAAACAACAGTCCGCAAACAGTACGATCAGCTCGCTCATCGGTACGATCGCCGCTGGCAGAGTTATATCACCCAAACGCTCACTTTGCTGAAAGACTGGACCGAGGTTACCCCGACTGACACGGTGCTCGATATTGCCTGCGGCACAGGCGAGTTCGAGCGACTACTGTGCTCTGAGCATCCAGATCAAACAGTAGTCGGCGTTGATATCTCAGAAAAAATGCTGCAAGTGGCCCGTCAAAAATGCCCCACTGCCACCTTCTTAACCGCCTCGGCCCAGGCACTTCCCCTAGCCGATCAGCAATTTAACGTGATCGTCTCAGCCAATGCCTTTCACTATTTTGAGCAGCCCCCCCAGGCCCTGGCTGAAATGCGCCGCGTGCTCCACCCCGACGGCAGGCTTGTGATCTTAGACTGGTGCCGCGACTACTGGCTGTGCCAAGTCTGTGATTGGTTCCTGCAAAGGCTTGATCCAGCCCATAGCCAATGCTATACCCAGGCTGAGCTGCATACATTGCTGACAGACAGTGGGTTTAACGTGACACGGGCTACCCAAATCCGGTTTGGCCTGATTTGGGGGGTGATGATTGCCTACGCCTGCCCCATTAACTCAGCAGCATCTGCGAATGCTGCTTAAACCCTGTGGCCAGGTGATAGGATCAGCAGGCAGCAAATTTGTTAAGAATCATGGCAGAGAAACCCATCCTCAAAAAAGACCGCGACCCGAACGAGCCCAGCTCGTCAGATCGACCGCGCGATCGGGGCAAAGGCAAGGGCAAGGGTAAAGGCAAGGGCAAAGGCGATCGAGGCGCGAAAGCCGCCCCCGTAAACCCAGCTTTGATGCGAGGGCCGCGACCGTCTAAAAAAGTTGAGCCCGAGGAAACACCCCCTGAGGAAACGCCCCTAACGGAAACGGTCTCTGAAGAAACGGCCCCTGAAGAAACGGCCCCTGAGGAAGCGACCCCGACAGAAACGGCCCCTGAGGAAACGGCCCCTGAGGAAACAAC
>JBCBZL010000411.1:0-3162 GCA_039815385.1 Cyanobacteria bacterium P01_A01_bin.114
GCCTAGAGGTAGGGAAGCTGGTCTCAAACAGTTCCCCAAAGCTGCGCACCCCGATAGCGGCCTGGGTGGTTTGTACGAGCTCAGTCAACGGGGTGTCTAAAGACGATAAATCAACCTGCTCAAAGGTAATCTCACCGCTGGGTTGGATCACCCAAATCATCAGCTGCTGATCGGTAAAATGTGCATGGCTGGGAGAGGGTTGACGCACAATGGAATATTGCACCAGGGTTGCTTGCTGGGTCTGGGCTAGCTCCCGCAGCTGACTGACCGAGGGGGGTGGGGTCAGGTCGCGGGCGGTTAACAGTTCTGCAAACGCGCGGGCGCGTCCGCGTTCTGCGGTTTCCAGGGCGGCTTCAGATTGCCCCTGGGCGATTAGGGTCTGCTGCATGAGCTCATACAGGTAGGCCTGCGTTTCAAAGAGAGAGACTTTTTCTTGATCGTGCAGACCCGGATTAAGCTGTTCAAACAGTTCCAGAGCCTGCTCCAATGCCTCATTGGCATCCGCCAGCCGATCTTGCCCGTACCAGATTTGAGCCCGACGCCCCAGCACTTTGATCTGGCCGATAGGCTCCTGGCGGCTATTGGCCCAGGTGTAGGCGTCTTCGTAAAAGTCTAGGGCCTGGGCATAGTCGTGGCGGGCTGCAGAAAGCTGCCCCAAATTAAGCAGGCTGCGCGTCTGCGAGAGATTGGCCGTGTGGGTATAGCCCAGCGCCGTTTCGAAGATGGTTTCGGCTGAGCTGATATCGCCCTGTTCCAGGTAGGTTTCGCCCAGGTTATTGAGAATGCGTTCTAGGCCAACGGTGTCGCCAATGCCAACGGCAATATTGCGGGCTTCTTGGTAAGCCTCGATGGCTTGGTCATACGCCTGCTGCTGACGATAGGTCTGACCCAGGCGGTTGAGGTTTCGGCTGACGGCTAGCTGGTCGCCAATTGACCGGGCCAAGGCCAGGGCCTCGGTATAGGTTGCTTGGGCCTGGGCATAGTCGCCCAGGTCGTAATATACATCGCCCACAGCGGCGGTCGCGGTGGTGAGATCGCTACGGTTGCCGCTGATGCGTCTGGCTTGTTCTAAATAGCCCAGGGCTCGGGAGTATTGACCGAGCGCCCGGTAGGCGATGCCCAGCCCAATCCGAATTTGACGACTCTCGTCGAGATGGGGCGGGCCGCCGACCGCGCTTTGGGCGCGGGTGAGTAGCCTGAACGCTTTCAGCGCATCTCCCATTTCTAGCTCGATGAGGCCCTGGAACAGCCATAGGCGACGCTGATGCTCAGGGGCAAGCGGGGTGGCACGCTCATCCTGCTGCAGGGTGCGCTCGGCCCGATCGTATTTGCCCAGGCGATAGTAGACTTCCCCGAGCATCAACGAAACGTCACGAATGCCGTCGCTATTGTCTGCTGACTGGTAAAGCCGCAGTGCCTGCTCCAGGGTGGGGGCAGCGCTGCGATAGGCACTCAGGTCTAGCAAAGCTTCTGCTTGTGTCTGGAGTTGCTCAGCGGGGCTAGTGTCACCCAGCTGAGCTAAGACGGCAGGAGACAGGCCCAGTAGCACAATCAAACAGCTCAGGAGCCCTTGGCGATAGTTCATAAAGGGAAAACGTTAGCGGCACTGACCTCTATTTACGGTGGGGGTGCGATCGCATCCGAGCAGAAACCATCTAACCCCTTTGCTTATCTGTGCCCAGTGCTGGGGCTGCTTTCCCTAAAATAGAGTCTGATGTACATCGCTGGATGCAGTCTTCAAACCGATGCCGATCAAAATCTTATTGCAAACCACCCTATTGCCAACGGATCTCGATGATTGGACGATTCGTCGATTTTCGCTGCTGCAAGCTTACTTGAGCTCACTGACAGATGAATCGGGGGCTCCTTTGGTGGCAGTGACGGGGCGCGATCGCAACCCCGATGAAAACGGCAACGACCCGATCTTGAGCACCCTAGATAGTCAAGACGTAGATGAACTCTGGCTATTTGCGCTGGATGTCGGCGGCGGACTGAGCCGCCAAGACTGCGAAGGCATTACCCGCTTTCACCAGCAAGGCGGCGGCATTCTAGCAACCCGCGATCATCAAGACATGGGTATTTCTATGTGCCCGCTATCCACCATTGGGCAATTTCACCACTTTCACACCCAGCAAGCGAACCCAGACCCAGACCGCTGCTGCCGAGACGATACTGACACAATGACAATTGACTGGCCCAACTATCACTCAGGCAGCAACGGAGACTATCAGACAATTACCGCCGCTGTCCCCAGTCATCCACTGCTGCAAGGCCCCGACGGTTTGATTCAGCGGTTTCCGGCCCATCCCCATGAGGGCGGTGTGAGTGTTCCTAAAGGCATGCCCCATGCGCAGGTGATCGCCACGGGCAAAAGCCAGATCACTGAGCGAGATTTTAACCTGGTGGTGGCTGCCGATCGGTCTCAAGACAAGGCTGGGCAAACCCTTGGGCGGGTGGTCGCTCAGTCTACCTTTCATCATTTTGTGGACTACAACTGGGATATTGAGCGAGGCTGCCCTAGTTTTGTCGAGGAGCCGCCCGGCCAAGCGATTAAAAACAACCCTGACGGTCTAAAAGATATCCAGACCTACGTGAGAAATTTGGCACTGTGGCTGGCTCCAACCCATTAACGAAGAAAACAAGATGACCATAACAGCCACCAGTTGATGTAGGACAAGACTGCGAGCCATTGGGTGGTGCGCGACAGATCTAGCGAGGCTCGGTGCCCTGACCTAAATAGCGAATCTCATCTGCTTTCGAACAAAATCTTCAAAAAATTATGGAGAGGGGGATTGGTCGATCGTTGTCTCCAAGCAGCTCCAAATTTAAGATGGACAGGGCAATTTTCTAAAGGGCGACAAACCACTTCTGTGCCGACGAGAGATTTCAAACGATCAGAAACAAATGTGATGCCCATTCCTGCGACAACAAGGCAGAGACGGGTTTGTAACGAGATAGATTCTTTGATGATATTGGGTTGAAACCCGGCCATTTGACAAACGTTAAAAAAACCATCGTAAAGCAGATAGATCTCAAATTGGTGCCTGCTAGTTGTTAGCCAGGCGTAATTTGTCTAAAGCCCCAACAGTACAAAGGTTAAGCGCTTCCATCCAAGGTAATCCATGTAATTGAGCCCCGAACGTCTCAGCTAAGGACTGCCCC
>JBCBZL010000359.1:0-4657 GCA_039815385.1 Cyanobacteria bacterium P01_A01_bin.114
GCTTCTAGCGCCGGTTCCGAGTAGCCAAAGCAAATTCGCATCGTCACATCACAGTCTGCCAACGGCTGAATCCGCTCCCTCACCGCCTCAAACCCCAGAACCTCAATCAGCTTTAGCACTAGCTGTTCTAAGCAGACAATACGGCCCTGCAACCTGCCATAGATCTCAGACGGGATCTGAGGCAGCGCCCTCAAACAGCCCTTATCACCGCTCATCAGCACAAAATCAGCCGCTGTACAGGTTGCAGCAATTAACGCCGTTTCCCCGACGTGGATTTGGTCGCGAAAGGCGTCTAGCTTTTGCAGCTCGGCCAGCGCTCGGGCATCGGTAGTGCCAATGGTTTGATAGCGCTCTACCCGGTTTATTGCCCTGGCCCACACCTCGTCGGTATAGCTCACCTGCTGAGCCCGTTTTTGTCGGAAGACAAATCGGGCAGTGGGGAGTATGCGTAGGTCGGAGGGCGATAGATTGAGGGTTGCGATCGCATCGTCAAACAGGCCAAATGCCGTTAGCTTCAGCAAAATATCGTTATCAACAAACCCAACCGTCACTTAGCGATCTAGACCCTTAGTCAAGCCCAGCATGGTTGTTAGATACTCGCTGTTATCGCGGCCCAGCGTCTCCCCATCTACGCAGTCCATCAAGTTTTGATTAATTTGGTGGGGTGCGTTGCTATCCCCTTCCAAAATCTTGAGCGCCTTTTTTCCAGTTGCCCAAGCAATGCTGGCATCCTTTTTCGTCCGGCTTCGCTGAGCCCGATTCCAGGCAATGTTTAGCGCAATCACGCCTGGGTCATTCTGGCTCTCTTTAGCAAACTGCTGAGCACGCTGGGCCAAGGTTTCGGCCTTGAGAAACTTGGACCAAAGATCGTAGCTGATTCCAGGCTGACCTAGAATTAGCTCTGCGGCAGCCTGGTTTGCCTCATCTTCTTCTTTGTCATCGCTTTCAAGTTGAATGTCTTGATCGAGCAGTAGCGTGCTACCCGTTAGGTGCCCTTTGAGAATGTGACCGAGTTCGTGGGCCACAATAAACGTTAGCCAGGCGGGCGACCCCTCTTTGCGGCTGACGACAATAACTGGCCGACCCCGATGACAAACCACCATGCCCTGAAATCGCGGCAACCCCTGGGGGAACTGAGAAAAATGAACAACTGGAATGCCGCTGCGGGTGCAAAACCCCAATAGCCCGTGCAGATCAACCCGTGAACGCTGAGTCAAAATTTGCTGTCGCACCGCTGCTGCGGCTAGCCCAGCCACGTTTTGATAGGGCTGACAAAAATTGTGCCCAACCAGTTCAGCGATGCGCCCAGCCAACGCACAGGGTATGGCTAGCCGGTTAAAGTTGGTCTGCGCTGCCGTTTTAAATTTGGGAGATCCTAGGCCTAAAACTTGAGGCGTATCGCTGTAGAGCAACGATGCCAAATCTAAGTTCAAACGGCGAGACAGATACAGCGCACCCTCAGCCAACGCCTCGGGCATCTGGTCTACCTCATCGGTCCACCAGTTCGGTAAGATTTTTTCTTGAATAAATTTCTTCGGTAAACCCAAACGGGCCGCTCGTGGATAGAGGTCTGCCATTGTGAGCGGCGCAGAGGGAGGTGCGATCGCAGTACTATTCGTCATGCTGGCCTCCTCTAGCAGTTGGGGTCAGGCAGTCTCTCAGGCAAATCCTTTGAACGGTTATGCTGAAAGACTTTAAGAATTTGATACTACCATGATAGATCAGATGATCTGCTGACACCACAGCGGTTCTGTAGATTTACGGGGTGCTCACAGTCCTTGCCGTGCCTATGCCGATAGCGCCTCAATCATCTGCTTAATCCGATCCGTACAAGTCTTCAGGTCGCGGTCAATTTCTTCCAACGGGCGCGGCGGCTCAAACACGTAAAAGTGCCGATTAAACGGTATCTCAAACCCGACAATGCCCACCTCCCCGTCTAGCTCATCTCGCTTGCCCTCATCTATCCAGGCATCGGGCACGTGGGGCTTCACCTCCCGATCAAAGTAGTCGGTAATCGACTCCCCCAGGGGCACGTTCTCATAGTCCCGCAGCCCCGTATCCGGCTCGGGGTCACCGTTGGCCTTGTCTTTTACGCGGCAGATGTCTGCTTCGGGGTTGCGATCGCTCAACGCACCTAGCAACGCCTTCAACTGCGGCGACTTTAGCTCTACATTCTCAGCCTTTAACGTCGCCTTCAGCACCTTAGTAAATGTGCCCCGGTTCAGGTATACCGCCCCATCCATTCTCTTCAGGGCCGTAATCAGACGACTCTGTTCCTCCCCCGCCAGCTTTTGAATCTGCTTTTCTGCCAGGGCCGCCTTCCCCCGCTCTTCCGTCACCTGAAACGCCAGCTGCAGTGGCCGCTCAACGGTAATACGCCGATAGCCAAACGCCGCTACCGGAAAGATTTTGCTCTTATCCGTTTCCTCAAACCGCCCGTAGATCCTCACCAGATCCTCAATCTGTGCTTCGCTCAGGTACTGCCGCTTGCTGCCCAGCGACTTTCTCATCTTGCTAAAGTGCTCGGTGCCGTCAATCAGCTGTACCTTACCCTGGCGGTTTGACGGTTTGTGGTTCGACAGCACCCACACGTAGGTGGCAATGCCCGTGTTGTAAAACATATCTGTCGGCAGGGCCACAATCGCTTCTACCAGGTCATGCTGCAACAGATACCGGCGAATTTCTGACTCGCCACTGCCTGCCCCGCCCGTAAACAGCGGCGACCCATTGAGAATAATGCCAATACGAGACCCACCCTCGCGCGGATCGCGCATTTTGCTCACCAGGTGCAGCAAAAACAGCAGCGACCCATCCGACACCCGAGGCAGCCCCGGCCCAAAGCGTCCGTCAAAGCCCCGCTGCACATGCTCGTCGGTGACCTGCTGTTTCACCTTCTTCCACTCCACCCCAAAGGGCGGATTGCTGAGCATAAAGTCAAAGCGGTCAGCGGCCAGCTTGTCTTCTGATAGGGTGTTGCCCAGCTTAATATTGCTGACCTTTTGCCCTTTGATTAGCATGTCCGCCTTGCAAATGGCGTAAGACTCGGGGTTCAGCTCTTGCCCATGCAGCGAGACCGATACCGTCCGGCTGTTGTCTGCTTGGCTAATGTCTTGAATGTACTCATCCCCCTGGGATAAAAAGCCCCCGGTACCCGCCGTTGGGTCGTATATCGTCACAATGCTGTTGGGCTTCAGCTTGTCGTCTTGGCCCGTCAGCACCAGCGACGTGGTCAGTCGCACAATGTCGCGCGGGGTAAAGTGCTCCCCCGCCGTCTCGTTAGAACTTTCGGCAAACTTGCGAATCAGCTCCTCAAAAATTAGGCCCATGCCAAAGTTGTTGATGGCCTGGGGACTCAGGTCCGTCGATGCAAACCGCTGCACCACCTGATAGAGCAGGTTGCTGCTGTCAAGCTGTTGCACAAACTCATCAAACCGAAAGTTTTCAAAAATCTCCCGCGCGTCAGCGCTAAACGACTGCACATAGCTCATCAGGTCGTCTGCCGTTTGAGTGTCAGACAGCGTGCTTAGCGTTAGGGCCGAGGCATTGTAAAACTGCTGTTCCGCCGCCCGCAGCAGTAATTTTTCCCTCACTAGGTCGGGCTTGTCTTGATGGGCCTTAGCCGCTGCCTCGACCTTTTTCTGCGTGGGCGCTAGCACACATTCCAGACGTCGTAGCAGGGTAAACGGCAAAATAATGCGGCCATACTGTGACTGCTTAAAATCACCCCGTAAAAGCTCGGCAATGGACCACAAAAAGTTAGCCGTTTGGGAGTGATTGGTCTCGCTCATTGATGCACAAGGGCTGAAGGGATGACTCGGTCCATAACCGGAAGCGTATAGAGGCTAGCAAAGACATCTCATTTGTAGGGCAGATTGCCAAAGTTTCTTTACCTGTCAACCCATTACCCTATCCTGCGCTCATTTCGGGAACATTTAGACAACACAGAAAGCTATGGCTTTTAACTTGAGCGCGGTTTATAGCAAGTTTCAATTGCATTGAACACTTGCGACTCACTTGACCGGCTGCTCTATTTAGCTCTCTCCTGAATGGAACGAGTCAAGTCAAGTGAGCAAGGCTATAGCTTGATTCTTTAACACTCAGTTTTGTGGGGCGTTGAGTGGGTGAGCGCAATTATTCGTTGTCAACTTCACAGGCCCCAATGCTGACCCAGCTAGTTGAGCCATCCTGCCAGATCTCTTTTTTCCAGATGGGGGCATTGTGCTTGAGCGTGTCGATGGCGTACTGACAGGCCGCAAAGGCTTCGCTCCGGTGGGGGCAGCCGACGGCGACTAGCACACTAATTTCTCCCACCGTCAGCTTGCCGGTGCGGTGGTGCATCACCACATGGGTCACATCGGGCCACCGCTGGCGAATCTCGGCAGCAATCTGCTTAAACACGGCCACGGCCATGGGCTCGTAAGCCTGGTACTCTAGGGCGACCACTGCTCGCCCCTCGGTGTTGTCGCGCACCATGCCGCTCATCAGCACAATGGCCCCGTTGGCCCCGTCGTCCGCCTGCTGGTACGCCGTCTCTAGGACAAGGGGCGCAAAGGTAATGGCAAAGTGATCGGCAGTATTGGGCTGGGTTTGAACATCGAGACTAAAGGGCAGCGGCGGGGTGGTCATTAAGGGGGCGGCAATAGAGCCTGTCTGGTAC
>JBCBZL010000094.1:0-15005 GCA_039815385.1 Cyanobacteria bacterium P01_A01_bin.114
CGGTTGAGGTTGATCAGGTGATGGCGGCGATGGTGTCGACGACAGCTAGCGATCGTCGATTGTCCTCAGCTTCAGAAAATGGCTCAGCACAGGAGGTTCGGTTATGAACTTAGACTGGATCAAACCGGCCCAGCGTTTAGATTCACTACCTCCTTACGTTTTTGCACGTTTGGATGAGCTCAAGGCCAACGCCCGTGCCCAGGGGGTTGATTTGATTGATCTGGGCATGGGTAACCCCGGTGGGCCAACGCCGGCTCCGGTGGTTGCGGCTGCTCAAAAAGCGATGCAAGACCCTGATCATCATGGCTATCCTCCTTTTGAGGGCACTGCTAGCTTTCGGCAAGCAATCGCTGCCTGGTATCACCGTCGCTATGGGGTCAGCCTTGATCCTGAGGGCGAAGCGCTGCCGCTGCTAGGTTCTAAAGAGGGGCTGACCCATTTAGCGTTAGCCTATCTCGATCCAGGCGATCTGGTGCTGGTACCGACCCCGGCCTACCCGGCTCATTTTAGGGGGCCTGCGATCGCAAGCGCCGAGATTTATCCGCTGGCGCTCACTGCTGCAAATCACTGGCTGATCGACATTGCCTCAATTCCTGAAGCAGTGGCTCGACGGGCTAAAGTGCTTTACTTTAACTACCCGAACAATCCCACCGGGGCCACCGCACCCCGTGAGTTTTTCGAAGAAATCGTGGCCTTTGCCCGTCACTACGAGATTTTGCTGGTACACGACCTGTGCTACGCAGAGTTGGCCTTTGACGGCTACCAGCCCACCAGTGTCTTAGAAATTCCCGGTGCTCAAGAGATTAGCGTTGAGTTTCACACCCTTTCAAAGACCTACAACATGGCGGGTTGGCGAGTGGGTTTCGTAGTGGGTAACCGTCACATTATTCAAGGCCTGCGGACGCTAAAAACAAATCTCGACTACGGTATTTTCGGCGCGATTCAAACCGCTGCTGAAACGGCTCTCAATTTACCTGATAGCTACCTCGAAGAAGTTCAGCAGCGCTACCGCACCCGGCGCGATTTTTTGATCGAAGCCCTATCTAAGCTGGGGTGGCAGGTTCCTAAAACAAAGGCGACCATGTATCTCTGGGTACCTTGCCCGCCCGGTATGACCGCGTCTGATTTTGCCTTTACCGTATTGCAAAAAACAGGGGTTGTGGTGACCCCTGGCAGTGCTTTTGGTGAAGGGGGTGAAGGCTATGTTCGGATCAGTCTAATTGCAGATTGCGACCGTTTAGGTGAAGCCGTGGCTCGCATGCGAGACGTCAATATTCGCTACCCAATGCCATTGCTAAACGTATAGGTGTTTTAAGGGTCGATGCTGCTGCTGTATCTAAAGGGAGACGTACATACTGAGGGCTCAGCCAGAGACGATCCAGGATGAGGTTTTCTAGAAACTGTTTGAACCGGGCTAGAAGCCGATGGTACGACGATGGATAAAGCAGGTTCGGGCAGTAGCCTTCGTAGCCCATCGTCTAAAATTGCCTGTGACAAGCTCTGTGCTGATTTAATCTGGGCGATTTCTAAATCCGCTGCGTGGCTCAAATCAGCTTCCTGTAAATTAGCCTGAGTCAAAACGGCAGCTGTCAAAATGGCTTCTTTTAAGTCAGTTTGCCGCAGGTTAGCATTGTGCAAATAAGCATTACTCAGGTCGGTGTATGAAAGATAGGCCTGCCGCAGATTGGCATTTGCCAAATAGGCATTATGTAAATTAGCGCCGATTAAGCAGCATCGACTTAGGTTAGCTGTTCGTAAATTGGCGGATTGAAAATCAGCTTCAAACAGGTAAGCCCGGCTAAGATTGGCCTTACCTAAATATGTGTTGTGAAAATTGATGCCGGATAGGGATAGCCCCTGCAAATCAGCCCCCCGTAGGTTAGGTCGTAGGGTTGGATTTCTAACGCGCCATCGATTCCAAGCAGTCACCCCTGCTTGCAAAATTTCGAGATGTTCTTGATCGGCCATATTAACGGCAGCTCACAATATATATCTAGAATAATCAGCTGAGCCGCAGCCAGATGTGCATTTACACACGGATCGTGTGCGGTTTACGTCACAGCTTGGTTTAACGCACTCAAACGTCAGTAGAAGCATCACATCACAGTTGGCCAGGTGGTAATTACAAAGACCCCTACTGCAGCGAGTGCCAATGCCCCCTGAATTAAGTTACCAATTAAAGAACTGACGACGATTGCCAAACTGACTTTGAGACCTAGCTGGCAGCGAGCCCCTATAGCCAAATCTCGGCGATGAATAAATTCACCCAAAAATGCCCCCAGCATCGCTCCAAATAGGAGCCCAAAAATGGGCCCACCTATGGGCAGCGCGGGTAAAAAACCGAGCATTCCTAAAATCAGTCCGACGACAGAACCGATTTGCCCCCAGTGGCTGGCCCCTACCTTTTTTGCGCCGACATAGCCCGCTAGATAATCAATTGCAGTACTGAGGACTAATACCAGGACGGCAACTACCAGCGCGCTTGTCGTGTGGACGAAACTGGTAATAGTGCCCCAGATCAAAATGGCAGCAAAAATCAAGCTGCTACCAGGCAAAGCGGGTACGAAGGCTCCCACCACTCCCGCTAGCATGACGATGAGCAAGATCCAGTAGATGACAACCAGGGCCATGACGACTCCAGAAACAGACTGAAAATTAACAGCCTTATATCTAGTGTAGTCAGTTATGTAGTGAGATGTCAGGGCTAATCTGCTGATCTTGTCTCAGCCATTACCCCCATCCGGTTGGAGCGCCGATACTCAGTTATTCGAGCCCGGTCATCTGATGCCCAGTTATCCGATGCCCAGTCATTATTTGCTGAGGAGGTTAAAGGACTGAAGCAGTTTAGCGTTTTCGGGGGTTAGCAAAGACCGAATGTTGTCAACCTGGTTAATCAAGTTCATTTCTCGGGCATATTCTTCTTTGAGAATACGAATGTAGCGCTCCCGCTCTAGCGCATCATCCGTTTTACTCAACATATGAATAGCCACATTAATGTTTGATAGCGGCTCTCTCAAGTCAGCTGAAATTTTACGGAGCAATTCGTCTTTGATGTCGGCCAGTTTCTGTGTTTCTTGTGCCTGTAGCTGCGTTTTTGTGAGCGTTTGATTGATTTCTTCTTGTTGCTGTATTCGCTGTGCTTTGTCAGCGTCTATCAGCTGTTGTTTAGCCAATCTAGCTTGAATCGAAGAGAGTAGTTCGCGAGTTTCAAACGGTTTTGTGAGATAGTCGTCGGCACCCAGATTCATGCCCTCACGTAGATTGGCCCGATCGGCTTTGGCTGTTAAAAACACAAAAGGAATCATAGCCGTTTGGGTCATTTGCCGCAGGGATTCTAAAACGCTGTAGCCATCCATGACCGGCATCATCACATCGCACAGCACCAGATCAGGCTGCTGAGTTTGGGCAACGTGTAGACCGACTTGCCCATTCTCTGCGCTCAGCACAGTATAGTCGTTGAGCTCAAGAATTTCTCGAATGTTTTCGCGAACCTGGGCTTCGTCCTCGATCACTAAAATCTTGTTCATAGTTTATAACGGCCTCATATCACTTTTAGAGTACCCAGCTTACTGACAGAAGCAGCGTAAAAGCTTTGTAGACTTGGCGTTTTTGGCCCCCTCTGTTGGATACCTAACCTATTCATACGAAACCTTGTCTAGCTACACCCGATACTGAGGGCGTAAAACTTTACGCCCCTGACAAGCTCCCATTTTGAGTCGGCGGGTTATGCATTCGGATTTAGTGTTGGATTATCATTGGGTATTAGGAATAACAATTTCTACGCAGCTTCCCTGACCCGGTTGGCTACTGATGCTGATATAGCCCCCGTGCAGGGTCACGCAATTTTTAGCGATGGTTAGTCCTAAACCGGTTCCTGTAATCTGGCTAACGTCGTCACTGCGATAGAACGGCTGGAATACAAAAGGCTGGTCACTTTCTGCAATGCCCATTCCCTCATCTTGAATTTTAAACACGACGACATCTTCTCGGATTTGTAAGCTTAGCTGAATGATGCTGTTTTCCTGAGAATATTTAATTGCATTGGATAGGATATTACATAGAATTTGTCGCAGCAGATTTTCGTCTACATTCACCCACGCTGCCGCTGGAGGCACGATATCAACTGAAACAGTGATATGGCGTTCAGGGGTGGCGATTTTCAATTCATCAATCAATCTGTGGCACCAGTCAGACAAGTCAAGGGACTGAAGTTCACAGGATATTTGTTGGCTCAATGTCTGCTCTACCTGCAACAGCTGGTCAAGCATTTGAGTGGTTTGATTAACATAGGTTTGAATCCGCTGTAAATGGGTTCGTTTTTTGGCGGCGTCCAAGCGATCGCCAAAATCTTTGAGAATGCCGGCTGACGAGGCTATAACGGCTAGAGGCGTGCGAAATTCGTGGGCGGCGTGGGCAATAAATTGATTTTGAAAGGTGTTGAGTTCTTCTTCTTTGCCTAAGGCGATTTTTATCCTTGTGTCTAAACTCTCTAATTGAATACGATGTTGTTCTTCTTGCTGTTGTTGTTGTTGGGTCACAAGGTCGAGGTTGGTCTGTAGCTGATGTATTGTGGTGTAAAGGTGTTGAAGATCGAGGTGAGTTTTAAGGCTGTCTGGGGTGATGAACCCGATCGGAGTCTGCTCTTGATCAAGGATAAGAATTAAAGCTGTGGCCTGAGTTTGAAATATCTCGAGTAGCCTGGGAGGAGCTGGGCAAGCCGCTGCTGAGATGGTCACTGATATGGGTTGCATAAAATCTTTGACCGTGAGTGTTCCGGAGTCAAGAGATGTCTTGCATAGCCTGTTTAGAATAAACTGTGGGGTTAAATAGCCAATCCAGCTTGGGGGCTGATGGGAGTGAGTTTGACTGACAATGATGTGGCTTGCTTGCGATCGCAGCTGTTGTCTCTGCCTTAGACGATTTTGAGGGGTAAGGGAATCGGCTAGCCCATCGGTTTCGCGCCCATTGGTTTCACAATGATAAATTTGGCGCAGGCGGTTGAGTATATCGGACAGCGACGCTGAAGACTTTACAACAATTGGATCAGACACGATGGCCCCTCGAATCAAACACTGCTGATTAGCAGGGCCTTTGGATGAGAGTGGGTAAGTTGCGGGTTGGATAATGGCTTTAGCGTTCACAAAATTGACTCAACTCAGGTAAGGCCACGTCAGAAAAGATAAAGGCAACATCTTCTAACCATCTTGCTAAAGAATGTTGACAGCGCCATCCGTGGGATTGATTGATGTTTGATCCTTAGAAAATACGTATGAATTGTCCCTATGGTGCCCGTGCTACAGGGCCTTTCTCAAAATGGCTATCAGAAGATTTCCCAAGCAAAATCTCGGGATAGCGTAAGTTTTGTAGTCAAAATAACGGAACTTACTGCATCAGAGCGCGTAAAAATTGCTGGAGTTCGGCAAACACACTTCGCTTAGGTTGGCTAGAATCTGTGTTGGGTTTGTCACCGTAGAGTAGTCGATCAATGGCCTCGCTAGAGGGGCGCTGAGGCAGCTCAGTCAGCAGGGTGTAAGAGGTCTCGTCATCAAGGTCGACTGCTTTCCAAATCTGCCAGCTTTGGGGATAGCTACGTAAGATGACTGCCCCATCTAAAGGTCGCAGGTAATAGCAAGATTCGAGCTGACTTAAGAATCGTTCTCTTAGCTGTCGGGCAGCATACCCAATACCGACGGTGGCGACATCCTCTAGTTGTGGGTTCAGTAAAATCACCGGACGATCGAGGGCCACGCCACAAAGTTTTTCAACATCACTGACCTCAACTGAGGATGGATTGACCACTAAGAAGGCATCATCATCAGGGTTGGGCTGCCCCTGGATTTCATTAATCCCGCGAATGCTGAAGTCAGGCTCCCCCCAATCTCGTCTGGCTAAGGCGGCTGCCCCTGCATCTGGAAAGTAAACTTTGAAACGTAGGCCCAGATCTGAAAAGAGCTCTAAAAACTGCTCGGCAATGGGTTGATGCTTCAGCTCTGGAATTACCATTTCAACTTGAAGGCGAGTCAGGCCAGCTTGAATCGCAGATTTAGTGGCGACTTTGGCTTGATCAGTAGCGGCTTCAAGTGTAGTAGGAACACAGGACATGTTTGTGACGGCAGGTATGCGATAGGTCTGGTTTTTGGGCATGATTACATTTTCCCATGCAGGAGTGCCGTGCGGCGAGATTCAATTTTTTACAAACTGTTTCAACAATCCCCTGCCCTCCTGTTTGAATTGGTGCCCAATCCGCCTGCGAACACTGAAGCTTATCGCTTTGATTCAGTAGCCGTTAAAGAACCTAAGTTTGAGATCGATGGTGTGTTTCTCCCCCCGGAGGATAGTACAGGCGTAGTCTATTTCTGTGAGGTACAGTTTCAAAAAGATGAGCAGCTTTACGAACGTATCTTCGCCGAATCTTCGCTCTACTTTTACCGTAACCGCGCCCGATTCAGTGATTGGCAAGCGGTGGTCATTTATCCGTCTCGTCGCGTTGAACAGCAAAATCTGTATCCCCATCGGGGACTGCTCAACAGCGATCAGGTGCATCGGGTTTACCTGGATGAGTTAGGTGAAATTCGCCAGCTGCCGCTGTGGGTAGGGCTTATGGTCTTAACTACTGTAGATAAAGCTCAGGCTCCAGAAGCGGGAAGATATTTAATCCATCGAGCACATCAAGAAATGCCGCCACCTGCAAATCGTGCCATCATAGAAACAGTCGCCACAATTCTGTCTTATCAATTTGAGCAACTGAGTCGGCGGGAGATAGAAACCATGCTAGACATCACCCTAGAAGAAACCAGACTTTATCGCGAGATTAGGGAAGAAGCACGCCAGGCTGGATGGCAAGAAGGCCGTCAGGAAGGCCGTCAGGAAGGCCGTCAGGAAGGCCGCCAGGAAGAGGCAGCACGTTTAGTTATTCGACTGCTGGATAAGCGATTTGGTCCTCTTCCTGAGGCGCTACGTACTTCAGTTGTGGGTCTGCCGCTATCTTCTCTGGAAGGGTTGAATGAAGCATTGCTTGATTTTGAGGGTTTGGGAGATTTACAAGCCTGGCTGACGAAGTAATCAAAATCAAGTTAGGTGCTCTTCCTAAGTCGTGACGAGGCTTTCTGCCATTAGGCGCTGTAAAATTTGGTTGAGAGCGATCGCAACCCAATCAACGTCAGCGGCTGTGGTGTGACGGCCCAGGGTAAGGCGAATGCCGGTTTTAGCAATGCGATCGCAATATCCCATTGCTGAGAGAATGGGACTGGGGGTTAATTTGCCGCTGTGGCAAGCAGAGCCTGCACTGATGCCGATGCCCGCGAGATTCATTTGGCGCACCAGGGTTTTGCCACTGACCTGCTCACCGTCGGCCTGAGGCAGGCAAAAGCTGACGTGGTGCGGGAGACGCTGGTGCAGATCGCCAGTGGGGACCAGGGCGGGGATATCTGATAGCTGAGCAAACAGCCGATCCCGCAGCTGAGTTAGCCGTTGGGTTTCGAGGGGTAAGGACTGAGCGGCCAGTTCGGCCGCGACGCCAAACCCAGCAATATTCGGAACGGCCTGGGTGCCGGAACGTAGCTTAAATTCTTGGCCGCCGCCATTGAGCAGGGCAATTAAGTCAGTTTGCGGACGAACGTAGAGGGCTCCGGCCCCCTGGGGGCCATAGATTTTGTGGCTAGAGAGGGAGAGTAAATCGACGGGGAGCTGCTGTACGTCGATGGGGAGTCGACCAGCTACCTGAACGGCATCGGTGTGGAAGAGGATGCCGTGCTGGCGTGCGATCTCGCCCAGATCGGCAATCGGCTGAAGCGTCCCAACTTCGCTCTGACCATAGATAATCGATATCAATACCGTGTCATCCCGCAGGGCCTGACGCAGATCGTCAGGTTGTACCCGCCCCTGTCGATCAACCGGGAGGCGCGTGACTGCCCACCCTCGGCTCTCAAGCAACCGAGCCGGTTCGGACACAGCCGAATGTTCTACGCTGGAGATAATCATGTGGCGCGGGGTCAGATATCGCTGAGCGGCCCCCATGATGGCCAGATTATCAGCCTCAGTGCCCCCTGCGGTGAAGACGATCGAATCGATGGGGGCGTTGATCAGATCGCCCACCTGCATTCGAGCTTGCTCCAGCACCGTGGCAGAGCGATTGCCCCAATGATGGAGACTGGAAGGATTACCCCAGTCTTGCTGCATGGCTGTCTGCATGGCCGCAATGGCCTCAGGGCGAGTGGGTGTCGTCGCGCTGTAATCAAGATAGATTTGCATTACCCAATTGCCTCTGGCTCTTTACCTGACACCACGGGGGCTGTCTTACTCAGCTGCAGCTCCGGATGCTCGCCCTCTACCTGCTGGCAGTTCCACTCATTGCGGAACAGCAAGACCGGGCGACCATAGCTGTCTTTGACGGTGACGGTGTTGAACAGCCGCCCCACTTTTTCAAGGGCTTCCCAGCCGCCAGAGACCCAGCGAGCCACGCTATAGGGCAGCATTTCGACGAGGGCATCGACGTTGTATTCATTCTTGAGGCGAAACTGTACCACCTCAAATTGGAGCTGCCCCACCGCTGCCAAAATTGGATCGCGGCGCGACTCGTCAGCGGAGTACATAATCTGTACGGCCCCTTCTTCTCGCAGTTCGGCGACGCCTTTGCGAAACTGCTTAAATTTTGACGGGTTAGGGTTTTTGAGGTAAGCAAATAGCTCGGGTGAGAAAAACGGAATCCCCTCGTATTCAAGCTTTTGGCCCTGATAGATGGTGTCGCCAATGGCAAAGGCACCGGGGTTGTTGAGGCCGATCACGTCGCCAGGATAGGCAGCATTGAGGGATTCTCGGCCCTGACCAAACAGCTTCTGAGGATGGGACAGCCGCACGTTTTTACCAGACCGGGCGTGGTTGACCACCATGTCTTTTTCAAATTTGCCCGAGCAGACGCGAATAAAAGCAATGCGATCGCGATGGCGCGGGTCCATATTGGCCTGAAGCTTAAATACAAACCCCGAAAAATCTTCGCGGGTGGGGGGGACTGCACCGATGGTACTTTCGCGGGGGCTAGGCTTGAGGGCATAGTCCAAAAAAGATTCTAAAAATAGCTCGACCCCGAAGTTGGTCATGGCGCTGCCAAAGAAGATCGGGGTCATCTCGCCAGCATGAACCATTTCGAGATCGAGTTCTGGTCCGATTTCGTCGAGCACTTCTAGCTCGTCTTTGAACTGGTAGTACAGATCTTCGTCGATTAGGTCTTCAATTCTCGGGTCGCCCAGCTCAATCACCGTATCTCGAGCTTCGCGACTGCCGTGGGCGCTGCGCTCAAACAGGTGAAACTGCCGCTTGCGTCGGTCAAAGACGCCTTTGAAACGGTCACCCATGCCAATGGGCCAGTTGACCGCGTAGGTCATTAAATCCAACTGCTTTTCAATTTCATCGAGCAGGTCTAACGGTTCGCGGGCGGGGCGATCCATCTTATTAAAGAAGGTGAAAATCGGTAGCCCTCGCAGCTTACACACTTCAAAGAGCTTGAGGGTTTGGGGTTCTAGCCCTTTAGCGGCGTCTTCGAGCATGACCGCATTGTCCGCTGCTGACAGAGTGCGATAGGTGTCTTCACTAAAGTCTTGGTGACCGGGGGTGTCAAGCAGATTGATCCAATAGTCGTGGTAGAGAAATTGCAGCACCGTCGAGGTAATCGAAATACCCCGCTGCTGCTCTAGCTCCATCCAGTCAGAGACGGCATGGCGTTGGGCACGCCGCGCTTTGACTGCGCCCGCTTCGTGAATGGCCCCTCCGTACAGCAAAAGCTTCTCAGTCAGCGTTGTTTTACCGGCATCGGGGTGAGAAATAATCGCAAAATTTCGTCGCTGCTCAACAGCTGCTTGAATCTCAGTGGCGGTTACGGAGGGGGTGGTCATTTGCGATCGCAAACTACATCAAGCTTCCATTGTAATTCCTTGCGATTGCAATTCCTTGCAATTGACTGAGGTCTAGCAGTCAGGAGACTTAGAATGAGGTTGTGACCAGCCGGCAGTGGAGCTAATCGCCCTAGATAAATTTGTCAACGATCTGCAAAAGCGCTTGTATTGTGCGGTCACGTTGAGAAAAGTTAATACAGCTTGTTAAAGGCTTGTTAATCGTTCGGGTCGCTGACCCATGACTGCGCAACAATGGGCAGTATCCGTAGTGCATTTGGAGACCGGGGTGATGTCAGCTACGCCCGAGCAAGTTCAAGAAATTTTGGCTTTGCGCGATCGCAAAGTAGCTCCCAAGCAAATAGCCCGCAAACTGAGGCTGCGACCAGCGGAAGTCAGCAGCATTATCCGCGCCCAGGCCGAGGCTAATCCTGAAAGACACAGTCATCCCAGGACGCTACCGTCGCTAAAGAACTGCATTATCAATGCCAAAGCCGCCGATCATTTTTTTGGGCGCAGCCAGAAAGATAGCGTCAATGGTCTGGCCCAAATTTTCTTGGCTCGTCAAGACGGTCACCAGTACCTAATGACCAGTTTCTTGGTCGATTACTGGTGCCTGGGTGTCAAAAATGCCCTGGGACCGCGCAAAGTAGACCCAGCCGAGTACGCTCGAACGATTCAGATAGCTTCTGAAAATCAAGAAGGTGGCTTCCGTGAGATTTCTCTAGAGCAGGCTCAAGCCGTTATTTTTGGTGGGCTCGACTATGCAAAATCGCTTGGCTTTGATCCCCATCCAGATTTTGAACGGGCTAAAAAGCAGCTTGGTCTCAAGCTCGCAGACCTGCCCCAGCTAGAATTTGGCAAAGATGGCAAACCTATGTACATCAGCGGCCCCTACGATAACCCAGACAGAATTATCGCGAAACTGACCAACAGTGTAGGTGCAGATAACTTTCACTACCTGATGCAGGCTGGCGGTCCGGATGAGTTGCCTTGGAGTTAGGCCTGAGCATGATTGAGTTTATTGGGAGTGGCTATATCAGTGATAGCTCCAAATCGCCTGTTCGTATTTCCCGATATTCACCCAGAACGACTGGCTCAGAACTGCACCAGCTACAGCTGTCCCAACAAAGCGTGTACCAATTCACTAAATCCTTCGCCTGCGTCTGAGCGGGTCAGATAGGTCGGCTTGTGTGCTAAGCGCTCTAGGTAATGGCGTATGTTGGCTACGCCAACCGAATGGGGAAACTGGCTTCTATCAAACAGGCTTTCATCATTGGGGCTATCTCCAACGGTGAGCACCTGATCTCGCTTCAGGGCAGGAAACTCTCGAGACAGGACCTGGCCAAGACCGCAGGCCTTTTCCTGGGAAAGGCATTTGATATGGCACTGCACAGTGCTGTAGGTAAAGCCCCAACCGCTGGCTTTACAACTATCTGCCATCCAATCTAAATCGGTTGGGCTTAGCCCGGTGATATCAAACGTCCAGTCAGTTAGTCGAAAGCGATTGTCCGGGGCTTCTACGAGGGTGGGATACCTTTGTTGCAAGGCCTCAAACTGCTGTGAGAGCTTCTGCCTGTGATATTTTAGATCGTCGATAGGCTGTAAAAAAACGGGTTCAGGATGGGTTTTGCTGAAATAAATTCCACCGTTTTCGGCAATGGCCCCAAAAACGGGCAGGTAGTGAGTTAGCCCACTCACCCAACCTGCCGAGCGTCCGGTCACAATCAGCACCGGCAAATTCACAGCCTGGAGTTTGGCTAATGCAACGAGCAACTCAGCCTTAAACTGCCTCTCGTCGGTCAGCGTGCCATCCATGTCGGTCGCGATTAGGCCAATCTGCGATAAAAAAGTGACATTCTTTGAGCTAAGTACTTGCGGATTGACCATAACGGCTTACACTTTTGGGAGTATTTTTTTGAAACAACTGCCAGGGTGCTTAATCATGGCTGAACTCGTACCTGATCAGCGTAATTACTACTATCTCTTAGAAGCCGAACGAGCGGGGATTCATAAACCGATTTTGGCGGCACTCTATACCGTTCACCAGGCTCCCCGTCTCACCGATGGTGAAACCGGTTTGGGGATTTCGCCCGCCAATCGAATCCCGGCTGAGCAGGTCAATGCATTTCCAGAGCAGGTACAGTTTGCTGCCAATACCATTCGCAGTCTGACCACTGCCCTCACGGCAGAGGGCTGGAGCGGTCGTGACCTGTGGGATGGTGCCAAGGGCAGATACAGCGATCGCTTTGTGCAGCGCATTGCTGAAGGCTATGCCCCGCCTGCTAATGACGATGCGGCGGCTCGTCTGGAGTCTGCCGATAGCGGCAAGCTTTTGACGGCTTATATAGAAGATATTGAATATGACTATGGTGCACAGCAGCTGCCCCATAACCTGGCAGAGCTAGATGACGAGCTGCTAGCTTTTGTTGAGCGGGTAGGGCCAAACTATGGTCGGCTTGAGTTTCAGCGAGAAGCGCTGCTCGAAACAGCACGGATTTGGCGCAAGCTTGATAGTCAGACAGACACAATCGAAGCGATGCAGGTGCCTATCAGTAACGATGTGGTAGACGAAACTGAGTTAGATAAGGAACTGGTAGAGTTTGTTGCCAACCTATCGCGGTTTTACTCAGGTTACCCCTACCAGCGGGAGGCACTGCTAAGGCTGACCCAGCTTTGGAAGCAGTTTGACTCGCGCGAAGAGACCATTGAGTGGATACGTCAGACCGATCCTCGGGCTGGTGAGACCAACCTCAAAATAGTTGACCCAGCCCTGATCAGTTTTCTACAGCGCTTGCCAGCAAACTATAAAGGCACTGGCTATCAACGGTTTGCACTGACCGAAGCCTATCGGGTCTGGAAAGGGCTAGATTCGCGCACCACCGCCCTGTCTGCATTGGGGGTCACTCCACAGTTTATGAGAGCCAATCGCTCTAATCCTACAGCGCTTCAAAATGCGGCGGCTCGTGTGGACAAGGCACTCTTAGCTTTTGTGGCGGATTTGCCCAAAAACTATCAGGAAACCGAAGAACAGCGAGAGGCCCTGATCCGACTTGTGCAAATCTGGCGCAGGCTAGATCGCCGACTGAGTGCAATTCAGTCTTTATTTGAAGACGTACGTCGTATGTCGCGGGCGGCTCGAACTTCAGTTGAGGCTCCGCCATCGCCTAAGCCACTGGTGATTCTACCTCGGCCTCGTCGCTGGACACCTCACAATATTCAGCTGGATGCGTCGATTATTCCTAATGGCAACTTTTCCTGGGCAGAGGCCACCCGTGGTGGCACTCGGATGCCGCCTAACCAGGCTACTGTGGATGCCATGATTCGGATTGCTCGGTTGGCTCAGCAGGCGCGCGATCGCATCGGTCGGCCCTTTATTATTACTAGCTGGTATCGTCCACCTGATGTGAACCGCCGCGTAGGTGGGGCTTCACGCAGTCGCCATATTGTGGGCGATGCGATTGATTTTTACGTCAATGGACTGAGTGGCAATCAAATTTATTGGGCTCTCGATCCGTGGTGGCCCGGAGGTCTGGGTCGCTACCGTAGGTTTTCTCGCTTAGGGCACATTGACGCTCGGGGATATCGCGCACGTTGGCGGCACTAAACGCTACCAAATCAAGCGTAATTAGTACTTAACTTCGATATATCTTCTGATTGCATTCTTCCGGAGAAGAAGCATGATTTAGGTAATAAAGTTGGTATGTCTTCAGCTATGTCTACGCCTATCGCCCAATCTCACCTATGGGTCGCTCAAACCGCATCACCCGAGCCGATGGCAGTTGTTCCCAACAATGTTTGGTTTTATACGTCTGGTGGGTTAGGTGCTTTATTGATTGCGCTGGGAATCATCTCTCAACTTCAATTTAGCCGCGTTCGTAAAAAACTAAAATTCGAAATTTATAAAAATCAGGAACTCCAAAAGCGAGTTAAGCTGGCGCTCAAAACCATCAGTAAGATGGAGCGCAACCCTGATTTGATCCATTCACGCGACTTTAACCTTGACTATTTGAGACTCCGAATGGAAGAAGAGCATTTCCATTTTTCAGTAGTCAACCAGCTCAAGGTCAAAGTTAAACAGCAGATTAGCGTTGCCTTGCGTCCCCAACAGGCTCAGCAAGGGGTTATTGGCCTGGCTAGCAAACCTCGCTTGGTCGACAAAACGTTCGATGTCGAATACGTCACTGGGGATAACCCCAATGGCAAAAAGCGAGTGTTATTTCGGATTCAAATTAAGCTGACCAAGCTGCCAACTCAGCCGACTTCAACCATCGTGGGCGAGTTAATTAACTGTATTGAAAACTATCTCAGCCCAGAGCGCGAAGAGCAATTTTGGCAGCCGACCTTGCTAGGGCGTTTGGCTACGATGCAGTGGGATCAAAAGGCAAAACCCACCCCGTTGCTGGTGTTAGAGCAGACCAGTGAAGGGGTCAACGTGACCTTCCGCAGTACCAACCGCCGCGTTGCTTTCTGATACGCGACGCTGAGACGTGATATATCACGTCTTTACTTGAGCCAGTTTTTTAGGCGGGCTGCGACCTGAGGACGACGTAGCTTGCGCATGGCCTTGGTTTGGATTTGGCGGACCCGTTCACGGGACAGGTTAAACATACCGCCGACCTCTTCTAAGGTATGGGGCTCACCCGTGGTTAATCCATAACGCAGCGCGATGATGTCTTTTTCTCGCTCAGTCAGGACTTCTGTGAGGACATCCGAAATCTCTTGGCGCATCATCGATTCGCTGATCTTAGATTCAGGCGACAGGGTATTGCCGTCTTCGAGCAGCTCCATGAGTTCGGTGTCTTCACCTTTGCCTACCCGGTGATTGAGCGATAGTGATTTGCGGCGTACCTGCTGAAGGCTGCGAAGCTGATCGGGCGTGATGTCTAATGCCTCAGCTAGCTCGGCTTCGTTAGGATTTCGGTTGAGCTGTTTACGTAGCTCCCGATGAGCTTTCTTGAGCTTGTTGAGTTTTTCTACCACATGAATGGGTAGCCGAATAGTCCGAGCGTCGTTTGCAATTGTGCGGGTGATGCCCTGACGAATCCACCAGTAGGCGTAGGTGGAGAACTTATATCCTTTATCGGGATCAAACTTTTCGGCAGCGCGATTGAGCCCGAG
>JBCBZL010000299.1:0-6028 GCA_039815385.1 Cyanobacteria bacterium P01_A01_bin.114
AAACGGTTCTGCCGGATTCGTGGCTACCTGTCAACATTACGAAAACAGGGACGAAATATCATGGGTGCTCTGATTGACCTTTTTTCTGGCAATCCTCAATCTCCGCTTCCTCAGCCTGAGTAGTTACCTCATAAATTCAAAATAACGTTAGGTTTCGCCGCTAAGCGGAGCAAATCTAGGAGGTGAATATGCGAATTGCGCAGGTGACCCCTTTATGGGAGCAGGTGCCGCCATCTGGCTATGGCGGTATCGAAATTGTAGTGAGTTTATTAACCGATGAACTGGTGCGGCGAGGGCATCAGGTCACATTATTTGCATCGGGCGACTCCGAAACCCTGGCTCACTTAAATTCTGGTTGTGATATGGCTTTGCGTTCCTTGGGGACGTTACCTCCAGACTATGCCCACTATGCAAGCAGACAGTTGAGCAAAGTCTTTGATCATGCCGGGGAATTTGATGTGATTCACTCGCATATGGATCTAGCGGCTTTGCCCTATGGCCAGCGGAGTTTAACACCAGTTGTACATACCGTCCACGGCATCTTGGCTGATGTGACCAGAAAAATATTTAGTCGATATCGCCAGGAAAATTTTGTCAGTATTTCGACTTCCCAGCGACGGGATGACCTGGGATTGAACTATGTGGCCACGGTTTATAATGCGATCGCCCTCGATCAGTTTGAATTTTACCCTCAGTCCGCGGTGCCACCCTATCTGGTTTTTTTGGGACGCATGTCGGTAGAAAAAGGCCCTCACCTCGCGATTGAGATTGCCAAGCGTAGCGGTTTGCCCCTCAAAATGGCAGGCAAAATCGACTTCGATAACCGGGAATTTTTTGATCAGCAGGTGGCCCCTCACATTGATGGGCAACAGATCGAATTTTTGGGAGAGATTAATCATCCCCAAAAGAATGCCCTGATGGGTCAGGCGCTGGCGACGTTATTTCCCATTACTTGGCCAGAACCGTTCGGGTTGGTCATGGCTGAATCGATGGCCTGCGGCACCCCAGTCATTGCCATAGCGATGGGCGCGGCTCCCGAGATTGTTGTAGATGGCCAAACCGGGTTTCTGTGCTATACCGTCGAAGACTGCATCAAGGCATTGGCCAACATTCCGGCGCTCAACCGTCAGGCCTGTCGCGACCATGTAGCGGCTAACTTTGGGGTGGGGCGAATGGTGGATGGCTATGAGGCAGTGTATCGGCAGCTGATGCGCGATCGCAAGAGCCCACCAAACAGCTCCGTCCAGCCATCTCTAGCGTTATCTGGGCATGGCAGTATCGATAGCGGCAACTATCAAACACCACTACCCAACGTCTGAAAATTTGCCCAATCGATTAGTCTTGATCAATCCTATCGCCCTCCACGGAGCCGCATAACCATGACTCAGTCTTTACCCCAGGGCAAACAACAGTTGATTTCAGAGTCCACCGCTCTGGATATCGTCGAGCTGGATGGTCGCACCTTTGCTCCCGCTCAGCAAGTACCGATTCCCGAATGGCCCTGCACCATGATTAAGCGGCAGCAGCCTTCCCTTACCCTAAAGGACAACGATTTATTTTTAATCACGGATACCCTGGGCAATATTTCTGGCTGTCAGGACGACCAAAACAGCTCTAGCCTAGGGCTGTTTTGTCGGGATACACGGTTTCTTAGTCGTCTGGAACTGCAATTTGAAGGGCAACCGCCGATCTTGCTTAGCAGTACGGCCCAGCGGGGATTTGCCCTGTCAGCGCTCTGCGCCAATCCTTATATCATCAGCGATGAGCACCAGACGGAAATTCGGGCCGAAACCATTGGTATCCAGCGAGACCTGGTGCTGCAAGGGGGGCTATTCGAAGAACTAATTCTGACTAACTACAATACTCACCCCGTCAGCTTTGAGCTCAGCCTCAGTTTTGATGCAGATTTCGCTGATCTCTTTGAAATTCGAGGAAAAGTGCGACAGCAAATCGGGAAAATCCTGCGTCCGGTGCGCCTGGTAGCAGAAACGCCGGAGCCGATTTCGGTCTTTAATGATGGCCTGATGGGTGGAGAACAGGGAGAACTGATTCTGGCCTATCAAGGGGTTGACCAGTTGCTGATGGAGTCGAGAATTCAGTTTTATCAACGACAGCCCGATCAGTTAAAGGGCTATACCGCGATCTGGAAAGTGATGCTTCAGCCCCATTCCAGTGAGGTTTTAGGCTATCGTTTGCAGCCCTTTTTAGATAATCACCCTGCCTCTCTGGTGGGCATTCCCGCTACCCTAATCCAGGCGGTGGCGGCGGAAACCATGGAAGAGCAACAGTGGCGTGAGAGAGTCACCTGCATTCGCACGGATAATCGTGCCCTCAACCAAATTATCGAGCGAGCGGAGCAAGATACCTATCTGCTGGGGCAGACCTTTGGCGAGGGTAAAATTCTGTCGGCAGGCATCCCCTGGTTCGCGACGCTGTTTGGGCGCGATTCGCTGATTGCAGCGATGCAAACCCTGATGTTTAACCCTGCCCTGGCCCGCCAAACTCTGACCGTGTTGGCCGAGTCCCAGGGGAAAGTGGATAATGACTGGCGAGAAGAAGAGCCGGGTAAAATTCTCCATGAGCTGCGGTTTGGGGAAATGTCGCGCAGTGGTGAAGTGCCCCATACCCCCTACTATGGCACGGTGGATGCCACTCCCCTATGGCTGATGCTCTATGCCGACTACTATGCCTGGAAAGGCGATCGCCCCCTGCTAGATCAGCTTTGGGACAATGCTCTCGCTGCGATGGACTGGATTGACCGCAGCTGCGAGAAAACGGGCTATGTCACCTACGACTGCAAATCGTCGGGCGGCTTACGCAACCAGGGTTGGAAGGATTCGGGCGACTGCATTGTGGATGCGAGTGGCAATATTGCCGCTGGGGCGATCGCCCTGGCTGAAGTGCAAGGCTATGTCTATGCAGCTAAGATGCGGCTGAGCCAGCTGGCTCGCCTGCAAGACCGACCCGACTTAAGCGATTGCTGGCAAACCGAAGCGGCCAGCCTCAAAGTCCGTTTCGAGCGAGATTTTTGGCTGGCTGACGAGGGCTATTTTGCCTTGGCTCTAGACGGCAATGGTCAGCCAGTCGACAGCATAACGTCGAATCCGGGCCACTGCCTGGGGTTAGGGATTCTCTCGCCGGAAAAAGCCCATAGCGTAGCAGAACGGCTCCAGGCTCCCGATATGTTTAGCGGCTGGGGCATCCGCACCCTGAGCAGTGCTTCCCCTGCCTATAACCCCATGGGCTATCACGTGGGCTCGGTGTGGCCCCACGACAATGGACTGATTGCCGCTGGGTTGCGATCGATCGGCTATATCGACCAGGCTCTGGAAATTGCCCAGGGTATTTTTGATATGACCAGCGTCCAGCCCTATCAGTGTCCACCGGAGCTGTTTTGCGGTTTCGAGCGCACTCCCACCAACCGCCCGGTGCGCTATCCGGTGGCCTGTTCGCCCCAGGCATGGGCGACAGGCACAGTGTTTCAGCTGTTGCAAATCATGGTGAATCTGGTGCCCGACGTGCCCAATAACTGCCTGCGAATTGTGCATCCGACCCTGCCCGAATCGGTCAGCTATATGTCGCTGAAAAATCTCAAAATCGGCCATACGTTACTAGACCTTGAATTTGAGCGTTCCCAGGGGGCCACTGCCTGCCGCGTGGTACGCAAGCGGGGCAATCTGCGAGTGATCATTGAGGTGTGAGGGGGATGCCATCGTGGCTACTTTCTGGACCAAATGGGCAATCTGCTAAGATCGAGATACATAAATATGCCTGTTTTTAAGACCTGTTTGAAGTCAAACAAAATTTGAGATGAGCTTTTTGTGTCATGGCCAAGCGATCGCTCCAAGCCTCGCCCGCTGGCATTCAAGAGACTAAGCGGGCCTTTGCTCTCAAAGGGTGGACTCAAGAAAACCTGGCGGGCGAGGTTAACCTCAAAACCCGTCAGCCGATCTGGCGATTTTTTACCGGACAGCCAGTGGATCGACAGATTTTTATGGATGTGTGCCAAATCCTGGATTTGGACTGGCGCGAGATTGCCAATCATCCGCCTGAAGAATTTCCTGACCCCCATGATGTATCGGAGATGATTTTGTCAGAGATTGACGAGGTAGTAGCAATGGTGCGATCGCAGCACCGAGACACCATTCAACAGCGGTGCGGCATTTTACAGCTCCTCGATATTCATCACCCGGTCAATCTGGATGACATTTATGTCGATGTCAGCATTCTGGAAGAACTGGCCAGCCAGCAGTGGGGAGAACTCACGACCCTGAATGACTTAGCACTTACCGAGTTTGATCGGGTGGGGTTAGGGATCATTGAGCAACATCAAATCCCCGGTATGCAGGCCGTTGAAACTTACGCCAAACTGCGGGTATTGGGCAAGCCAGGGGCGGGCAAAACCACCTTCTTGCAGCATTTAGCCGTGCAATGCAATCGAGGAAAGTTTGCGGCTGAGCAGGTGCCAATTTTTATCGCATTGAGAGAATTCGCCGAGTCGGCCAAACGCCAGGGTGATTTTAGTCTCTTCCGCTATCTTCAACAAACCTTTCCCACCTCGGGAATCTCACACCCAGCGACACTGGAAACCCTGCTTCAGGCAGGGCGGGTGCTGGTGTTGATGGATGGCATGGATGAAGTATCCAACCCGGATATTACTTCGATTGTGAATGAAATCCGCAGTTTTGCAGACAAATACCATCGCAATCGGTTTGTCGCATCCTGCCGCACTGCTGCCCAAAAGTTCTGCCTGCGCGGCTTCACTGATGTCGAAATTGCTCCCTTTACCCAGGCTCAAATCACCACCTTTGCCCAAAAGTGGTTTGTGGTTCTGGGCAAAGCTGGGACGCTTTCAGCACCAGCAAAAGCGGCTCAATTCATGCAAAAGCTAGATCTGCCAGAAAACTGGCAGTTTCGCCAGTTGGTCGTTACCCCGTTGTTTTTGCATCTTGCCTGCTGGATGTTTCAGGGGGAGAAAATCTTTCCCAGCAAGCAAACGGCTTTTTATAAACAGGGGCTGGATCTGCTGTTGGGTAAATGGGATGAAACCAAAGGGGTGGCGCGGGATGATGTCTACCGAGACTTCTTACTGCCTCAAAAAATGAGGCTGCTCAGCCAGCTAGCCACCGATACCTTTGAACAAGGGCAATACTTTTTTGAGCAGCGCACTATTGAAAATTATATTGCAGAGTATCTTCAGGAATTGTCAGAGATCGCCCTGGAACCCGAAGAACTGCAGATTGAAAGCGAGGCAGTGCTAAAAGCGATCGAGGCTCAGCACGGGTTGCTCATCGAACGAGCGCGAGGTATCTTTTCGTTTTCGTACCTGGCGTTTCAAGAATATTTAACGGCTCGTAAAATTGTCGCCACCCATAACTTACGGGCGCTAGAGCAGTCCCTTGGCGGGCTAGTCAGCCATATCACCGATCCCCATTGGCACGAGGTCTTTTTGTTGACGGTGGCCATGCTGCGCAGCGCCGATTCTCTCCTCCAGCTCATGAAGCAAGAAATTGATGCCTTGGTCGCTCAAGATCCCTACCTGCAAGACTTTTTGCAGTGGGCCAACCAAAAATCTCAGACCATCCCTAAACAGCCTAAACTCGCCACAACCCGAGCGTTTTACCTGGCCCTGGCCCAACCCCTATCAACGGCAGCGGATTTTACCTTAGCTGGAACTCTGGATCAGGGTATTGTGCTAGACGCCGCCCTAGAAAATTTGCTGTTAGAACTGGCCACTGACCATAGCCAAGATGTGGCCTATGTCAATACCTGTAATCAGGCCCTCAACGCAATTTTGGTAATGGTTCAGGATGCGGGCTTTGATAAAGCGCTTCAACAACTCAAGGCTCAGCTTCCTTCGCTTCATCAACCTCAAGAACGACGACAAGCCTGGTGGCAAGAAAACTACACCCCTTGGGTAGCCCGACTCAAAGAAACGATCGCCCATTACCGCAATATCCATCATCCTTGGCAGTTCAGCCCAGAGCAAGAACAAACCTTGAAGCACTACTACAGTGCGAATCAACTG
>JBCBZL010000440.1:0-2095 GCA_039815385.1 Cyanobacteria bacterium P01_A01_bin.114
ATGACCACGGCCTCTGCCAAAATTTTAGTTGTTGATGATGACCCAGCCATTCGCAATCTTATCCATCGCTTTTTAGCTAAGCAGACCTATGAAATGGAGTCTGCTGAAGACGGAAAACATGCCCTGTCCGTGTTTGAGCAGTTCAATCCGGACCTGGTTATTTTAGACGTGAATCTGCCCGATGCTAACGGCTATGACCTTTGCAAAGAGATGCAGTCGCGCACGGGTGTTTTTGTACTCATGCTGACCAGTCGTACCGACGAGTCGGATAAGATTCACGGGTTTAACCAGGGGGCTGACGATTACATTACCAAGCCGTTTAGCTTGGGTGAGCTGGAAGTCCGGGTAGGGGCCATTCTAAAGCGGCAGCGGCCCGTCACAGCGGCAGAGCAGCAGTGTCTTACCTTTAATTCCCTCGCCATCGATCCGATTCGACGGGAGGTAACCCTGGAAAGCGAGCTAGTACCCCTAACGGCCTTGGAGTTTGACCTGCTGCACTTCCTGGCTAGCCATCCCGGTCGAGTGTGGCGACGTACCGAGCTGATTCAAAAGGTATGGGACTATGAGTATGTGGGCGACCAGCGTGTCGTGGACGTACACATTGGTCAGATTCGCAAAAAAATTGAGATCGATACCAATCAACCCACGCTAATTCAAACGGTGCGGGGTGTGGGGTATAAGTTTGAGCCTCCCTCTACCGGTGCGGAGGCGCCTGAAGGCTAGATTAACGGGCTAGATCAACGGACTAGATCAACCGGTGGCATCTAAGATTATTAGCCGCCTGCAGCAAACAAAAAAGCCTTCGCCATGGCGAAGGCTTTGGACGTGCACTCAAGGAACGGTCTGGGGGGCTGCAGACTGTTGAATCATTGCGGAATCATTCTTTCTCAGTTTTAGCCACGGGCTTGGCTGAGCGATTGGTATTACGAAGTTTCCAGGCACTCGATACAATTTGGCTCCAGCGGCGCTGTACGCGCTTAGTGGTCCAGCCTAGCTGCTGGGCAATGTCAGCATCTGACGGCTGGGCGCGCTGGGAGTCCTGCATTTGCTGCTGTTTTAGAGCCAGTAGATGCTGCTGATCGGCCGATAGCTGATCGATAAACAAGGTCCACTCTTTGGGGGACAGACCCAGATTTTTGTCTAGGTCGGCCCCTAACCACTGGTGCACCAGTTCCCAGTTGTGGGACTGGGCAAATTTTTCCACATGGTACTTAAACCGCTGCTGCAGGTAGTCGCGCTGTCTTGGTGTCAGACCCAATACCTCATCAATTTCAGAGGCGGCCATATCTTGTAACCGCAGGGCTAGGTAGTCAATACAGGCGCTTTGGTCTTGGTCTTCGAGGTATTCCACGAGTTCGCGGATAATGCGATCGCGAAGGACCGCTTCCGCCGGATCGGTGACATCCGCCACCATTTGCTCACGAATTTGCTGCAGCGCTGAGGAGCGAGAGTCGGCATCGTCACTTTTCGGTGAATCAACGGCCATCTCAATGTCCACACAGGTTTCCGCCGGTAGACGTTTGGCAAAGCTTTGGGCTCTCAAAACCAGAAGCTGCTGATTGTAGCAGCCTGGCAATGAAATCCGGCGCTTGGCATACTGCTCGCTGAACGCCATGTACTCAGCCAGCTCCAACCGGGTTTTAGGGGTGTAGTCGGCTTCGAGATGATTTTCCCGACGAAATGCCTTTAGCACTTCGATATAGAAGCTTTGCAGAAAGTCTTCTAGCAGATTACACCGCCCTTGGAAACCCAGCTGGGTTTTGGCCGGGGCAATATAGCGATAGGCAATGGCACTCAGGCGACTTTGGAGTTCTACCCGACCCTGGCGAGAGCCTAGACCATAGTATTCTAGATACTTCTGAATCCGGTTCTCGGCTAGGGAGTGTTGCCAGGCGTTGACTTCGCCGGAGGCTTGAATGCGATCGCTCTTACGACAAATCCGAGCCACCTCAATAGCCAGACGGTTAGCAACCGCATTGACTGTGCGGGTACTGCCTTTGACCTGGGCCTGCAGCACCACCCGGACGTCACCAGCTGGGAAGAGCTCAAGGACAAGACGCTGCTGATCGGCGACAACGGTTACTCCAGCTACTAC
>JBCBZL010000228.1:0-8139 GCA_039815385.1 Cyanobacteria bacterium P01_A01_bin.114
CGGGGGGTTGCCGATGCGCTGCCGGGGGTTGCGATCGCAGTTGCCCTGGTACCGCCGCTGAGCGTGATCGGGATTGGGCTGGCGCTGGCGTCTCAGTCAGTAACGGTGGGCTCTACGGTCTTATTTACAACAAACCTGGCGGGGATTATCTTCAGCGGCGTCTTGGTCTTTGTCTGGCAAGAATATGGCTCTCTGGCCCGTGCTAAAGGCGGCCTAGTGGTGGCGGCACTGACCCTCAGCGGCCTGGCCATTCCCCTGGCGTTTTCGCTCAAAGATTTGGTGATCGAAGCCCAGACCCGAAGCCTGGTCAGTAATCTGATTCGTCGGCAAACGGTTACCTTCAGCGATGCCGATATTCGCTATCTATCGGTGGATTCGAAGACAAAGGGCCGACTGCTGGTCGAGCTAGAAGTGGCTGCGTCTGAAAGTTCTATTTCCGATCGTCAGGTTGAGCTTGTCCATGAGTTTCTAGAAACGAAGCTAGAGCGCCCTATTGATCTGAACGTGCGAATTATCCCCGTCAGGTCTTTTGAAATTCCATCTTCGTTTTAGCGGGTTGCCTGTTTGTTTACCCACTTTGCCCTTTACGACGAGGTGGGCGAATTAATCTGATACATCCGCCAGGTGGTGAAGGTGCCGACCGGGCTCCAGATCAGGTAGGGCAGCAGCAGCACCAACGCCCAGATCGAAAACTGTAGAACCCAAAGGGCGAGTACAACCCCCAAGATCGAGCCAAGACCGCCGATGTAGGTGCCCAACTTAAGGCTGTGAAACCAAAGGGTGGCTGGTGTGTAGGCCACCACCAGCCCCTCGAGCAGCATATAGCCCGCCATGGTGGCCCAGGTCATAGCCTCGCCGGGGGCCTGCTCCCAGACGATGTAGGCAGACCAGCCGCCGCAGACAAAAACAACCGTCCAAATGACTGGAATCAAGGCTTCAAAGGTAAGCCACTTGGGGCGCTCTAGCCGTCGAAACCATTTGACATCTTTGGGGCGCAAAACATTAGCACCGAGGGCAATGATAAAGCCGACCCCGGCGATAACCATCCAAGATTTAATCATGGTGCTGTCGAGTCTGTTTCTGAAGAGTCTGTTTCTGAAGATTTATGGGGGGCGTTTGGCTCACCCTCGACGGTCTGTAGGAAATCTGCTCAGAGATCTCTGGATACCGGTTTCGCGGTGACTTAAAGAGCGTCTCGATCAGCAGCTCGAGCAGAATCCCTAGGCCCGCAGCGCCCAAAAAGGAGGTTTCTGCGCTCCAGGAAAATGACGACAGCAGCAGGTAGCTACCCAGGCCTGTGAACAAAAGATATCGACCGCAGCTGTTGCGCAGTCTGAGCAAGGCGGTGTCTTTAGTATCTTTGTCAGTATCTTGGTGGGTGTCTTTGTAGGTGTCTTTGTAAGAATACACGGGTCGAATACTCGGTTAGGGTCAACAGAAGAATTTGCGCTTAGGTCCAAGGGGTTTGAAAAGACGGAAAAAGCGTCAGCCCGCCGTCTACAAACAAGGTTTGCCCGGTAATGTAGGCAGCCTCGTCAGAGCATAAAAAGGCAGCCACCGCAGCCATCTCTTCTGGGGTGCCAGCGCGACCCATGGGGATGTGTTTTTCGACCTCGGCCCGGGCTTCGGGGTCATCAGCCCAGTCGTTGATCGGCGTGGCGGTTGCCCCAGGGCCAATAGAGTTGACCCGAATCCCCCGGCGAGCGTATTCGAGGGCCAGGGTTCGGGTCATGTTTTCCATGCCCCCTTTACTGATGGTGTAGCCCACATACTGAGGCCGAGGAATAATCTCGTGGACGCTGGAGTTGTTGAGAATCACGCCCGGTTTTTGATCTGCCAAAAAGTGCTGGATTGCTTTGCGAGCGCACAGGTAGGCTCCTCGCAGGTTGATTGCAACCATTCGATCAACCTTGTCGATCTCGATTTCGTGGGACGGCCCTGATATCTGCATCCCGGCATTGTTGATCAAAATATCAAGCCCCCCCAGCTGGCTAAACACCTGGTCAAACATCCTGTCGACGTCGTCTGTCTTAGAGACATCGGCCTGCACGACCAGGCTTTTGACCCCGCAGCCCTCGATGGCGCTACAGTCGTCCTTGATCTCTGTTTGAGTTTCGACCGCGTCTTCTCGATCTGAGTAATAGTTGATGGCGACGTCAGCACCCTCCTGGGCCAGTCGAATTGCGATCGCACGCCCAATCCCAGAGCTAGCCCCGGTCACCAATACTCGTTTACCGCTAATGCCTTTCATGGTTCCTCTGGTTCTTTAGATACCGCCGCGCCCGGCAGGGTTTTACAAGCCGATGCTAGCGAATTGTGCGGGCAAGTTTGTCACTCTAAAGGGAGAAATTTCTTCCTACATATCCTTCTTTTTGGGGATGTCGCGCGATCTCAGCTTGACTAGCATTGGCAACAGAATAAGCCGCGTCTGAACAGGAAAGATGCGGTTAAGACTGATTGACTTTTTGTGAGGTTTATTCTTATGGAAAACACTGATAGCTTACCTAAGCAGCAGGCCGTCGATGGCAAAGCGGCTTTTGCCGGAAACCCTGAACCCGAACCGACTATGGACGTTGTTGATACGCTAGCGGCAGAAGCGGGCGTCTCTGCACCTATGGGAGAAGCTGTAAATGTTAAGGCAGCGTTAGATGCGCGAGATAAAGACCGCTGGGAATTAAATCCGGACTCTGCCCAGCAATAGACCAGCAATAGGTCAGCAATGGGCGCGGCCCTACGGTGAAAGAGACTCTCCCTTTTGATTAAGTTTTGTTACAACTAATGAAAGAGGTCTGGCAACCTGGCCCTTGACTATGCTGTAGGCGAGACATGTTTAATTAAGGAGCTTTCATGGTTGGTATCAACGAAGCCGTAGACGCAGTTCAAGAAATCGCGGCAGAGGTCAGTCCTGCCCCGGCAACCTTTGATCAGGTTGCTTCGGCCGCTGATCTCAGGGCACGGCTTAACTGGGGAGAGCCTGCGCTAACAATTATTGACGTTCGCGATCGCGAGAGCTACAACGATATGCGCATTACTGGCGCAATCTCACTGCCCGTCGAAGAGTTAACTCAACGAGCTGGGCAGACGCTGGAGTCGAATCGCGATATCTACGTGTATGGCGACAACGACGAGGCTACGTCTGGTGCGGCCCTACAGCTGCATTCGGCCGGGTTCGAGAGAGTTTCAGCGTTGCGGGGCGGTCTGATGGCGTGGAAGGCAAATGGAGGCGCAATTGAAGGCCGAAAGGCGTAATTGACCTTCTACTGTGTACACATAGGATCGGAGAGTTGAGCTACATACCGGAGGCCCACTCTGCGAGAAGCCGCTTTGACGTCCACATCCCCCAGCCCCTTCTCCCAGGCTTTGGGAGAAGGGGAGCAAACCCTTTTGAGAAAAGGCTTTCACCCACTTAATGGCTCTTATTCCGTAGAAAAGCTCGCTCCGCTCAAAGTCCCTCTCCCACAGCTGGGAGAGGGATTTAGGGTGAGGGCCGATCCGAGGCGTAGAGCTACTTTTCGACATAGTCTTCTGGATCTGTATACACCGCAGATAGGTGGGGGGGAGCGGCCTCGTATGAAAGGGGCTGCGCGGGACTTTCCCTCCAATGGGAAATAATCACGTTATCCCACACAGCGGTAATGGGTTTCCCTCCCCTTTGCCTCTAGCTCAAGGGACTGCCTGGGGTCCTAACTCCCCCAGCCCCCCCGAAAGGGTTGCTGGCTTCGTTTAGGTAAGGGAGTGCTCGGTGGGTTTGCGCAAACGTTCTTCGCCCTTTGCCCTCTGCCTAAGAGATGTGGAAGAAATGGCAGAATGACAAGCACCCAGGGGTTGCCCCCTGGGTGCTTGTTGTTTTTTGGTCTAGCCTCGAGTGCTAGGCCCAGGTGCGCTCACCGTCTTCATTGACGCGGGCCTGACGAATGACGTCGGAAATCTCTTCAGCATCCTCAACGTGGTGCAGGGCTTTTTCTTCGCCACTTTCACCCTCAACCATAAAGTAGGTGGGCACCTCGACGGTGTTCATCGTTACATCTTCATACTTGACTGCGACCTGCTCGCGCTTTTCTTCGAGGGAAGCGGACGGATCGATGCGATCGCCTGGGTTGACGGTATCGGTCGGCTTGCTGCCAGTAGATTTGTTTTCGGCAGTTTCGTTTTCGGTGGACTTGTCACTCATCATTGTCTCCTAATTGACGCTTAATCTGGTGGAATAGCCGATGGCTTTGCTAGTTGATCCTAAGTTTGCGGCGGGGCGCAAACATCTACCGAAGGGAGCATGAGACAGTTTGAAAATTTTTATAAACTTTCATAAATAAATTCAGATCTAATTGATAGGGGAGAGAGACATGGGTCAGCGTAACGACGGAACTTTGATTTTGGGCGGTGGCTTTGCAGGCTTGTTTGCCGCCATCCATTTGCGACAGCAGCAGGACGATATTCCGATTACGCTGATTGATAGAGAAGATCGTTTTATCTTTAAGCCGCTGCTATACGACTTTCTGAGCAGTGAAGTGCAGCTTGATATGGCCTGGCCTAGCTATGATGAGCTATTACTGAGCCGCGACATCACTTTTGTCAAAGGTGACATTCAAGCCATTGATCTAGAGGCCCAGCAGGTCAGGCTAGCCAATCAGCTGGCCTACGGATATCAGTACCTGGTGCTGGCGCTCGGAGGGGTCACGGGTTATTTCGGGATACCCGGTGCTAGGGACTATTCCCTGCCGTTTCGCTCTGCGGGTGACGCTTTTGCGCTGGGCCAGCACCTGCGGGACTGCCTGCAGCAGGCCAGTCAGAGCCCGTCAGCGCAGCCGTCCTTGCTGACCGTGGCGATTATCGGTGCAGGGCCTTCTGGGGTTGAGCTGGCGGCGACCCTCGCTGATTTGTTGCCTGAGTGGTACGACGCTTTAGAGGGCTGCCCCGACGACATTCGGATTGTGATCGTTCAGCGAGGCGACGAGATTTTGAAAGGGCTCGACAGTGAGCAGCTTAGGGAAACGGCCAGGGAGGCGCTGGGCGATCGGCGCATCACCGTGGATCTGTTGCTGGGGGCCAGCGTTGAAGCAGTTGAGCCGACCCGCATACGCTATCAGAAAGAGAATAAAACGCACCAGCTAGATACGCACACCGCCGTGTGGACTGCCGGGAACACCGTGCACCCGCTGATCAAGGCTCTGCCCGTAACTGAGCGAGATCGTGCGGGTCGGCTAAGTGTCACACCAGAACTGCGACTGCCCGAGTTTCCTAACGTTTTTGCGGGGGGAGACTGCTCGGTTAATGCTGCCGACCCCCAGCCCGCGACTGCCCAGGTTGCCTATCAGCAGGGGGCTGCGATCGCAGACAATATTTCGGCGCTGATCGAGGGGGGCAACCTGTCCGCTGCTGAGGTCACTCTGCGAGGTACCCTCCTTAAGCTGGGTATGGAAGTTGGGGCAGCAGAAGTGTTTGACAAATTTGAAATCAAAGGACACCTGGGGCACATTGTACGCCATGCAACTTATCTGGGCCTGCTGCCAACCCCGGTTCGAAATATTAAGGTCGGTGCTCAATGGCTGACTGACGAGATATTTGAGCAGGCTTTGAATGTTTAAGTTTGAATATTTGGGCCAGAGAAGTTTGGGGCCAGAGAAGTTTGGGGCTAGAGCTCTATCGCCGGATACAGGCAACAGAACTACGGACATTACCTAGGGGAGAGTTATTTTTTTGACTTTCGGTATTGAATAGGGATGTTAGTTCAACTTTAACTATCGCATTCAAACAGGAGTCCCCATGCTGCGTTGGTCTTTGATTTTTCTTGTGGTTGCAGTGATAGCAGCCATTTTTGGATTTGGTGGCATCGCTGCAGGTGCAGCCAGCATTGCTAAGATTTTGTTCTATATTTTCTTGGTGATTTTCATCGTTTCTCTAGTTCTAGGGATTGTTCGTCGCCCTGTCTAGATTTCACTTCACTTTTCAACACACTCTTTCAACACAGCTTTTCAACACGATTAAGCCCCTGCTGAGACTAGCAGGGGCTTTTCATGTCAAAATTTAACTATTCAATCAGGACGTAGCGATGCCTATTTTTTCGTTTTCAGGTAAACGCCCCACCAATCTTGGGGTTAAGCAGGGGCAGCTTTTATCTTGCCCAGAGTCTCCTAACTGTGTCAGCAGCCAAGCCGACGCCAGCGATCAGGAGCATTTCATCGCACCGATTGAGACGACCCTGGCACCGTCAGATGCGATCGCAAAACTCAAAGCCATCATTGAAGGGATGGAGCGCTCTCAGATCAACGAAGCCACTGACGACTATCTCTATGTTGAGTTTGCCAGCAAGCTCATGGGTTTTGTCGACGATATGGAATTTTATGTCGATCCGGCCTCTGGCATGATTCAAGTACGTTCTGCTGCACGTTTAGGGCGTTCAGATCTCGGCGTTAATCGCAAACGGGTTGAAACCATCCGCGAGCAGTTTCAGTCAGGGGGGTAGGCCTGAGCTAGGGGGATTGCTCGCATGTAAGGTTCCGGCTGCGAAAGGCGAAGGGCGAAGGGCGAAAGGCGAAAGGTAGGGGCGTTGCGTGCAACCCTTGCACAGGTTGAAGGGCGAAGGGTAGGAGCGTTGCATGCAACGCCTGTACAGGGCGAAAGGTGCTAGCGTGCCTTAAAGTCCGAGAGGCATTCAAGAAAAGCGTAGCCATACCCGCAGGGTTATTGCCCCTTGGGCCATAAGGCGGTGGCTTGTTGTAATTGCAAGTTCCTAAGGTGGGGCTATATTGCGCCCAGAAAAACTAAGACGATCAGAATCACAACGATAGTGCCTAATATCCCGGTCGGCCCGTAGCCCCAGCCTCGGCTGTAAGGATAAACGGGAATCACCCCTAAGAGCACGAGCACCAAAATGATCAGCAAAACTGTACTGACAGGCATTTATTTATCCATGAAACAGTGTGCTTTTGATCATAGGGGATGACTTTTCCTCAAAAGCGCTCTCTTTAGAAAGAAACACGTTTGGTTCTTTTAATTGACGCCACAGAGTCTCTTATCTGTTTGAGATGACGGGTGCGCTGGCAGCGATCGTTTTCGTTTCCCGTCGCTCTAGCTAGAGAGCTGGCCGCCCGTTACATCTAGCAGCGCGCCTGTCACGAAGCTGCTGTCGCTAGCGGCAAAATACACGTAGGTTGGAGCGAGTTCTTCAGGCTGGGCGGCCCGGTTGAGGGCTCCGTCGGTGTCAAACCCGTCTACCATTTTGGCTGGCATCGTTGCAGGAATATTGGGGGTCCAAACTGGGCCGGGGACGACTGCATTGACGCGAATCTTACGCTCTGCGAGGTTGAGCGCCAGTGCCTTAGTCATAGAGTGGATAGCTCCTTTGCTGGCGGCGTAGTCGATTAAGAAGGGTTTGCCGATTTTACCGACGATGCTGCCAGTGTTAATAATGGTGTCGCCTTCGCTGAGATAGGAGACTGCGGCTTTGATCATGTAAAAGTAGCCAAACACATTGGTCTCAAGGGTGCGGCGAAACTGGTCTTCGGTCACGTCTTCAAAGGTTTCTTGCACCATCTGGTACGCTGCGTTGTTGACCAGGATGTTGAGCTTGCCCAAGGTGGATACCGTTTTCTCAACCGCCGCCCGGCAGGCTTCTGAATCTCGAACGTCTGCTTTGATGACCAGGCACTTGCGGCCCCGCTCTTCTACCAGCTGCTTTGTCTTTTGGGCATCTCCGTCGCTGTGTAAGTAAAGGATTGCAACGTCTGCGCCCTCCATGGCGTATGCGATCGCAACCGCCCGCCCAATCCCTGAGTCGCCGCCTGTGATGATGGCAACCTTGTCCAACAGCTTATCTGCAGGGCTGTAGTTTGATAGATCGGAGTCCGGCTGGATATTCATATCTGCCTGACTGGCCGGATATTCTAGCTGCTGGCCCGAAATCTCATCTGGGGTAGGGCGACGCTCTTGACTCTGCATGGAGAACACCTCGCTGGCGCTTCAAACAACAATTAGAAGAATTGTAAAGAGGCGCTAAATCCTGGGCATCTTCCCAAAGGGGAGCTGCCTATCTATCTGTAGACATATTCCAGACATATTCCAGACATATTCCAGACACATTCTAGACACATTCTAGACACATTCCCTCAGTGAAGAGAAACCCTTAAAGAGAAAACTTCAAAG
>JBCBZL010000266.1:0-7079 GCA_039815385.1 Cyanobacteria bacterium P01_A01_bin.114
GTCCAAATTCGCCAATTTTTTGGGCTGCTATCAAGCGGTGTCTTACATCCAGTAAATTTATGAATGATTCCCCCACGCTGCTATTAAAACAGGCTCAATATGTGGGGCTAGATGGTCATGTGAAAGGCCCCGTCGATATTGCGATCGCAGCCGGAAAAATTGCGGCAATCGAGCCCCACCTTGATCTCAGCGCCGCTACCGAAATTAGAGCTGACGGGGGCCTGGTCAGTCCGCCCTTTGTCGAATCCCACATCCATCTGGACTCGGCCTTAACGGCAGGGCAGCCCCGGTGGAATCAAAGCGGCACCCTGTTTGAGGGCATTGAAATTTGGCGCGATCGCAAACAGGCTCTGACGTCAGAAGACGTTCAGACGAGAGCCATTCAGGCGCTGAAGCAGCAGGCTAGCCAGGGGGTGCTGTATGTCCGTAGCCATGCCGATGTCAGCGAAGCCAGCTTAAGTGCATTAAAGGGTCTGCTGACGGTGCGAGACGCGGTCAAAGATTGGATCACACTTCAGGTCGTGGCCTTTCCCCAGGACGGCATCTATAGCGGCCCTAGCAATGCCGACCTGCTCGAAGAAGCCCTGCGCATGGGGGCCGATGTCGTAGGAGGTATTCCTCACTACGAGCTGACCCGTGAAGACGGCGTACGCTCAGTCCATCGTATTTTTGAGCTGGCCCAGCAGTACGACCGTTTAATCGATGTCCACTGCGATGAAATTGACGATGACCAGGCCCGCTTTTTGGAGGTGATCGCCGCCTGCGCCATTCGCAGCGGCCTCAGCCACCAGGTGACTGCCAGCCACACCACCGCCTTTGGCTCTTACAACAATGCCTATGCCTTTAAGCTGATGGGCTTTTTAAAGCGAGCCCAGATTAATTTCATCGCCAACCCGCTAATCAATATCACCTTGCAGGGGCGTACCGACACCTATCCCAAACGGCGGGGCGTCACTCGGGTCAAAGAGCTATGGCAGGCGGGCCTCAACGTTAGCCTCGGGAACGACTGCATTCAAGATCCGTGGTACAGCTTGGGCACTGGCAATCTACTAGAAGTGGCCTCAATGGCGGTGCATGTTTGCCAGATGACTGGCCTGCCCGAAATCGAGGCCTGCTACGACATGATCACCCGCTACGGCGCAAAGACCCTCAACATTGAACAAGACTACGGTATTGAGGTCGGTAAACCAGCCAATTTGATTGTGCTAGATGCAGCTAATCAATACGAGGCAATTCGTACTCGAGCCGCGGTCCGCACGGTGATTTCGCAGGGCAGGGTGCTCGTCGAGACAAAGCCAGCGGAGACCGTTTGGCGCTAAGGGGGATCGCCCGAATATAAGACAAGCCCCCGGCTAAGACGGGCGCTAGCGTTCACGAAGCTATGCCGAAGGCTTTAGCCATTCCCCTTGGGCTATAAGGCGAAAGGCAAATGCCCCCCGTCCGTGAGTCTATCTACGGGGTAACCCCAGGATGGGTACATCTCTACTATCATGAAGAAATGTGTTCAGCCGCGGCTTTCCCCATGCCCCGATCTAAATCTAATCAGGCCAAGTCTACCGGGACTCAGTCTACCCGTGCCCAGTCGGCTACTAAGCGCAACGGTCAGGTCAAACGCCGGGGGGCAAAGTCTGTCCAGACGGCGGATACGCTCATCGATCTCTCGGATGACCTGATTCGGATTCGCGGGGCGCGGCAGCACAATCTAAAAAATATTGACCTCGATCTGCCCCGCGATCGCATGATCGTCTTTACGGGGGTTTCGGGTTCGGGTAAGTCATCCCTGGCCTTCGACACTATTTTTGCAGAGGGGCAGCGGCGCTATGTCGAGTCGCTCAGCGCCTATGCTCGGCAATTTTTGGGTCAGGTTGATAAGCCTGATGTAGATTCGATTGAGGGCTTAAGCCCGGCGATTTCAATCGACCAAAAGTCGACCTCTCACAATCCGCGCTCGACAGTGGGGACGGTGACCGAGATCTATGACTACCTGCGACTGCTCTACGGGCGAGCGGGGGAGCCCCACTGCCCAGTGTGCGATCGCTCCATTTCACCCCAGACGATTGATCAGATGATCGATCAGGTAATGGCGCTACCAGATCGCACCCGGTTTCAGGTGTTGGCCCCGGTGGTGCGGGGTAAAAAGGGCACCCATCAAAAGCTGATCTCGGGCCTGGCGGCTGAGGGGTTTGTGCGGGTGCGTATTGATGGCGAAATCCGCGAGCTGAATGACAACATTGAACTCGAGAAAAATAAAAAACACGATATTGAAGTAGTGGTTGACCGTCTGGTTAAGAAAGACGGCCTAGAAGAACGACTGGCAGATTCTCTGAGTACGACGCTGAAGCGTTCGGAGGGGATTGCGATTGTCGAGATTCTGGCGGAGCGGAAGCTGGAAGTGGTGGATGGGGGAAAGGAGGAAAAAGGGAAAAAAGCGAAGGGGTCAGGGCGAAGGGCGAAGGGGAAAGCCGCCGATCAGTCTGAGCAGATGCCGATGGCGGCAGAGCCGGGGGGCGCGTATGGGGTAACCGCAGAGCAGGCGGCAGAGCTACCTGAGGAAATCGTCTTTTCTGAGAATTTTGCCTGCCCGGAGCATGGGGCGGTGATGGATGAGCTGTCGCCTCGGCTGTTTTCGTTTAACTCGCCCTACGGGGCCTGCCCTCACTGCCACGGGTTGGGGAGTTTGCAAACGTTCTCGGCAGACCTGGTGGTGCCCGATCCGACTTTGCCAGTGTATGCTGCGATCGCACCCTGGTCAGAAAAAGACAACACCTATTACTTTTCGCTGCTCTACAGCGTAGGCCAGGCCTACGGGTTTGAGATTCAGCTGCCGTGGGAAAAGCTGACAGAAAAGCAGCAGCACGTGTTGCTACACGGCTCTGACGACAAAATTTACATCGAAACCGACTCTCGCTATCGCGAGGCCAAAGGCTATCACCGTCGCTATGAGGGCGTCTTGCCCATCTTAGAGCGGCAGTATCGAGAGACCACCTCAGATACCTATAAGCAAAAACTTGAGAAATATCTCGTCAATCAGCCCTGTGATGTCTGCAACGGTGCTCGGTTGAAGCCTGAATCCCTGGCGGTTCGCATTGGCCCGTTCCCGATTAAAGATCTTACCAGCGTCTCGATTCGTGAATGTCTCAATCGAATTTTAGTGATGGTGGGCGACCAGGGTGCCCCCCCCCAACTGACCACTAAACAGCTACAAATCGGTGAGCTAGTGCTCAAAGAAATCAGAGCGCGCCTGACCTTTTTGCTAGATGTAGGTTTAGACTACCTCACCCTAGATCGTACGGCGATGACCCTCTCTGGTGGAGAAGCTCAGCGAATTCGCCTGGCCACTCAGATTGGAGCCGGTTTGACCGGGGTACTGTATGTGTTAGACGAGCCCAGCATTGGTTTGCACCAACGCGATAACGATCGTCTCCTGCAAACCCTAAACCACCTGCGCAACCTGGGTAATACCCTGATTGTGGTGGAGCATGACGAAGACACCATGCGGGCTGCCGACTACATTGTCGATATTGGCCCTGGCGCAGGCATTCATGGGGGCCAGATTGTTGCCAAGGGTAGTTTAGAAAATATTCTTAAGGCAGAAGACTCCTTAACAGGTGCCTACCTCTCGGGGCGGCAACAGATTGTCACCCCAGCCGAGCGTAGAAAAGGGAACAGTCGCAGTCTAAAAATCCGAGACGCGCATCGCAACAACTTGAAAAACATCGACGTCGACCTGCCACTGGGTAAGTTTGTCTGCATTACGGGGGTATCAGGCTCGGGTAAATCAACGCTGATCAACGAACTGCTGTATCCGGCCCTGCAGCATCACTTTGGCACAAAGGTTCCCCAACCTAGAGAAATGGAGCCTATCGCAGGGCTCAAAGCGCTTGATAAAGCAATTGTGATTGACCAGTCGCCGATCGGGCGCACCCCTCGATCAAACCCCGCCACCTATACCGGCGTCTTTGACGTGATTCGCGATCTCTATGCTGAGACCATTGAAGCAAAGGCACGGGGTTACAAGCGAGGTCAGTTCTCTTTTAATGTCAAAGGCGGACGCTGTGAAGCCTGCGGTGGGCAGGGCGTCAACGTGATTGAGATGAACTTTTGGCCTGACGTCTATGTACAGTGTGAGGTGTGCAAGGGAGCCCGCTACAACCGTGAGACACTGCAGGTAAAGTACAAAGGTAAAAATATCTCAGACGTTCTCAATATGACCGCAGAGGAGGCCCTAGGCTTTTTTGAGAACATTCCAAAAGCCGCGGCTCGACTGCAAACGATGGTGGATGTGGGGCTGGGCTATATTCGTCTAGGGCAAACTGCCCCGACCCTGTCAGGCGGGGAGGCTCAGCGGATGAAGCTGGCGTCTGAGCTGGCTCGCCGCTCCACTGGCAAGACCCTTTATCTGATTGATGAACCTACCACGGGTCTCTCCTTTTACGACGTGCATAAGCTACTCGATGTGGTGCAACGCCTGGTCGACAAGGGCAACTCTGTGATCATGATCGAGCATAACTTAGACGTGGTGCGTTGCTGCGACTGGATTATTGACCTGGGGCCTGAAGGGGGAGACCGAGGCGGAGTCGTGATTGCCGAGGGGACCCCTGAAACGGTCGCCCAGAATGAAAAATCTTACACGGGTACCTACCTAAAGGAGGTTCTAATCCAGCATCCGGCATCTAAAACTCAGAAAATATCCAGTCAAAAATAAAGGCTTGCCAACACCCCTCGGGGGTCAAACCCCCCATGGTGTTTGGGTTTCCGCTTTCATCAGAACTTAACTGAGTGACAAAAAAAGATCGGGTGTTGTACATACGGTTCAAATAGACGCTGCTCTTGGATTAGAAGATTTTAACAGCGGTCTTCGTGATATTTAATACATGAAGCCTCTGTAATGCCGGATGGCTAGCACTGATTGACCTCGACAGAATAGAGGAGATGTTAGGGTTAATCCATTACATTAATGACAGGTCTAGAGCCGATTATTGCCGCATTTGCAGGGAGTATGGCCAGTGTTGCTGCAGAGATTGTTGCTGAAAGCAGCGGCGGTCTGATGGAGCGGCTGCGTCGAAATATTGGCGCAGAGTTTCAGCAGCGGCTGTTTGATGCCTCTCAGCGATATATTCAACATTATAAGAAACGGCACTGCCAGCTTAAGGTATTGGGAATGCCTGAGCCGATTGGGTTAGAGTCAGTCTATACCACAGTCAAGTTTTTGAACGATCAAGAGATTCTCAACTTTGAATCGATTGAATCGTTAGAACAGGCTTATCGTAGCAGTCGCTTGCGCGGATATCAGCTCGATAGCGGCCAGCGTCAGCGTCAGCCCGGTCTCAAAATCGCAAACGATAGTCAATATTTGATGGTACTAGGGGGGCCGGGGGCTGGCAAATCGACTTTTTTGCGTAAGACAGGGCTTGAAGCCCTTAAAGCTTGCCACTATATGAAAACCAGCTACGAGCATCTGAAATTCCCTGACTTTTATAAGCATCTTTGTATTCCCGTTTTTATTGAGCTGAAGCGGCTAGATAGCGACGAGATTGACCTCGAAGCTTTTATTGCCACAGAGTTTGCCACCTGTGGCTTTCCGGATGCACCCCGGTTTACCCAGCGAGCACTGGAGCAGGGGCGACTGCTGATTTTGTTAGATGGGCTGGATGAGGTGCCGTCCAACAACCTGGATGAGGCAATCAGCGCTATTCAAGATTTTGTAGATCGCTATGACAAAAATCGGTTTATTGTGTCTTGTCGTACAGCAGCTTACCGCAGCGGCTTTAAGCGCTTTAGGGATGTGGCCATGTCCGACTTTGACGACGATCAAATTCGACAGTTTTTGGCCAACTGGTTTGGCAGTGAGCATGATAAAGCCCAAAAAACAGCGGAGAATTGCTGGTCGTTGTTGCAAGGGCCCGAAAACAGCGCGGCTAAAGAGCTGGCCCACACGCCTTTGCTGCTGACGTTTTTATGCCTGGTGTACAACCGTGCCCAGACCTTCCCAGATAATCGCAGCCTACTCTATGGCAAAGCCCTGAGAATTTTGTTAGAGGAGTGGGCCTCAGAGAAACGGATTCTGCGCACTCAAATCTACGAGATGTTGGGGGGTATCCGCTAAACCTAGCATATGATTCTGGTATTACCATGGATCAGGAAGCCTCATGGGTAGGATTAGGATGGAATCTTAATGTCGGTCAGATTGCCAGACAAGTACGTGGGTTACCCGATGATTTTAAGGGGGATTTGATGACCTATGAAAATGATATGAAAGAGAATATCACAGTGGGTACATCCTTTGAATTAAAAGGAGATTTTTTTGGTAAAGAAAAGGTACCAAATTTTAGTTTAGGATTAGGTGTGCAATATAATAATTATGAAGGGATCACTTTTAAACCTAGCTATGGTATCAGCTATGATCTTAATGATAATTTTAGCTTAGGAGCTAATTTCTCATCTTCAGTAGCTGATGGTGTTACCGTGACCCCATCTATTAGTTATAGTGCCAAACGTGAATATTGGACTAAAAATCATATGGGCACTATTATGAGTGAAACATCAGTTGGGGTTGGATATAATTCAAGACAAGGATTGACAAATTTCAATTTAGATTCTTCCATGAAAGTAGATGATAAACATATCTATAAGAGTATAGATAACAAAACACAAAGTAGTTCAGGGTTTAACTATTCATTTGGAACTCCAACTTTTACACCGTCTAAAAGAGTCGGTATGGATAGTAAAAATTTTAGTTTTAGAGCAGCTTTAGGAACTGTTATTAAAGGTAAAAACCTTAAGGGGCACATAAATGGCTATGGAACTACTCAGAGCGTGGAAGAATCCGAGAAAAATAAGGAAGTAACAGCATATGGCTACGAGTTTACAGAACATGATGTCGATAAGAGTGGAGTTTTAGATTTTAATAGAGAAAAAGACAGAAGCTTTAATAAACATACCACCACGGTACCTATCACCAATTATACATATGACGTATATGCCATACAAGGACAAGGTCTGCAAGGTACTTTTAGACCCTTTAGAAGTCAAGTTGGTTATGTGTATGATTTGCCAGTAAGTGATCGATCATCAGGAAA
>JBCBZL010000190.1:0-9611 GCA_039815385.1 Cyanobacteria bacterium P01_A01_bin.114
CTTCCCCCTTCCCCCTTCCCATGTCCCCCCCCTCCCTCAACGACCCCGATCGACTCGTCTTTGCCGATGAAGCCGACGAAAACCAGGCTCAGTCGTCAGAGCGACTGTCTGCCTGGAAAATTATGCTGGTGGATGACGAGCCCTCGGTTCATCAGGCCACTAGAGTTGCCCTCAAATTCTTTACTTTTGAAGACAGACCCCTCAGCTTTGTGTCGGCCTACTCCGCCGTAGAAGCCAAACAGCTGATTGAGGCGCATCCAGATACGGCATTAGTTTTGCTGGATGTGATCATGGAAAGTCAGGATGCTGGCTTACAGGTGGCCAAGTATATTCGTGAAGACCTGCAGAATCAAACCGTCAGGATTGTGCTGAGGACGGGCCAACCCGGCCAGGTGCCCGAAGAGTCGGTGGTGATTGACTACGACATCAATGACTATAAAACCAAGCTTGAGCTGACCCAGCAAAAGCTGTTTACGACCCTGGTAGCCAGCCTGCGTGCCTACCGTGACTTGAGAGCGCTGGAGCAAAGTCAGGCAGCCCTGGCTGACCTGAACGCAGAGCTGCAAAACTTTAATCAGAATCTAGAACAGATTGTGCGCGATCGCACCCAGCAGCTAGAGCACGAAGTCGAAAATTGCGAGAAAGCAGAAACCGCCCTCAAAATTTATATCCACGCCCTTAGCCACGACCTGCGCAACCCGGTCACTGGCATGACCCACGTTTTGCAAAGCCTGATCAATCGCAGCCGTCGGCAGAAAGACTCGACCACTGCTCAAATCCCGATTTCGATTTTGGAGCGCATGAATGCGGGTTGCGATCGCCAGCTAAAGATGATCGGCTCTCTGCTTGAAACCCAAGAAATTGAAATTTGGGGTGTTGCACTACAGCGAGCCCCTTTCCAGCTCTCAGCGTTGGTACAAGCAGTGATTGAAGACTGGCAGCCCAGGTTTGATAAAAAACGCGTTACCGTCGTTCAGCAGATGGCATCCAACCTACCCGCGCTCAACGGCGATCGCTATCAACTCTGGCGCGTCTTTGAAAACCTGATTGATAACGCCCTCAAGTACAACCCGCCAGGCATTACCCTGAGGCTGGGCGCAGCACTAACAGCCGCTGATTGGCTGTGCTGCACCGTCGCTGACAACGGCGTTGGCATTGACACCGCCCAAATTAACATCACCCAATCTGAAGCCCTGTTTGGGCTTTACAGCCGAGGGGGTAGCCCGACCCAGGGGCTGGGGCTGGGGCTCTATATTTGCCGTCGCATTATCGAGGCCCACGGCGGCAAAATCGGCATGACCCACCCGCCAGGCAACGGCGTTGAATTCTGGTTTACACTGCCGACCCGGTCAGAGAGTTCGCTATGAGGCCTCACAACTGAAGCCTCACAACTGAAGCCCCATAATGAGGCTCCATAATAGCGATATTGATATGATTCTGGGAGCGTGATATGGGACTGTGATGCGCTATCTCCGATTTAGAGAGACCCAGATTTGGAGGCCCTTCCCCCTAAGGCGGGTGCTCGTGCTCGGCCTTGTCCTACCGCTGGTGGGGGCTGTTGGGCTGGTGCAATATCTAACCTGGCAAAACGAGCAGCAGGCGGTCAGGCTGCTCGTAACACAGCGACAGCAGGACATCAGCGCACGGATTCAGGAACGCCTGACTCACTTTACCAAAGCCCCCCCGCGCACCACGCGGGCGATGGCTCAGGCGCTGCGCCGAGGCGACCTTAACGTCGAAAATTTGTCATCCTGGGGAGCCTATCTGTTTGATCGAGGACAGATTTCTAACTCGCTGACCTATCTTTACTTCGGTAATCAAGCGGGCGACTATATTGAGCTGAGCCAACGGCCCAATGCCGACGACCTGGTTTCCTTTACAGATAGCCAACAGCCGACGGTGACAAAGCGCTTTTTGGCTGAGCAACCCAACCGGGTGGCGCGTGAAGATCAGACCCCCGCTTACGACCCGAGGGCGCGTCCCTGGTATCAGGCGGCCACCGCTGGCTCCGCCCAGTGGACAGATATCTACGAGTTTGTATACGAGTTTTCTGACACCCAAAAGACGCTGGGGCTGAGTTTTGTTCGTCCCTATTACAGTGATGATGGCAAGACCCTGCTGGGGGTTCTGGGGGCAGACTTTACGCTCGAAGACTTTACTCGGTTTCTAAGCCAGTTAAGCATTGGCAAGTCTGGAGAAGTGTTTGTGATCGATCGCGAGGGAACCGTGATTGCCAGTTCCTTTAAAGAATCTCCGATCGGCTCCGAGCAGCGCCCCCGACAGGTGCTTGAAACTAAAAACGAGCTGATTCGAGCCACGGGTCAATATCTGCTAGAGCAGTTCGGCAGCTTTAAGGAGATTTCGCAGCCTCAGTCCCTCACTTTCCGCAAAGCTGGACAGCGTCAGCTGGTTCAGATCAGCCCGTTTACAGATGAGTTTGGGCTTGACTGGCTGGTGGTGATCGTGGTTCCAGAGTCAGACTTTACCGGCGTGATTCGGGCGAATAACTACCTGACCCTGCTGTTGTCTTTGGGGGTAGCTGGGTTGACGACCCTACTGGCGATGGCAGTTGCCCAGAAAATCAGTCAGGCCACGCTAAAACTGAGTCGGGCCAGCCAGGATATTGCGCAGGGGAGCCTTAACCAGAAGGTTTCAGGCTCGGCCATTGAGGAACTAGATGTGATGGCCCAGTCGTTTAACCAAATGAGTCAGGCGTTGAAACAGTCGTACACGCAGCTTGAGGACTATTCTCACGCCCTCGAAACCAAAGTAAAAGAACGGACCCAAGCCTTAGAACAAGAGATTTGCGATCGCAGACGCAGTGAAACCCAGTACAGAACGCTGGTTGATAATATCCCAGGGGCTGTCTATCGCGGCCTCTTAGATGCCCATTGGACTCTCCTGTTCATCAGCGATGACATTTTTGATATCTGTGGATATCCTGCCTCAGACTTTATCCAAAACCGGGTTAGAGCCTATGCCGATATCATTTTTCCCGAGGATAAAGACTATGTTGCGACCTCGGTCAATGCCGCGATCAAAGAGCAGGTTCCCTTTGTTTTGATCTATCGTATTGTTCACGCTGATGGAGGGCTTCGCTGGGTATACACCCGAGGGCGCAGCAGCTCAACTCAACCAGACGGCACGATCTGTTTGGACGGGGTCATGCTGGATATTACCGCACAAAAACAGGCCGAGCAGGCATTGCAGCATCGTGCTGAAATAGACAGCCTGCTCAGTCAGCTCTCCCGAACTTTTCTGAACCAGGACATCGATATTGCCATTAACCATGCCCTCCAGAAGCTGGGCAAATTTACACAGTGCGATCGCAGCTACATTTTCGAATATAACGAGCAGTATAACGAGCAGGCGTTCAGCATGACCCATGAATGGTGTGCAGACAATATTCAGACGTTTCTATCAGAAAGCTCGTCACTCTTAATCACAGAGGCAACTTACCCCTGGCTTTACCCGCAACTCTTTGAGAGTAGCCCGATTGCGATCGCAACCGTGGCTAGCTTGCCCACCGCTGCCGCCCTTGAAAAAACAGAATTTGAACGAGAGTCTATTCAGTCCTTGCTGCTTTGCCCCATGGTTTACGCCGGTCATACGGTTGGCTTCATTGGTTTAGATGCCGTTCGTATCCACAAAGTTTGGAGCCCCGAAGCGATCAACCTACTTAGGCTGGTGGGGGAAATCGTCGCTATTGCCCAGGCCAAACATGCTGCCGAAGTCTCTATGAGGCAAGAAAAGGAAGCGGCTGAGCTGGCCAACCGGGCCAAAAGTATATTCCTGGCCAACATGAGCCACGAGCTGCGCTCACCCCTCAATGCTATTCTCGGGTTTGCCCAACTGATGACCCACAGCTCTACCCTTTCTGAAGAGCATCAAGATAGCGTCAGTATTATCAGCCGCAGCGGCGAGCACCTGTTAAGACTGATCAATAATGTGCTCGACATGTCTAAGATCGAAGCAGGTCGCACCCAGCTCAATCCGACAAATTTTGATCTGTATTGTCTGCTCGAAGATATTTACAATCTGTTCCAACTGCAAGCTGCCGAAAAGCAGCTACAGTTCAAATTTAACACCCCTCCCGATTTGCCCCAATATATCTACGCTGACGAGGGAAGGCTGCGGCAGGTCTTAATCAACCTTTTGAGTAATGCGATTAAGTTTACAGTGGCGGGGCAGGTGATGCTGGAGGTGAGGCAGAGGGAGCAGGTAGAGGGTAGAGAGAATTGGGTGGAGGGTAAGAGTGATGCTGCCCTTCACCCACCACCCACCACCCACAACCCACTACCCACTACCCTCCAATTCAAAGTCGAAGACACCGGCCCCGGCATTTGCCCCGACGAACTTGACGAAGTGTTTGAACCCTTTACTCAAACTAAAGCGGGTCGAGATTCTCAACAGGGCACAGGGCTAGGTTTGACGATTAGCCGTCGATTTGTGCAGCTGATGGGGGGGGATATCCGACTCAGCAGTCAGTATGCTCCCGCCGCTGAAAGCAGCCAGGCACAAGGCACGGTGGTCACCTTTGAGATTCCAGTAAAGGCTGCTGAGGGCGTGGTTGACAAGCCCCTGCCCTCCCGCCGTCGCGTCCTGGCCCTTGCCGCAGGCCAACCCCGCTATCGCGTTCTGATCGTCGATGACAAAAGCGACAATCGTAAGCTGCTGGTCAAACTACTCGAACCGCTTGGGCTAGAGCTCCGCGAAGCCCGCAACGGACAGGACGCTGTTGAAACATGGCAAGCCTGGCAGCCGCATCTGATCTGGATGGATCTGCGGATGCCCATGATGGATGGGTATGAGGCTACGAGAAGAATCAAGGTAGAGGGTAGAGAGAATTGGGTAGAGAGTCAGAGAAATCGCTCTGATTCTCTACGTGACTCATTACCCACTACCCAATTCCCACTACCCAACTCCCCCATCATCATTGCCCTCTCTGCCAGCAGCTTTAAAGAAGAACAGCTTGCTGCCCGCGAGGCTGGATGCGATGCCTTTATCCGTAAACCATTTCGCCAGGCGGAGATCTTTGAAACGATGGCTCAGCAGCTGGGGGTACGGTATGTGTATAACGATGAGATGATACGTGACGACGAGAGACAAGACGGTAAGTGCGGTGAGCCTGCGCGTCTAGCTGTGGAGAGTCATCAAGATAGCCAAGCCCCTTTTACCCAAAGCGACGGCGGTACAGGTCTGGATATCAATACTCTCAGAACTCTCAGAGAATTGCCAGCTCAATTACGCGCCAACCTGGAGGCCGCCACCCTGAGACTTCATTGGGATCAAATTTTGCAGCTGATTGAGGTCATCAGTACCCAAGATCAACCCCTGGCAGACAGCCTCAGGCGCACCGTCTACAACTTTCAATACGACCAAATTTTGCAGGCTCTGCAAGCGGTTAAGCAAGGTGCGGAGGAGTGATGGTGAACCCTTCTGTCACAGCTATGCCCGCCCACGATATGCCCGCCGCTAATATTTTGGTGGTTGATGACACCCCTGCTAATTTGCACTTGTTGCTGAAGATGCTGTCAGCTCAGGGGTATCAGGTAAGACCTGTGGCTGATGGGGCACTGGCCCTTACAGCGGCTCAGCTAGAGCCGCCTGATTTGATTTTGCTAGATATTAAAATGCCAGACCTGGATGGCTATGAAGTCTGCAAACGGCTCAAAGCCGATCGGCGCACCTGCGATGTGCCCGTTATCTTTCTCACCGTACTAGATGACACGATAGATATTGTCAAAGGCTTGGTGCTGGGCGGGGTAGACTACATCACCAAACCTTTCAAAGCAGGTGAGCTCATGGCTCGGGTTGAGCGTCAAATCCAGCTGCGATCGCTACAAAAGCAGCTAGTGGAAAAAGAACAGTTTTTGCGCAGCATCTACGACGGCGTAGAAGCCGCTATCTCAATCTTAGATGTCTTAGATGATGGGCAGTTTCGGATCGCCGAGGTCAACGAGACGTTTTTGAGAATGTCTGGACTCTCTCAAGCGTCTCTGATCGGAGCTGATCTGAAGAAGTTCTTGTCGCCTGAAGTCATTCGCCGGAATCACCAAGTTTGTCTAGAAACCGGTCAACCGGTCACTCGAGAAGAGCCCGTTGAGCTCCATGGCCAAACGACCTGGTGGCTTTCGACCCACACTCCGATGTCCGATCAGCACGGCCACATTTATCGTTTGATTGGCACCAGCGTTAATATCACCGCTCGCAAACAAGCCGAGATGCAGCTGGCTGAGAGAACTCAAGAGCTTTCTCAAACCTTGGCTACCCTTAAAACCACGCAAGCAGAGCTTGTTCGTTCGGCCAAAATGGCTGCTCTGGGCAACCTGGTTGCGGGGGTCGCCCACGAAATCAATACCCCGTTAGGGACAGCTATTATGAGCGCTTCAACGCTTGGAAATGCCACCCGCGATATGTTCTCTGACCTTGCTAAAGACGAGCTCAAACGCTCAGCCTTTGAAAATTATTTAGATATTGCGGCTGACTGTAGCCACTTAATTTTAAGTAATCTCGAACGCGCTGGTGGACTGGTTCAAAGCTTCAAGCAGGTTGCGGTTGACCAAACTAGCCTACAGCTTCGCACCTTTAAACTTAAACCCTATTTGCAGGAGGTGATTACCAACCTAACGCCCAAGCTTAAGCACACCCCCCATCGCATCACCCTGACCGGAGACGACACGATTACCCTCTACAGCTACCCTGGTGCCCTGGCCCAAATTATCACTAATTTAATTATTAATTCTCTGACCCACGCCTATCCGACTCACCAACCTGGTCAACTCTGCATCGCCATTCATCAACAGCTCGCCACGGTGATTCTGAGCTATAGCGATGACGGCGTAGGGATTCCTGAATCGAACCTGAGCCAAATTTTTGAGCCTTTTTTCACCACAGCACGTCACCAGGGCGGCAGCGGTCTAGGCTTACATCTGGTTTATAACCTGGTAACCCAAAAACTACAGGGGACAATCGCCGTCACCAGTCACGCCAATATAGGCCCCCAAAATACGGGCTCCCATAATACGGACTCCCATAATACGGACTCCCACGATACCGAGCGAGGAACCACGTTTATCCTGACCCTACCCAGCCGGGTCAGTGACCCTCACCCAGTTGGGTAAGGTTAAAACTATCCAATTTCCCAGGGTCAATCTCTCCAACGGTAGGACGCAGACTGCCAGAATTTTTAGGCAGGCTTAAGAGAGTGCTTAGCCGACCAAAAAGCGGTGCGATTCTGCCTCTTTGAGAGACTCCTATGACTTCCCCATCTTTACAATATGCCTATCGAGTAGGTGGCAGTTTGGCCTGGAATGACCCTACCTATGTGGAGCGTCAAGCTGATATAGACCTGGCCTATGCGTTACAGACAGGCCAGTTTTGCTATGTGCTGGGCCCTCAACAAACTGGTAAGTCATCACTGCGCGTGCGAACCGGTTACTGCCTGGCACAGCGGGGATATCGCTGTGCCATGGTGAATGCGACCCAGCTGAGTGACTCACCAAACGCGATCCAGCAGTGGTATGCAGGTCTAATCTCATCGATCTGGTACGGGCTCAATCCAACTGACTCGAGCGTTTTTTTAAACTGGTTCAAGACAACGGCGGCGCTTCCTCCTCGGCAGCGATTAGCGTGTTTTGCTAAAGATATCTTGCTGACCCAGTTTCCTGGGCAGCCTATTGTTATCTTTATGGATGAAATCGACTATCTGTTGAGCTTGCCCTACACCGCCAATGATTTTTTTGAGTGGATTTGGGATTGCTACTGCCTACGACAGGCTTTCTCTGCCTATAGACGTTTGAACTTTGCCATCTTAGGGACATGTACGCCGATAGATTTGGGGCGGACGACGCCTTTATTGTCGAGGGGGCGAGCCATCAAGCTAGATAGCTTTCAACTTATCGACACCCGCTCTCTATCCCAGGGGTTTGAAGACAAAGTCGATAATCCGACCTTGATTTTGAAGACCATTTTGAAATGGACAAATGGTCAACCCTTTTTAACTCAGAAACTTTGCCAGACTGTTTTAAGACGAACAGCCGCGCTGATAGGCCCCGATCAGCCGCCCCTCTCACTCTCGCCAGGGATAATGGAAAGCTGGATAGAGGGAGTGACGCGATCGCACATTATCCAAGATTGGCGACGCCAGGACGACCCTGTTCACCTACGCGTTATTAGCGATCGGCTAACGGGCCATCCCCTAGCGCCCCAGCTGCTAAGCCACTATCAACAAATTTTAGTGGGTCAGCCCACAGTCTTTGATGGCAGCCGAACCCAGCTTGAGTTGCTGTTAAGTGGGGTTGTTCTTATCCAGCACAATCACCTACAGATTGCCAATGAGATCTATCGCAGCGTGTTCAACATTAATTGGATACGAGACTGCTTTAAATTGGCAGCGATGGATGACTCTCTAGCTCAGACAGGCTTAAAGCCCCAAACTTCAGCAGAGGTACATGAGCCTGAAGACCCAGCCGCTCAATCTATCTTGGCTCTGACTGTGCTCGAGAAACCAGCCTTTCTGCGTCTGGTCACCTGGTGGCAAAGCCTACGCCGCAAAGCCTGCTGCAAAAAATTGTCGGGAGCTTGAATCGGGATTAAGATTGGGCGCTGAGATTGGGTATTGGGATTGGGTGTTGACACATGTCCGCCGAGCGTGCGAATCTGTGGGGGTAATTCACTGAAAAACATGCACACCTACAATTTTCTTGAAAGCGGTCTCCCTCCTGAGGCCGCTGCACAGTCTGAGCTGTCTGCAACGCCAACGCTTCCCCAAACAGACGGTGACCCCCTACGACACATTTTATTGGGGAGCCCTGGCGGCGTGCGACAGACCATTCATCTTTTACACACGCTGCGATACGTAGAAACCGCGCTATGGAGCCCGTTAGTCGCTATTCCCAATGAGCAGTTAATCATCACTCCGCGTCAGGGTGAAGTCATGAGCATTTTGATTAGAGACTTGCGGTAGGGAACTGCAATTAAATCACACCCCGCTTTTGGGGGTTGGTATCGGGTGATGGGTGACTGGTGATTAGTGATTCAACTTCTCGATTTCTTCCCGTCTGTTCTCCTGACTCCTTCCCGATTTGGCCTTAATGTCATCGGTAAGTCACAAACACCTAAGCCGAAATATCGGTAGACCTAATTGGTGCAAAGGAGATACCCATGCAGCACACCTCTAACCCAGCCTTCTCCCAATCCTTTTCTGACGAGACTGAGTGCGGACAGGAAATCGACTTTGAACTCAGCGAAACAGACTTAGAAGGGGTCGTGGCTGGCAACCCTATCCTTGCCTTCAATAAGTATTTTGCCTACAGGGCTGAGTGCCTCAATGGGCAGGCTGTCAGCAACAGCCTCAGTTTACAGCCGTCTATATAGACGGTCGACATAACCGAAGCCGCGTGACAGAGTAGGCGTTAGGTGGTAGGTGTTGATTTGCCTCTAGTGGGGACTTTATTTTTGCGCTGATCCCTTAGCGAAAATTCTCAGGGTTGAGCCGACGTCCGGGGGTGACGCCCTGGCCCTGGCCTTCGTGATGCTAACGGGGATTGCGGTCTTCATCACGCTGATGATCGCGTTCGACCGGGGGGTCCTATGATCGCCGGCGGGAC
>JBCBZL010000428.1:0-2621 GCA_039815385.1 Cyanobacteria bacterium P01_A01_bin.114
GCTCAAGTCAGTTTTGAAAAAGTATCCACTGCCTCTGCGTGAACTCATGCTAATTTATCCCCCACGAAAACAGCTGTCTCGATTGGTGAAGACCTATGTTGACTTTTGTGCTGAGTGGGTGGGTGATTTGTGTCAATCGTTGAAAACGAGTTGAGGGGGAAATTTTAAGTGAAAAGCATTGATTAGGAGCCCATCGAAGGGTTAGGGGATAGAAGTACTAGATCGTCTAAGTCTGAGTAGTCTGGTAGGGTCGTGTCAATCTGCTGCCCTTGACGAATGACCACTCGATCTGACTGGTTTCGAGCGATCAGCTCATTCAGGGTGCGGGCTTTGAAGCAGACGAGATTGGCAGGCCGACCGAGGCCGATAGCTGTGTTTAAGCCCATCAGCTTGCCAGCGGTTGTTGTCACAGCCTGGGGCCACTGCTCGTAGGGGCGATCGAGCTGACCGATGCGCACTGATTGGGTAAAGACTTCTAGACCATCATGATCGCCATACGCAAAGAACGGATCGCGACAGTTGTCGCTTGCCACAGCCAGCGGAATCCCCTGCCGAACAATCTCATGGAGCAGGGTAACCCCCCGGTATTGGGGCGTTTGATCAGGATAACGATCTTGCAAATAGAGATTGCACATCGGCAGGCTGATGATGGAGATTTCGGCTTCTTTGACCGCCAGTAGGGTTTGCCCAACTCGCTCAGGAGACTGCACCGAGAGACTACAGCAGTGGTCGCAGCTGACCTGGCGCTCAAATCGATGCTTTAGCTTTGCCTGGGCGATATGGTACAGGTTGATATCGTCAGGGTTGAGACTCTCATCCACATGAAAATCGAGGTCTAGGCTGCGCTCTTTAGCCATTGCAAAGACACGGTCGAGATGGGGTCCAAGCTCCGGACTGCTAAAGGCAACCCCGCCTAAGATACCACCGGGGGTCTCTGCCACGATATCGGCAAGTTGTTCACCCGCTGGGGTCATGAAATAGTCAAGGGAGACGAGACAAACCGCTTGCAACGTCAGCCGATCGGCCCATTCTCGTTGGAGCGTGCGAAAAATCTCGAAGCTGATGTTTGCCTGTTCACCAAAGGCGTCGAGATGGGTGCGAATCGCCCCTGTGCCATGGGCATAGCTGCATTTGAGGCCAAATTCCATGCGGCGGTAGATATCTTCGGGCTGCCAGTGCTGCTCTCGATCTTTGGTAACCGCTTCCAGAGCGCTGTCAAAGCAACCATCTGGGTTAGGCCTACGCGGCCAGATATGACCCTTATCTAAGTGGGTGTGGACATCCATAAAGCAGGGCCAGACTAAGCCTTGTTTCAGATTAATGGCGGGTGTTTCTCTGGTTTGAGGTGTGCCTGTCGCCACCAGAGTTTGAATACGGCCTTCGTTAATTTCGATATCGACTGCGACGAGTTCTTCTTGATGGGGAAAGGCTTGGAGCGATGGGATGGGCAAGAGGTTGACCGAGCTGTCGAGCAGACAAGCAGGAATGCGGGCATTGATGAGCCAGTAGTGAGGTGCGGCGGGCAGTGTCAGGAAAGAAGGCATTTTTTAGTTCTCCCGCTGGATTGCGCTCTCATGCCAGTGTTTGAGCAACCGATCAGAGAGTACCGTCAGGCCCACAAAAATCGTGACGCCAAGCAGGGTAGTCATCAGCAAAGCAGCAAACATTCTGGGGATTTGGAGGTTAAAACTGGACATAAGGATTTGATAGGCAATGCCGGAGCGGGCACCGCCGGTACCGGCGACAAATTCGGCGACGACGGCTCCAATCAGGGCCAGGCCGCCGCTGATGCGTAGACCCCCTAAAAAGTAGGGTAGGGCGGCGGGCAGGCGCAGATAGAGAAGGGTCTGCCAGCGAGAGGCTCCGTAGAGCTCAAACAGGTTTCGCAGGCTGTGGTCGGCGCTGTTGAGGCCGAGGGTTGTGTTCGAGACAATCGGGAAAAAGGCGACGATCCAGGCACAGACGACCAGGGCTAAAAAGGTGTTGTTTTGAAGCCAGATGATAATCAGAGGTGCGATCGCAACGATCGGCGTCGTCTGCAAAATCACCGCATAGGGAAAGAAGCTACGCTCAATCCATTTGCTTTGGGTAAACAAAATCGCAATCAGCAACCCGGACACCACAGCCGCGAAAAAGGCCACCACCGTAATTTGAATCGTGACCAGCATAGACGGAAACAGATCGGGCCATTCTTCAATCAGAGTTTTGAGCACCAGCCCCGGCCCTGGCAAAATATAGGGCGGCGTCTGGGTCACCCGCACCCCGACATCCCACCCAATGATCGCAAGAACCCCCACCATGAGAGGGGCCACCCAATTTGCAGAGACCAGCTGCTTAGGCTGAGATCCTGCATTGGGTATTACTGACTTGCCGTTGTGGTTCACCCCGTCAGCAGCGCCATTGGCCGTATCAGCAGGTGACTTTAAATAAGACATGCTAGTGCGGAGCAGTTATAGTATCAGGCAGTTGGGTCTCGGGCAAATTGGTCTCAGACAGCTGTTGCAAAATCGCTCGGCAGTACTGATTAAACCGGGGCGACGTTCGAAAGTAGCATCTGGAAGCGGGGCCTGATCGACCACATAACTATCCATCCATTGCACAGCCTTGTTGTACAATGAAAA
>JBCBZL010000085.1:0-15627 GCA_039815385.1 Cyanobacteria bacterium P01_A01_bin.114
ACAACCCCAACCAAACCACCCCCCTCTTCACCACCCGATTTGTAGAATAAGCCACCTTTACCATAATTTTTTAAGCTTTCCTGATTTTTCATATTCTAAAAACCTTCCTCTTCCATTTCTTTCAAGTGACGGTAAATAGTTGATTTGCCTATATCAAGTTTTTCCGCCACTTTCAGTCCCGTTTAGTGAAGCGAATATTTCGATTGCAACCCATGCGCTTCACTATGGGACGGGTGCATTTGGTGGGCTTCGGGGGATCCCAAGCCCCAAAGATCCAAACCAAGTTTTATTGTTTCGACTAGATCGGCACTGTCGGCGATTGAGTAAGAGTGCGCGGTTTTTAAACTTTGATTTGTCAGCCGATAAAATTCAAGAGATCATTGTTGACTGCGTCAAAAAAAATTCGCCAAGCACCTCGTTTTATATTCGACCTTTTGTCTATACTTCAGACTTGGGAATTGCGCCTCGGCTGCATAAGGTCAAGAAAGACTTTTTTGTCTATGGCTTGGAGCTGGGCGATTATCTTTCACCTGAGGGGGTCAGCTGCCGGATTAGCTCTTGGTATCGTCAGGAAGATCGAAGCTTGCCGTTGCGAGGAAAAATAAGTGGTGCTTATATTACGTCTTCGCTAGCGAAAACTGAAGCGGTTGAGTCTGGCTTTGATGAGGCTATCTTGATGAACTCGCAGGGTAAGGTCAGTGAAGCCTCAGGAATGAATATTTTCTTGGTGCGGGATGGCAAGCTGATCACCCCTGGCTATGAGCAAGATATCTTGGAAGGGATTACCCGCGATAGCGTGATTACAATCGCTAGGGATTTGGGCATAGACGTGGTTGAGCGCCCTGTCGACAAGTCAGAGCTCTTTATAGCAGACGAAGTTTTCTTAAGTGGGACAGCGGCAAAGATTACGCCAGTGCGGCAGATTGAGAGCTACGGCTGCCCGATGCGTCGGCCTATTACTGACAAACTTCGGGATAAGCTAAGTGCTATTACTGAAGATCTTGATTCAGACTATAGAGAGTGGGTTTTTAGAGTCGATATTCCATAAGCTTGCCAACCATTACGCCGGATCAAGTTGAACTTCATCCAGGAGATGAGCTCCGGTGCTGCACTGCGTGAGTCGGAGGACGTCTCAGGCAAACAGCCGGGGATCTAAGTCGCTGCGATGCTGGGCGGCTGCTCGAATGGGCTGCCAGATATCTTCGGTATTGCGGTAAATGTGCAGGGCTGATAGGGCATCTCTAGCGTCGACTGCATTGCCCTTTTCGACCAGGCTGGTCAGAAACTGGATGGCCTGATCGGTGCGAAGGGTGGCGATCGCAACTAAAAAACTCTGCCTCAATTCTACCTCTCGGGTTCGCTGCCAAACTTGTTTAATCGCCTCAAACGCCTGTGCTATGCGAGCTTCCCCCAAGGCAAAAGCCGCCAGTTCGCAAACCGCCGGTTCGGCAGAGTCTAGGAACTGAGCGACCAGTGAAAAGGATTGCTGCGGCGCTAACTGTAGGATGGCAATAAAGCATTCTGAGAGCACCTGGGGTTCCGGATCACCCAGGTGTAGTTTGAGTCTCAGTAGCGGAACGCCCTGGGGATTTTCGCTGTAGGCAATGGCTCGGGCTGCACCTACTCGAGCTTCGATTTCAGGATCGGCCAGCAGATCGGCCAGCTCAATCATGACGTCTCGGTAGTTGACTCGAACCAGACCCAGCGCGCAGATAGCTCGTACGCCAGGGGCCGTATCGACCGATTTGCCCCAGACTGGCTCCATTTGGATATGGTGAATACCTGACAGGAATAGCTCAGTTTCAGGATATTCAAGCTGATAAAGGGCGTTGGCGATAGCTTTTTTGGCAATGCAGTTGGGGTCGGTCGTGACTCCTTTGGAGAGCATTCGTTCAAACTGGGTGGCCAGGTCGGGGACAAGCTGGAGGAGATGGTGTTTAAGGGTAAGTTTGGCGACCTGCGCGATCGCAATCGGCTGTCTACTGGCAAGGGCCTGCTGAAGCGTGGCCATGGCAGCCTCCGTCGGTGGGTCAAGCTGATTGCGTACAGCTTTGATGCTGGCCTGAACCGTTTCTAACCTATGAGACTTAGCCATGGCTGTCTCCGACGGAAGTTTGCTGTAACGGAATTTTACCGGATTAGTATATATGTTCTTCTAGAGTTGCTTAAAAGTCTAGCTGTCCTGATTGTTTTCCCAGGCGGCTCTGACTAAGCGAATTTCGTTGTAGTCAAAGGTTTCGCCGAGCTCGTCGCGAATAGTGCGCAGTGAATGGGGGCCAACTTTATCAATAGCAGCAAAAATGGGAACCTGGCGCTCAGGGGAGACAAGTCTGTCTAGCTCAACCGGCTGTCCATTCTCGATCAGCAGGGCGAAGTGATTGATGATAGTGGTTAGGCGTAGACCGCGTTCGATCGAGATTTCTGAGGCGGAGAGACCCTGATGGTGGAGTTTGTGGGTCATCAAATGGGTGTCAGCGAGGTTGGCAGACGTTAGTTGAGATGATTTGTCGGCTGCGCTGACGGAGGCCGATTCGAGATTATATTCCTGGCAAAACTTGGCGATCTCACCGGTAAACGTTTTGCCGTATTGTTCTAATTTGCGTTTGCCAACGCCAGAGATTTGGGCAAAGGCGTTGAGCGTTGTGGGGCGCTGCTGAGCCATCTGACGAAGGCTGGCTTCGGCAAAAACCACATAGGGAGGCACAAACTGCTCGTCGGCAAGCTGTTTGCGCAGGGCGCGGAGCTTGCCCAGCAGCAGGGTCTCATCTGAGCTGAGCTGGATATCACCGTTTTTTTGCTGCGGGGTGGGCCGTTGGGGAATGTGAATTTGGACGGAGATTTGTTTTTTGAGAACCTGCCAGCTACCTGCATTGAGTTTGAGAATAGCGTAACCGTCGGTGGTTTCCTCAAGGAGGTCTTGGTGCAGCAGCGAGCGACAAAGGGTTCGCCATTCTTCTATGCTGCGGTCTTTGCCAATACCGTGGGTTGAGAGCTGGTCGTGGCCCAGTTCGACAATGCGTTTTTTTTGTGACCCCCGGAGTACATCAATGATGTGGGTCATGCCAAAGCGTTCACGGCAGCGAGCGACGCAGGAAAGAAATTTTTGAGCCTCGATGGTCCAATCCTCAACCGGGGGCGGGTTCAGACAGTTGTCGCAGTTGCCGCAGTTGCCGTCAAACGCTTCACCAAAATAATTGAGCTGAATTTTGCGACGGCAGATGGCGCTTTCAGTGTAGTTGATGATCTGACGCAGCTGCTGCTGGGCGATGCGCTGTTCGTGCTCGTCAGGCTTTTGGTTGATTAAATAGTTGACGGTGGCTACGTCGGCATAGCCAAAGAAAATGGTGCAGTTGGCAGGGTCACCGTCACGACCAGCGCGACCGGCTTCTTGATAGTAGCTTTCGAGGTTGCGGGGCAGGTCGTAGTGGATGACGAAGCGTACGTCGGGTTTATTGATGCCCATGCCAAAGGCGACGGTGGCCACCATGATGCGAACGTCGTCGCGGATAAAGCGGGTTTGGTTTTCTTTGCGATCGCGGTCGCTTAGCCCAGCATGGTAAGGCAGGGCGGTAACGCCGTCTTGCTGGAGTCGAAAGGCGACTTCGTCAACGCGCTTGCGACTGAGACAGTAAATGATGCCCGACCCGTTCTGCTGCTTGACGAGGGGTAGCAGCTGGCTATAGGCCTGCTTGAGTTTGGGCTTAACTTCGTAGTAGAGATTTTGACGGTTAAATCCAGAAATAAAGGTCTTAGGATCCTGAAGCCTGAGCTGCTGAACAATGTCTTGACGGACGCGCTCGGTGGCGGTGGCGGTCAGGGCGATCATGGGCACCTGGGGCAGCTGCTGCTTGAGCCGATGGAGCTGTCGATATTCAGGGCGAAAGTCGTGCCCCCATTCTGAGACACAGTGGGCTTCGTCAATGGCAAAGGTGCTGATGCCAACGGTTTGCTGCAAACGCTCCAGAGTCGGCCAAAAATTAGGATTGAGTAATCGTTCTGGGGCAACGTAGAGCAGCTTAATATCGCCGTTGAAGAGCCGCTGTTCACGCGATCGCAACTCCTCAAAGGACAAGCTGCTATTCAAAAAAGTGGCGGCAATGCCGTTATCCTCAAGCGCCTGTACCTGATCTTGCATGAGGGCGATCAGAGGAGAGACGACGATGGTGACACCAATCTTAAGCAGGGCTGGCAGCTGATAACACAGAGACTTTCCCCCACCCGTTGGCATCACCACGAGCGCATCCTGATTTTTAAGTACCTGTTCGATAACCGTTCGCTGGTCGTGGCGAAAGGTATCGTAGCCAAAGAAATGCTTGAGCGCCTTTTCGAGCGATGGAAAAGTGTTAACGGAGTCAGCAACCAACGATGTCATTTGAATCAGCTGTTAGATTCACCACAGTTTACTAAGGTAAGGCTTGTCAGGTGCCTTAAAAGAAAAAAAAGCCTGATTGATTCGAACTTTAGACATTGATCTCGTCCACGCCAGTTCGCTTACTCATGCTTGCCTAGATTTTGCCTATTAATCGTGCCCACTTTAAGTTCACTATAATCAGACAGCTAAAGGCTGAGTAGCGTAGTTTTAAGCGTATGGCCAAACCCAATGGTGGCCAAAATGATGCCCAAACCAAGGTACCTAACCCTGACCCAAGGCCTCGATAGGTTTGTCGCCCAACTTTGTCGCTAAACTTTAAAGCTGTTCATATATTTTAACCATTGGTCAGAGCGCCTAGATTTATCCAGATGTTGGCTAGATCTCCTGACAGCAGGGGATCTAGCCAACTAAAGGAGACTTCTCTTGGATGGCTTTGTAACAGAATGTAAACAAAAAGCTGTCATGATGGCTTTCTGTCTTGACAGCACCTGATGAGACCGTTAATGTAGCCAACATACCCGGGTAACTCTATTCAAGGTTGATATGCAAGATAAGCACAAGGTCACGCTGTATCTCCCAAATGACCTGCACCGTCAGTTAAAGATTCGTTCAGCGGTTGATGGTGAAGCCATGTCTGCACTTGCTGAGCGGGCGATAAATTTTTATTTGAGCAACTCCGATGTGGTTGATGGCGCTGAAGGCCACGGTCAAACCCATCGAGTTTATGACTGTCCGCAATGTTCGACAGCCGTCGTCCTGCGTGATGGCGAGCTAGCTCCGGTGACTTCCCACGACGCTATCTCCCACGATGATGTTCATGGCGAGACCATGACTTTAGAAGAGCTGTCTGACTTAGTTGCTGATCCAGTTCGTTCTGGCGAAGGCGAGTTGGTTCCCTGCTAAGGCAGTGTTCCGGCTAGGGTTGTGCATTGTTCATTACTCTGGCCTGCTGTTTGATTTCCAGACTTAACCCTTGACCGTCCTGATGAGGTCGATTCTATGAAAGAAGAGCTAAGCGTATTAGTTAAGGCTCAGTACCCGCTCATTTATTTAGTAACGTTTGAGGAAGAGCGTGCTGAACAAACTATTGCGGCGATTGCTCAACAAAAGCCTCATCGTCGCATGTACACATGGACGGTTACCCACGGTATTGTTGAGTATGGCCAGCCTCGAAATACCCAGCATAACAATACAGTTTCTCCAGAGGCTGCAATTGACTGGGCAATTCGCCAGCGCGAAGCTGGGATGTATATTTTCAAAGACCTGCATCCTTTCTTAGATTCGCCTGCGGTGACTCGCTGCCTGCGGGATGCGATTTCAAGCTTTAAAGGAACTCAGAAGACGATTATTCTGATGTCTCCGGTGCAGGAGATTCCAATTGAGCTTGAGAAAGAGGTGGTGGTTCTGGACTTCACGCTGCCAAACATGGGGGAGTTAAACCAGGTTTTGTCGGCTGAGCTGGATCGGTCTCGGGCCAGCACGATTACGACGGAGTCTCGTGAGAAGTTGCTTAAGGCGGCCTTGGGGCTGACCCGTGATGAGGCTGAGAAGGTTTACCGAAAAGCGCGAGTTGTTTCAGGTAAACTAACAGAGTCTGAAGTCGACATTGTGCTGTCTGAGAAGAAGCAGCTAATCCGCCGCAACGGGATTTTAGAGTATATTGAAGAGGATGAAACCCTCGACTCAGTGGGCGGCCTGGAGGAACTTAAGCACTGGCTGAGACAGCGTTCAGATGCTTTTACTGAGCGGGCTCGCGAGTACGGGTTGCCCCAGCCCAAGGGAATGCTAATCTTGGGAGTACCGGGGTGTGGCAAGTCGCTGATCGCGAAGACGACGGCTCGGCTGTGGGGGCTGCCTCTGCTACGGTTAGACATTGGCCGGGTTTACGACGGCTCTATGGTGGGTCGTTCTGAGGCAAACTTGAGAAATGCGCTCAAGACGGCGGAGTCAATTTCTCCCACGATTCTCTTTATCGACGAAATTGACAAGGCGTTTGCGGGCAGTGCTGGCTCAGCAGATTCTGACGGAGGCACCTCAAGCCGCATATTTGGCAGCTTTTTGACCTGGATGCAGGAGAAAAACTCGCCCGTGTTTGTGATGGCAACGGCTAATCGGGTAGAGCGCTTGCCGAGTGAGTTTTTGCGTAAGGGTCGCTTTGACGAGATTTTCTTCGTAGATTTGCCCAATGCTGAAGAGCGAAAAGAGATTTTTAAGATTCACTTGAACAAGCGTCGTCGTGATGTCTCACGATTTGACTTTGATCAGTTGACCAAGGTTTGTGAAGGTTTTTCGGGAGCAGAGATCGAGCAAGGGCTGATTTCTGCCATGTATGAAGCATTTGCCCAAGGCCGCGAGTTTAATCAGCTTGATATTATTGCTGCGATTCGGGCCACGCTGCCGCTGTCGAAGACGATGAATGAGCAGGTGACAGCGCTGCGAGATTGGGCACGTCAGCGGGCAAGGCCCGCCGCTTCGTCTGTTGCTGAGTACCAGCGGATGGAGTTTTGACCCAGGCTTTCTTCTGTGCGATCGCGCAGAAGGGGGGCTAGCCACAGGCTAGCAGTTTACTCAAAGTCAATGGCCTCAACGCTGTTGAGCTGATCTCTATATCTAACCTCGTTGTCTCTCAATTTCTCTACTGGAGGAAACAAAAAATGTCTCACTTTAGCACACTGCGCACTAAGATCACGGATGCTGAAATCTTGACTGCTTCCTTGCGTGATATTGGTATCACGGTTAAGAACGAAGCAGATGTACGTGGTTACAATGGCCAGCGCGTTCGCGCTGACATCGTTGCTGTTCTAGAAGGTGAATATGACCTCGGTTGGTCTCGCAATGCTGATGGTTCATTTGATCTGATTGCCGATCTGTGGGGTGTTGCTAAGAAGCACAACCAGACCGAGTTAATCAACTCTATCAACCAAAAGTACGCCGTTAATAAGACTTTAGCTGAGGTGAAGCGCCCTGGGTTGCAAAATGCCAACGTGAAGCTGGTACTGCAGTAGATTCCCAATCGCGTTCCCGCACATTGTGTAGGCTGGCCAAGTGCCAGCCTTTTTTAATGCTAGCCTTTTGGAAGGCCAGCTTTTTTTAGTGAAAATTTATCGACTGGATAAGAGAAGATGGGACTGCCCCCCTTTTGATGGCCGAAATGAAAGCGCTAACCGTTGATCAAAATGAGTCGATTTGCCGCTTGATGATGCTAGCGGGTCGGCAGGCACGGCATCTGGGGCAGCAATCTTTTGAGGTGTACGAAAAGGGAGTAGAGGACTACGTCACCAGCGTCGATCAGATGCTTGATCGGCAGCTCTCGGCAGGGGTGTCTGATCTATTTCCCCAGGATGGTGTTATCACAGAAGAGAACGAAGGCTCCCGCCGTGAGTTTCATAAGGCTTGGCAACGACTTTGGTTGATTGATCCCATTGACGGCACCGCAGAATTTATTAACCAGGGAGACGGCTATGCTGTCATGCTGGGGGTGCTTGAAGCGTATCAACCTAAAGCAGGTTGGGTATATGCGCCAGCTCGAGACTGTCTATATTGGGGCGGGCCAGACTGGGGGCTGTTTTGGACCCAACAAAATAATATCCCCCAACCTTTGCAAGCTCGATGCCCTCCCCCACCTGCTGAGCATTACTGCCCTATTCTTTTGGGGTATCGTGACCAGAATCGCTTTGGGCAAGCGATTGCTGCCCACTTACCCATGGCCCAATGTTATTCTCTGGGGAGCTTTGGTCTCAAAGTATTAGAAGTTATTCAAGGAAAAGCAGGGCTTTATTTATACCTCAACAGACGCGTTAAGCTCTGGGATACAACTGGCCCTATTGCGCTGGCGCTGGCGGCGGGGCTGGTATGCTGCGATTTAGAAGGCCGCCCATTAGAGTTTTCTCCGACGATGGTGGAGAAAGATACGCTGATCCATCAGCAGACCGTTCTGATAGGATGGCCTAGCTATGTTGAACAGCTACTGCCGCTAATTAGACGGGCGGTGAGTGATGTGCTTCTAAATCAGGCTTAACCAAATCAGGCTCAACTAGCCATATTCATATTCTCCATCTTGATATTTAATAATGAGTAATATTTATTACATTGCAAGATTTCGTGCTTGGCCATATTTCAACGAACTGCCTAAAAAATTTAGATTGCCCAATTAAAAGCCTGCTTCGAAAGAAACCTTGAGGAAGCATTTCCCGCTGGGGAGATGGGTAGACTGAGTGATATGAACAAGGTTCTAGGTACTGAGTCTAGACGGGTATTGTTTCTAGACACTAGCTCTGTAATTCTATCAGGGCTGCCCCAAAGGTATTCTTTCGCTAGTAGGCATCAAAATCGCAATGTCCACATCCACCCTGAAAATTTCCATGCAGCCTGAGTTGTTTAGCGAGCTGTTTCCGCTATTTAATGCAGCTAACCCAGAGATGTTAGAGCGGTTGCTGTCTGTTTCGACCAAGCACGAGTATCCAGCAGGGCGGACCGTACTGATGGAAGATTCTTGGGGAAATGCGGTGTATTTTATCGCTTCTGGCTGGGTCAAGGTCCGTCGTCAGGTCGGTGACGGCTACGTGACGCTGGCAGTTTTAGGCAAGGGAGATTTCTTTGGCGAAATGGCCATTTTAGATGAGTCCCCGCGCTCTACCGACGTAGCGGCACTGTCGTCGGTTAAGTTGATCAGCGTGCCTGCGCATCATTTTATAGAAACCTTGTTTCGAGATTCGCAGCTGCACCATCGGATGCTGCAGCTGATGGTGCAGCGGTTGCGCCAAACCAATTTCCGTTTCCAGCTGCGCCATCGCCCCCCAGCGGTAAAGCTAGCCAATACTTTAACGGCCCTGGCCACTGCCTACGGGGATTTAAAGGGCGAAGCGGTTCAGATTTTCAATATTCCGGCGGAGGATTTGGCCGCAGTGGCAGACATCTCTAAGGATGAGGTGACCAAAATTTTAGAAAAGCTGGCGGCAAAAAGCTGGGTAGAGATTGATCCTGCTACTCAAACCATAAGCTTGCCCGGTATTAAGCATCTGAAGCAGCTAGCGCAAAAGCTTTAAACCACATTCGGTTACTTGAGTTTTTCCGTTGAACAAACGACCGGCCTGAATGTGGCCAAGATTTAGTTACAAACTATTGCTGAATCCTTGAAAAATTTGGTGTGCTTTGACTGTCTTGCTGAGAATTCTGACATAAGTAAGGCATCCATCCGCAGGGAAGCTTTATGGTTATGCAGCCGCCTCCATCTATTTCACCTCGCCAGATGAACCTATTGCGCATCGTGTTGGCGCTAGCTTGGGCTGATGGCAATTTGGCTAAGGAAGAAGTCGATGTGATGTTGTCCAGCTTTAGCCGCGTGTTTGCTGCGACGGCTGAGCGGCAGAGTCACCTTGAACAGGAGCTCAAGGGCTATTTGGTACAGGATATTCCTCTGTCAGAGCTGGTGCCAAAGCTGCAGACGGCTGCGGAAAAAGAGTTTGTACTGCGGTTAAGCTACGAAGTTATCAGCTCAAGTGCTCGAACGCCAGATGAAGCCCCCATCAACCAGGAAGAAAGTCAGGTGTACCAGCAGCTAGTGATGCTGCTAGGGCTACCGTCTGAGACAGTCAAACGGATTGAATCTGAAGCCCAGTCTGCGTTGGACACTCGAGGGCAAAATGTGATTGATTTGCTGGTCTATCAGCTGCGGGACTATCTGAGCGCTTGATGCGAGTCTAGCTGTTTGGCAAGCTCAAAACTTCGGGTAGGTAGGGAGAGGGGGTGAGGCGGTTTTCATTGCTCACTCGCGCAGCGTCTCACTCGCGCAGCGCACTCACCCTTCAAACCTGAATATTAAAATTGATAGCTAATAGCACTGCAGCAAACTTATCTAAACGCTCATCCTTAGCATGCGCTGAATAGGTGCTAGCGCCGCTTGCTGAATGGCTTCAGGGAGAGTAATTTCTGGGGTTTGATTTTTCATGGCTAGGTAGAGTTTCTCAAGGGTATTGAGGCGCATGTGGGGGCACTCGTTGCAGTTGCAGCTGTTGTCAACGGGTGGGGCTGGGATAAAAACTTTTTGAGAAACCTGTTTTTTCATTTGGTGAATGATACCGGGTTCGGTGGCGACGATAAACCGCTGAGTGTCGCTTTGCTGCACGTAGTTGAGCAAGGCTGTGGTGGAGCCGATAAAGCTAGCATGCTGCAGCACTGGGGCTTCGCACTCTGGGTGGGCGATGATTTCAGCGCTGGGGTGCTCCATCTTGAGCTGGAGAATTTTTTTCTCAGAGAAGGTTTCGTGGACAATGCAGCTGCCCTGCCAGAGGACGAGTTTGCGCCCGGTTTGATTGGCGACGTAGCGGCCTAGGTTGCGATCGGGGGCAAATATAATGGGCTGCTCGACCGGAATTTGCTCGATAATTTTGACGGCATTGGAGCTCGTGCAGATGATGTCGCTCATAGCCTTGATTTCAGCCGTGCAGTTGATATACGAAACAACGATGTGGTCAGGGTGAGCTGCTTTAAACCTGGCAAACTCCGCTGGGGGGCAGCTGTCTGCTAGGGAGCATCCAGCCTCAAGATCGGGCAATAAGACGAGCTTATTTGGGTTCAAAATTTTGGCGGTTTCTGCCATAAAGTGAACCCCGGCAAAGACGATGACATCGGCATCGGTGGCGGCTGCTTTTTGGGAGAGCCCGAGGGAGTCGCCAATGTAGTCGGCAATATCTTGAATATCGGGCTCTTGATAGTAATGGGCTAAAACAATAGCGTTGAGTTCTTGTTTGAGTGTTTCAATGGCCTCAAAAAGGTTCTTGGGTAGCCCTGCTGTCTGGATAGGGGCAGCTGCTGTTGCAAACATGGAAAGTTCCCTTTTTAAATTGTTTGTACCATTTTCTGGATTTTTATTATAGTTATTTTCACCAAAAATGTCATGGGGGAAGAGGGACGGGGGACGGGTGGGTTACAGATTGTATGGCTATAGCTTGATGCCGAGTTGCTGGCAGGTGATGTGTATGGCGGCTGACCAGCCTTCGGGGGTGGGGGCAACTTGCCAGTCGTGCTCGGTCAGTTTGGGATGGGGGCCGTTGGGGCCGGGGATGATCATCGGGATATCCACAGTGTTGAGCAGTGCCAGGGTGCTGGGGGAATGGCCTAAGCCCACTGTGGTGAACCGCTCATCCGCAGGCAGGGCGCTCTGGTAAAGGGTGACTATTTGTTGGACGGCGGTGGCGGTACTCGCATCTGGCCCAATTAGATAAGAGAAAGGTTCGTCTATGACGACTTGAAAGCCAACGGCTTCGACGGCTTTGATAAGGGCTTGGGGGTCAACGCCTTTGGGGGTGATAAAGGGTTCGCTAAATTCGCAGGCTTTGGCCTGCTGGGCAGCGGTTTCAGAGAGAGCGGTGCGTCTTTGTAGTCGCTCGATGGTCAAGTCGCCAAAGCCGAGCAGGGAGTACTGTAGAGTGTTGGCAATCACTCTAAGACCTGCGCGGGCCTGGACGTACGGACAGCCTAATTCGATGACGGTGTAGTCGCCGTCAATTTCGCCGGGGGGATGTTGGAAACGGGCCTCGCGGGGGATAAAAATGCCGCTACCGTTTTCGGTGACGAAGGGGGTGGTGAGACCCAAGCTGCTTCGCCGGATTTCGACCTCGGCGCGGTTTTTGCTGGTGACGGGGATGACGGGAATGTTTAATGTATTCAGCTTTTGGATCGTGTCGATGGCGGCGCTGTTAGGTTTAGTCGCGGCCAGGGTGCCGTCTAAATCGGTGAAAATGATAATGGGGGTCATGGTGCAGGGACAGAGCGGGTCATTGTTTGATTAAACCTCTTAAGGGGGTCGATTTACTCAGCTATGACCAAAAGAACAAATTGTGTAGGAGCCACTATGGGCGAGCAACGCTCGATTACGATTGCTGCGATTGGCGATATTCATGATCAGTGGGAGACCGAAGATGCGATCGCACTCCAGCATTTGGGCGTAGACCTGGCTCTCTTTGTCGGAGACTTTGGGAATGAAGCTGTGAACGTGGTGCAAACGGTCGCGGCGATGCCGCTACGCAAGGCCGTGATTTTAGGCAATCACGATGCCTGGTATAGCGCTTCTAAGAAGGGGCGAAAGCGCTGTCCTTATGATCGTTCAAAAGAAGACCGGGTGGCCCAGCAGCTGGCTTTGTTAGGGGCTAGCCACGTGGGGTTTGGCAAATTAGAGCTGCCTGAATGGGGGGTGACTGTGGTAGGGGCGCGCCCTTACAGCTGGGGTGGCCCCCACTGGCGCAATGCTCAGTTTTATCTAGATTGCTGCGGGGTAAGTGGGTTTGAGTCATCTACCCAGCGAATAATGGCAGCTGTGGAGAGTGCCGAGCAAGACACCCTTATTTTTCTAGGCCATAGCGGCCCGACTGGCCTGGGCGATCAGCCCCACGACCCCTGCGGTAAAGATTGGCGACCGGCGGGGGGCGACTACGGCGATCCGGATTTTGCGGCTGCGATCGCGCAAACCCGAGCGTCTGGCAAGCAAATTTCCCTAGTGGTGTTTGGTCACATGCATCATCGAATTAAAACCGATTCAAGTCGGTTGCGGACCCGTGTTGTCAAAGATGGCCACGGGACGGTCTATCTGAATGCTGCGAACGTACCTAGAATTGAGACCACAGCGGCGGGACGACGGCGTAGTTTTTCATTGATTCGGTTTCAGGGAGGCCAGGTTCGAGATATTGTCTTAGTTTGGGTAGACGCGGCCTACCAGAGATTTTCTGAGGAGAGTCTATATTGTGCTCAAAATTTTTGTGCTCAAAATTGTGCTCGAACGGCTGCGGCAGAAATTATCAGCCCTTGAATGGAGTTCATCATCTCGATGATGTAGATTTTTCGCCGATCAATGCTTCTTAACAAATCCGCTGAATTGTCTGGACGATGATCATAATTTGAGCTAGCATAGCTCATGCTCTGGTTAATACAGAGTATTGGAGAGGTGGCAGAGTGGTCGAATGCGCTCGACTTGAAATCGAGTGTACCGAAAGGTACCGTGGGTTCGAATCCCACCCTCTCCGTTATATTCGCTCAATTTTGCTCTATAAAGGTTTGCTCTATAAAGTACCGATAGCCGGGGGGGCAAATAACGGGCCGCTTCAAAGCTAACAATCTATATCAACACGATTGGACGCATTCCTCAAAGCCATAAACTAGGAATTGCTTAGCAATTTGGAGATGGCGTATGGAATTTGAAACCCCGGCCCAGCAGACCTGCTATGAAAAAGTCGCTGGTTGGATGACTGACCTATTCAGCGATATCCCCTGGGAGAAGCTTGATGCTGAGGGGTTTGGTCTGTTTATGGGGTCTGCCTGGGTAGAGGTGTGGATTTACCCTTGGGGAGATGATGACTCCGTTATTAACGTACGCTCTAAAGTCGTCTCTGGGGCTGATCTGCAAACCGACTTGCAGACATTTCTGCTAAAAGAGAATGATCAGCTGCGCTTTGGCGCTTTTGCTCTCAGCGAAACGGGTGATGTGGTTTTTGAGCACACGATTGTAGGGTCTACCTGTGATCCTGAAGAGATCAAGGCCTCGGTGATGGAAGTGCTTGAAACTGCTGACGAATATGATGACAAGATCGTGGCCAAGTGGGGCGGGCAGCGAGCGCTGGATCGCTCGCCAGTTGACGCGGTTGGATGAGAAAGTTCTTAATTCTCAATTTTGAGTTCTCAATTTTGAGTTATCCAAGTCTAGAGGCGTCCACCTGTATAGAACCCATTTTAGATTTCTAGTCAGCGGCTGCAAGCCGCTTGAGCACTAGCCCGACAAAGCAAAAGCCTAGATTAAGCTGAGTGGGTTTAGTTGCTCATCGCTGTCGAGCTGCTGGGTTTAGCAAAAATCATTCGTCCAGCGGAGGTTTGCAACGCTCCGGTGACCACCACATCCAGTTCTTCGCCGATGTAAGGGCTGCCTTCTTCGACTACCACCATGGTGCCGTCGTTGAGATAGCCTACGCCCTGAGAGGCTTCTTTGCCCTCTTTGAGTATCTTGATGCCGATGCCATCCCCAGGCAGATACGCGGGCCGAATGGCCTGGGCCAGATCGTTGATATTTAAGACCGTAACCTTCTGTACGCTGGCAACTTTATTGAGGTTGTAGTCGTTGGTAATCAGATTCGCGTTGAGTTCTTGGGCTAGTTTCACCAGCTTGGCATCCACCGTTGCAATATCTTCGTAATCAGCCGGGTCGATCACAATCCGTTCGGCGTACTTTTCTCGCATGCGGTTGAGAATATCGAGCCCCCGCCGCCCCCTGGCTCGCTTTTGGTCATTCGCAGCATCAGCCACATTTTGCAACTCTTGGAGCACAAACTGGGGAATCAAAATTTGACCTTCTAAGAACCCCGTTACCAGCAGCTCTTCGATCCGACCGTCAATGATGCAGCTGGTGTCTAATACCTTAGTTGTTGAGGGTTTGAGGGTGCCCTCTGCCAGCAGCATCGTTTCGTAGCTGTTGGGATTGATCAGCCGCAGCAGAGCGCGACCGTGGGTGTCGGCTAGGTTCATGCCTGAAACGGCAAATAGAATGCTGCCCATCACCGCTGTCAGGGGCTTAATAAAGCCAAACTCGGGTGGGATGGGGAGCAAAAACAGGGGCGCTAACATCAGGTTGGCAATCAACAAGCCAATCACCAAACCCGCTGCACGGGCCAAAATACGATCGGGTGGCATGACTTTGATCTGGCGCTCTAGCCGACGATAGCTGGTTTGCACAACCAGCCCCAGGCCAGTGCCAATCAGTCCACCGAAAACCGCTGTTACAGAACCCAGGCCTTCAAGGTTATTGACCTGCTGTAGCGCATTTTCAGGCAGCAGATCAACACCATAAAAGCCTATGCCCGCTCCAGCCAAAATGAAGGAAATTACAATGAGTGCATCAAGCATAGGACTTTGCTGCCAGGGGCAGCCGGTCTCAGATGTTAGGAAAAATTGGGTATTTTAAGTATCCTTTAGATAACCATGCTGAGCGAAGCTTTGCAAAGCCTCTCGTAATACTTAATCTAAAAAACGCTCGGTTTAAAAATGCTCAGCTTAAAAGTGTTTCGTCTAAAAGTGTTTCGTCTAAAATTGGGCCGCGCCGCACTGCGCCTTGGGGAACTGCACTTTGGGGAACTGCGCTTTAGAGAACTGCACTTTGGAGAGATGATTGGTCTACTTCTCAGTACTTGCTACCTGTTCACAAGCCAGCTTCTGCCCGGAGTTGTGGAGTATCTAAATAGAAAACAATCTTTGAACAACGCCTGGGGAAGCTTTAA
>JBCBZL010000267.1:0-7071 GCA_039815385.1 Cyanobacteria bacterium P01_A01_bin.114
ATTTCACCTCACCAGGGGGTTCAACTGGATGTCTATCCCAATGATTTGGTTCGGCAGCAGGCCGAGAGCTTGGCCAACGCGCCAACCAGTCGCTGTGATGGCTCTGACCAGATGCCTGCCCCCGTGGGGACCGGCACCTTTTGGACGGGCATGGTGGATTATATGGGGGGCGAGGATTTGGATACGGTTTTGCAAACGATTGAGGATAGCTGGCCGTGAGGAGGGGGGAGAGGGCGAAGGGGGAAAGGCGAAAGGCGAAAGGTAGGGGCGTTGCATGCAACGCCTGATTTCTGTCGGGGGGTAGGGGGAGACCCAAAGGCCAAGCTGATATAACACGGGGGTTGTTTATTTAGACAGACGGGTATGAGTCCAGAAGATTTTATGCAGGCTGCGATCGCACAGGCTGAGAAAAGTGAAACCCCGTTTGGTGCGGTGATTGTCAAGGATGGTGAAATTGTGGAGCAGGCAGGCAACACGGTCGAGCCCGACAATGACCCGAGCGCCCATGCCGAGGTGAATGTCATGCGCAAGCTCACCGCCCGCATGGGTAACGCGTCTTTGGGCAAGGGCTATACGCTCTACACCACATGTGAACCCTGCGCGATGTGTGCGGCGACGGCCATCTGGGCAGGGGTTTCCGAAATCGTTTATGGCACCGGGGTAGAAGACTTTGCAGATAGCAATCCTAATCTGATCGAAATTCGCTGTGAGTCGGTGGTGACCCAGATACCAGACCCCATCCCGGTCAAGGGGGGGGTGCTGCGACAGGCTTGCCGACAGCTGCATGAGCGATTTCCACTGGAGTAGTTTTATCGTTTGAGGGAGCCTATGCGCGGCTGCTTATCGGGGATTGTGGCGGGGTTAGCCCTGGGTAGCATTGTTTGTATGTCGGCCCTCAGCCTGCTGACCCCTCGCTATGGCTGGCCCATTTATCTAGAGCTGTTTGCCCATTTTCAGCTGCAATATCTGCTGATTTGTCTGGTGTTGACCGGCGTGCTGGTCTTTCTAGGTCGCCGCCGAACGGTCTGGGTAGCTCTGTTTTGCTGCGCCTTAGTGTCAGCTCAAATTGTGCCCTGGTATTGGCCGCCTGGTTTTCTAGGTCGCGCTGCCGACAAAGCTAATCTGCGCGTGCTGGTCGCCAACTTAAATACCCAAAACACTGACTATGAGAAGATCTTGGCAATCGCTCGGGCAGAGCAGCCTGACCTGGCTGTGTTTATGGAAGTCGATCAGCCCTGGGTCGATCAGCTCAATACCCTCAGCGATATCCTGCCCTATTCGTCTGGACAGGCCAGCCCGTATCACGTCGGCATCATGCTCTACAGCCGACAGCCGCTGGTCAATCCTGAAATTAACTTTTTTGGCACAGAGATTAATGCTGCGGTTGTCTCGCAGGTGAATTTTAATAATCAGCCGCTGTCTGTGGTAGCGGCCCACCCGCCGCCACCGATCAAGTCGCCCCTCTTTCACACGCGCAATCGGCAGCTCGATCAGATCGGGCAATATCTACAAACCGTAGAGAGTCCAACCCTGCTGCTAGGAGATTTAAACCTCACCATGTGGTCGCCCTACTATCAGCGGCTAGAGCGGCAAGCGGGGCTGCGCAATGCCCGTAAAGGGTTTGGCATCATCCCCTCCTGGCCCACCCGTGGCACCTATCACCAGCTGCCTGACTGGGCATCGCTGCTGTTTGCGATGCCCATCGACCACTGTTTGCTAAGCCCGTCTATTCATGTGACAGATGTGCGCACGGGGGCTGAAACGGGGTCAGACCATTTGCCCCTGATTGTCGATTTGCGAGTTTGAGAGATTACAGCATAATCAACCCCTGACGCAGCCCCAGATCAACTGCCTCGGTGCGGCTGGTGGCATTGAGTTTGCTCAGCACGGCGCTGATATGAAATTTGACGGTGTGCTCAGAAATCTTCAGCTGCTTGGCAATGGCTTTGTTGCTAAGCCCCTGGGCAAGCTGACCGAGCACTTCAATCTCTCGAGGGGTAAGGGGGTCGATCAGATCGGTTTCTTCATCGAGCAGGGTGAGTGAGCTATCCGATAGGGTTTCAACAAAGTCAGGGTGAATCACGGTGAGGCCGCTGGTGACGGTTGCGATCGCACCCCTCAACCCTTCAGCCGATATCGACAACGGCACCAGCCCCACGGCCCCCAGCGCCAGCACCTGCCACAATTTGCGACGTTCCACCTCATCATCCACTAGCAAAATCACCCCAAACTGCGGAACCGTATCCATCATCTCGGCAAGCCCTTGTAGCACCTCTGTATCCAGATCGGTCGATATCAGCAGCGCGTCTAGGGGCATCAGCAAACGCGCCTCACTCAGCTGTGCTACCCGACCTACTATCTGGATGTCTGGGCTTTCCAGCATGCTTGCTAAACCCGCCTGTGTGACCAGATTGTCGGCACAAATCACCAGTCGGATCATGGCCTATCGCTCACCCACGGTCACCGTTTTTTCTTGCAACTGCCCAGCCCGCAGCAGCGTCAGCACCAGGGGCTGGCCAACCCGCTGCGGGTCTAAATACGTCTGAATCTCTCGCAAATCTTCAACCGGGTTAGCCTCTATCGCCACAATAATATCTCCCAGCAGCAGCCCGGCCTGGTCGGCAGCCGCCCCCGCGTCTAAGCTGACCACCATAATGCCAGTCTGGTTAGTCAGATTTAAAGATTGCCGCACTGCATCAGGCAGCTGCACCCGCTGCATGCCTAGCCCTAAATACCCCCGCGCAATCTTGCCCCGCGCCTGCAGCTGTTGGATCACCCGCTCCACATTCGACGCCGGAACCGCTAAAACACTGCGCCGAGGGCCAAAGGTATTAAACCCAATCACCTCTCCACTCGCGTTAATGAGCGGACTCCCGGCTCCGCCCCGCCAAAGTCTAATATCGACCTCAATAAACCGATCAATCTGCCCCCCGCTCAGGCTTCGCCAGGCATCACCCAAACCGCTAATCATGCCCAGTCGAGATCTCAGCTGAGCAGTCCGATCTCGTCCCGATCGATACCCCACGGTCACGACCAAATTCCCCATCGCCAGCGACGTATCCGCCGCCACCGTTGCCACCGGCAGTTCAACTCCCTCAGGCAGCGCCAAAACCGCTACATCGGTCGTGGGGTCAGCCCCCAACAGCTCAGCCTCAACCGGGTCGCTGTCCGAGCCCAGGTTAACCATCAGCCCATCCTGAGGATGGAGCGCCTCACAAGAGGTCACCACCAAACCCGCTCGCCAGTGAATGCCTGTGGCAGCGGAACGCGCCCCGCGAATAGCGACCACCGTCGGGCTTACCCGCTCAATCAGTGAGGTTAAATCCTGCGATAAGTCTGGGAAACAACTTCCTGTAGACATGCGTATCAAGCTTCCATCAAGACAACTTCTTTATGGTCTGCCGCCATTCAGATTTTGCCATCCATAGTTTGGCCAGGCGGCCCCTCCCCATCTGGCTAGGTCACCGGTTTATCGTCGCTTTAATCAGCATGAAACCCTGTTTAATAAATATGGGCTTGTCCTGAAATGGCTGAACCATCGAGGATAAGTGTGACTAACGCCTGTCATATTCATTGAATTATGAAGCTTAACTCTAAACGCTTGTCTGCTTCCATCGTTGGATTATTGCTTTCGCTAGGGGTTGCCGGGTGCCGCACCAACACCCCCACCAGTCAGAGCATCGTGATTCGCTCTGCCTATGCCTACCTCGAAGAGCTGTTTCAAACAGAAGTCGTCAATATCGGCCTAGAGCAGCTAGGCTACGAACCGGTTTCTGGCTCCGAGCTCGAATACGATTTGATTCACCAGGCGATCGCTAGAAACTATCTAGACTACACAGCTGTCCATTGGAACCCCACGCACTCAACCTTCTATGCAGATAACGACGGCGGCCGCAGCATGCAGCAGGTTGGCTCCGTCGTAGAAGATGCGCTACAGGGCTACCTAATCGATCAAGCGACAGCCGCTGAGTACAACATTACCAATTTGGGTCAACTTCGAGACCCTGACCTGGCCAAACTGTTTGACCTCGACGGCAATGGCAAAGCTAACTTGGTGGGCTGCCCAGCGGGCTGGCGCTGTCGAGACGTCATTGAGCACCACCTGACGGCATATCAGCTACGCGACACGGTTGAGCACGACGATGACAACTATTTTGCTGATATCGAAACCATTATTCAAAAGCAAGAGCAGGGAGAACCCGTCCTATATTTCAGTTGGACACCGATGTGGTTAAACAGCGTCTTAGTGCCCGATGAAGACGTGGTATGGCTAGAGGTGCCAAGAACTAGCCTGCCGGATGGGCAAACCGGAGAAACCGTGGTCGATGACAAAAACTTAGGCTTTCCGGTCAACCAGCTCGAGATTCTGGCCAATCAAAAATTCCTAGCCGAAAATCCGACCGCCAAACGATGGTTTGAACTGGTTCAAATCCCTATCAACGACGTCAGCGCCCAAAATCAGCGCATGCGCGATGGCGAAAATACCCCCGAGGACGTTCGCCGCCATGCCGAAGAATGGATCCAAAACAATCAGGGCACGTTTGACACCTGGCTAGCAGACGCGAGAAAGGCAAAGTAACTACCCCAAGACAATTCACCAGTGGAGACTGTCCATAATTTTGTGTAGATCCACGGCAACGTTTGCGCAAACCCACCGAACACCCCCTTGCTCAAACACCTAGCCAGTTTCCTTTTCGGGGGGTCTGGGGGAGCTCGGACCCCAGGCAGCATTTTGAGCTAGAGCAAAGGGGAGGGGGCGGGAGGGAAAGTCCCGCGCAGCGTGTTTTATACAAGACCGTTCCCCTCACGCATAAAAAGGTCGCAAGGAACTAGCATCAGCCCTCGCCGAAGCTATGTCAAAGGCTTTAGCCATACCGGCAGGGTTTACCCCATAGGGCTATCGGGTGGTTCACTTAATTGCAAACGCCTCAGCTATTCATGATTGAGCCAAACAAGGCTGATCTGCTGATTCCAAATCCCAAACTTTAACCGTCCCGTCGTAGCCGCCGCTGATTAAGGCGCTTCCCTCAGTGTTAAATTCGACATCATAGACAAAGCCTGAGTGCCCCCTAAACGTACAAACAGGTTGATCTTGCTGCCAGTCCCAGGTCTTGACAGTTTCGTCAAAGCTACTGCTGGCTAAGGTTTGGCCGTCTGGGCTAAACGCCACCCCTGAGATAATAAAGTCGTGGCCCTTGAGCGAGTGTGCCAGCGTACCGGCTTCTAAATCCCAAACTCGAACCGTATTGCCGTAGCCCCCCTCAGCCAGCCACGCCCCGTCTGGGCTTACGGCGACACCGTTAATCCGCTCACTTCTACTGGGAAACGCTTTGAGAGGCTGCTGTTCTAGCAGATCCCAAAGATAGATGCCGCCCTCTTGATCGCCGCTGACTAACTGCCGGGGGTTATTGGGTAAAAAGGCCAGGCTGTTAATTTGTGGTCCAGATACTTTCAGGGTTTTATATGCTTGCTGGGTTTCTACATTCCATATTTGAATGGTGCCATCGCTGCTGCCGCTGGCTAAAAACCGTTCGTCTGGGCTCAGGGCCAAGCTGACAATTCTGCCAGAGCGGGCTGCGATCGCAGCCTTTTCTTGCCCAGACGCCAGCTCCCAGAATGCAATTTCGCCATCTCCGCTACCGGTAATCAGCTGGGTGCCTTCTGGGCCAACCACCAGGCTATTGACACGACCGCCATGCTCAAAGGTTCGCTGTAATTTTCCCGTGTTAGGATCCCAAATTTTCACATCTTGGTCATAGCTGCCGCTCGCCACTAGCGAAGCATCTGGCGAAAACACAACGCTGAGCACCGACGCAGAGTGCTTGGCCAGTGATTTTTTAGGCGTGATTGAGTTACCGACATCAGGCTGAACCGTCTTACCCCCAGAGGGTACCCCCTGCGTTATCCACCAAAGCGAGCTAAACACGCTGCCGATAATACCAAGCGCAAGGAATAAAAAAATGATTGGGAAGATCTTTTCATTACGCTGGCTCATGCTTTTATGCGGGATAAAGTTTCACACCCTTACATTGTCATACATTTGCGATCAGGACTCAGCAAAAGGAACTTAATCAACCATTCATGGAGTTCAGGTATGGCAGTCGCCCTATCTATTTGCCGTGTCTAGCTGTCCTGTCTGCTAATACCCAATCTAAATGGCGAAAGTCTAGACTGTCCAAACTAAGCGCTTACGCTGAAGTGGCACGATTAATCTTTATATAAAAAAAACTTAAATTAGCATCAAAAAAATCACGAATGTGCTTCAGCGAGTGTGAAGTACTCTGTGAATGACTCAATGTAAAAAATCAGGGGCTAAATAGATTTTTGTAGGGTTATCGCCGTACTCACTGTTTGGCCCCATCCGGGGTGACAGACGCGAGCTAATAACCTTTTTTACCTAAACCCGTATATACAATATAGAGATCATGGCGGAGCAACCGCGTGATTGGACTGCCTTTGGAAGAAGGATTGGTCAGAAGTGTGCGCCTGTAGCAGGCGGATTTTTAGGTATATGGGCAGTCTTGAGTCATATTGGCATCAATTTTGGCCCTGACCTTGTTCCTGACTTCAGCAAACCTGCTGACAGCTCAGAAGACGTAGCCTCCGAGTCTGACCAGAGAGAGCCCTCTGCTCAATGCCAGATCATTTTTGGCGACATCAAAGACAGCACCATCACTTTTGATGACAGCTTTTCCTGCGAAACACCGACGGTCGAGCCTAAGGAAACCGTCCTGGTTGTGCCGATGATCGTACAGGTTGAAGGTCAGCCCGGTGAAATTGGCTGGACGCCTAGCGTGATTGCAGACTGGTTTATGGGTGAACGTGAAACGCTGCCCAGCCCCAATCTTTCTGTGGATTTGACACTACAGGCCCCCAATGCTAAGCCCAACTTGCTGCCCCTGATTCCGCGAACGGTGTCAGAGTTTAACTTTTTGTTTGAAGACCTAAATCTAACGCCGGCTGATAGGCATTCGCCAAAACCGAAGGCTGATTGCTTTAATGCTGAAATCTTAGCCAGCGGCAGCGACTGGTGCTCGCCAGAATCTGCCAATTTCTAAGCCTGCTTAGGGC
>JBCBZL010000225.1:0-8295 GCA_039815385.1 Cyanobacteria bacterium P01_A01_bin.114
CCAGCATCGGGTGGTTGAGATTAAGCAAAATCGACCCGCCCACTGGCAGCTCGTTTGTGAGACCCCTGATGGCGCACAAACGCTTACCGCTGAGGCGGTTGTGATTGCGATTCCGGCCCCTCAAGTAGTGCCGCTGCTAGCCCCCAAAGAATTTGCCCAGTCTCGTCTTGCCCAAATCAAAACCGTGCAATACGAGCCTTGCCTTACCCTAATGCTCAGATATGCAGCTGGGACAGAGTTGCCTAGCCCGTATTCGCCAGACAGTCCATCAGCCCTGTCTAGCGCTAATAAGGGCTGGATGATCACAGTCGAGTCGGAAGATCCCCTGGCCTGGATGGCCCTCGAGAGCAGCAAAAGTCGGTCACCACAAACGCCTCTGCCAGAAATGCCGCTAGTTGTGATGCAAAGCCAAGCCAGTTTTGCCGAACTTTATCAAGAGACCACCGATTTACAAACAGCGGTTCCTCCCCTGCTACATGCAGCTGACCAAGTTCTCCCCAATCTGCCCTCACCTGAGCAGTGGCAAATCCATCGCTGGCGCTATGCCTTTGTCAAAAAGGCCTTCCCTGAAGCCGCAGTCACGTTTGAAAACCCCTCAATCATTTGCTGCGGCGACTGGTGTCGAGCGGCCGATATGCCCTGGCAAAATCTTGATGCGGCTTACTATTCGGGGTTGGTGGCGGCGCAGGTATTGGGCGGGCGGGTAATGGGTGATGGGTGATGGGTCTGCTAATTTTTCATTTGGTATCACGCTGCCGCCAGTCCCGGTACGATTCGATACGATCGGAATGGGCCTTGCCCACACACCTAGAGGCCTCGCATTTGCAAAGGAAACCGGCACAATATGGCAGTTCCCCCCAAAGCTTCTCCCAAAGCTTCTCAGGCAATTTCAAGCGGTTCGGCACTTTCTGAGCAGGTTGCAGCTAGACCTGATTCCCTAGGAACCTACGCGCGCCAAACCCTTAAAAAGCATTTTAAGAAAGCCACGAAGTATAAATCGCAGGTGCTCAAAGATACCGACCCAGAGGCGCTGCATCAGATGCGGGTGGGGTTAAGGCGGCTGCGCACGGCGGTTGAGATTTTTGGCGGCGCGATTAAGCTGCCAGAGGGGGTGTGCGATCGCAACATTGCCAAAATTGCCCGACGCCTGGGCAGCGTCCGCGACTTAGACGTGTTGCTCATGTGGCTACAAAACTTTCGCCAAGCGCACGCGCTCAGCGCCGCTGAAATCAAAGCCCTGCAAACGGTAGAGTCCGATATTCTCAAACAGCGCCAAAAGTGTTTTCGCCGCACCCGTAAACTGCTCAAGAGCGAGACCTACAGCCGCTTAATTACAGATCTAAAGCACTGGCTCAAACAGCCTACATATCAGCTCTCTGCGCTGATTCCTATCGAAATGGTCTTGCCAGATCTGCTCTCGCCGCTGATTGGTGAGGTGCTGCAACACCCCGGCTGGCTGGTGGGTACCCCACAGTCGCTGCCTCTGCGCCCCCACAAACGGATGAGTTTGACACAAATTAACGATTGCCTTAGCGAACAGGGCGAGCTGCTGCACGACCTGCGCAAACGGATGAAACATGTCCGCTACCAGTCCGAATTTTTTCTGGGACTGCACGGGCTCTCCTATGCGGCCCTGGTCAAAGACTTTCGGCAAATTCAAGACACCCTGGGCATTTTGCAAGATGAAGCCGTGATCCAAGCTGCTCTGCATCGATCCCTGGGCACTGCCTGGGCCACCCAGATACCCACCCTGGCACAGCACTTTGACCAAGAACGCCGCCAGATGTGGAAACAGTGGCAGACACTGCAAGCCCAATATCTCGATCCCGAATTTCGGCACCATTTGCGCCAGCTAATTATTACGCCGATAGAGAGCGTTTCGGCTTAGGTATTGAGGGAAGATGGGGGAGAAAGACGCGGGGAGAGGGAGACGCGGAGACGCGGGAGATAGGGACGGACGAAGACGTAGGGAAACCCCGTAGGATGGGCTAAGCCTGCGGTTACTGTCACAATCCAACCAGCTTCTTGAACCAGCGAGCCTATCTACGACTCTCAATTTGCCTCTTCAACCACAGGCGGAACCGCAATCGACGGATCTGGCGCAATCAGCCCATCCAGAGGATCGCCGCTGCCCTCTAGATCTCTCAAAATGGTGGGGGCCATGGTCTTACCATTGCGAAACACCGCCTGCAAAGACTGCTCCAGCGTCTCACCCATCGCAATTCGATTTTGAAACACTACAATCACCCTCGCCAAAATCGGCAGCCGGTTTTGTTCAGCTTCTAAATACAGCGGCTCAACGTAGAGCAGCGACTGCTCAATCGGAATGATCAAAAGATTACCCTGGTTGGCCCTTGAACCTTGAGTATTCCACAAAGAAATACGCTGAGAAATCTCAGGTTCTTGGTTAATGCGCGCCTCAATTTGCTCAGGCCCAAACACCAGCTCTTGCTTAGGAAAGCGATAAAGTAAAATTCGACCGTACTGCTCATCATCAGACCGCGCCGCTAGCCACGCCACCATATTGTTGCGCTGGGCAGGGGTAAACGGCCGCAGCAAGATAAACTCTTCTTCCGTTTCCTCAGGCAGGCGCATGATCAGGTAGTAGGGCTCTACCACCTGGGCCTCGTTCGCATATATTTCGTTGGGAGCCCGCCACTGGTCTTCGCGGTTGTAAAACTCTTGAGGGTCGGTCATGTGGTAGGTCAACAGCTGATTAGACTGCACTAGCGAATAGTCTTGGGGATAGCGAATATGCTTGACCAGGGCAGGGGGCATCGCCGCTAGCGGCTGAAACATGCTGGGGAAAATCCGTGCCCAGGTTTGGATGATCGGGTCATTCTCATCGGCGATGTAGAAACTGACGCTGCCGTCATAAGCATCGACCAGCACCTTGACCGAATTCCGAATGTAGTTGAAGTTGTTGACGCCGGGGTCAGAGTAGGGATAACGATCGCTAGTGGTGTAGGCATCAACCATCCAATAAAGGTAGTTGGCGTTTGCAGCTTCGACACCTGTCCCATTAGGGTTAGCAACTACCAGGTAAGGATCTTGGTCAAACTGCAAAAAGGGGGCGATGCGGCGAATGCGATCGCGAATATTGCGACGAAACAGCAGCTGGGTGTCGGCGGTAAAGTCGTTGGTAAACAGCATCTGCCAGTCTCCCAGGTGCTTGGCAAAAAGCAGCCGCCGCCAAAACGCCCCGATCGAAATGCCGCCCTGGCCCCCATAGACATTGGTCACGTTACCCTCTCCGCTGGGGTAGTCTAGCTCTTGTAGCCGGGTAGAGGTCATAACGTAGGTATTGGTCAACTCCCCAAAATAGATACGTGGTGCCCCAATCGGAATGCTGCGATTGATCACTGGGTCGCTGGGGGTATGGTCAATGTCTTTAATAAAATAGTCGGGCAGACCGCTGGGAGCGGCGGTATTCACCGGGCTCATGGTAAAGCCATAGCCGTGGGTATAGATCAAATGCTGATTGACCCAGGTTTTGGCCTCATCTGGGACTCGCTCATAGTTGAGCTCGCGAGCCGAAATGAGCACCTGTCGCCGCTCCTCGCTACCATCATCACGGACGAGCGTGTAGCGATCGACATCGGCATCAGCAAATTCGTAATACAGCCGGATTTGCTGCAGCTGGCGATTTGCCTCAAGCAGCGGGCGCGTATCCCACAGGCGAATATTGCGAACGGTCAGTTCGTTAGCCTCAAGGTCAGCGTAGGTGAGATCGCCCTGGGGGGTAAAGACCTCATCTTGCACATCGGTGAGGTTAAAGGCATCGCGGGTAAAGTGGATGGAGCGAGCGATATAAGGGGTCTCACGCAGCAGCTCGTTAGGCTGCACCATAAACCGCTGTACCAACCACGGTGCCACCGTTTCACCCACCGCCGCAAACGAAAGATAAATCAAGATCGCCCCGATCAGCGGTCGCGAACCGTAGGGGCGTCGCGACAGTTTTGGCAAATATGCATGCTTGCGATTGCCCACCGACATGCCCCACTCGACAAAGCTACGAAACCCGATTTCCCAAAACAGCGTGCGCCACACCATCGCCAGCGCTAGCCCGAGGGAAATTAGGCAGAGCCCCAAGTTTACCGGCAAGTCAATGGTGACATCCGTAAAGCTCGCCCCGTAGGTGACCCCCTGGCTCGAATAAAGCAGCTCATAGCGAGTCAGCCAGTGGCTCAGGGCCGTACTCAGCAGCAGCCCCCCGGCCAAACCATAGAGGTGCCGCTGCTGCACCGGTGAGAACCCCATAAACCGCCCCTGGCTCAGGGTATTGCCCGCGAGTAGATACTTGAGCGTTACTGCCATTAGGGTAAACAACAGCAGCCCGGTCAGCCAAAACTCTAACAGTTCTAAAATCGGCAACCGAAAAATATAGAAGCTAATGTCGTTGTTGAACAGCGGATCGGCCTGGCCAAAAGCGGTGGGGGTTAAAGCGGGTAAAATTCGAGGCCACTGATCTGAGAGCACCATGCCGAGGCTGAGGCTCATCGCCACCGCGCCGATGGCGGCCCATACATTTGGGTAGATCAATAGCGCGATCGCAACCCCGACTAAAAAGACCCCTTGCCACGGCTGCTCTGCAATCTGCTGCACAATCTGCCATCCGGTTCTCCATTTGAGCCACAGCGGCAGGGGCGGCAGGGCACTGGCGGCGGCTCGGGTATGCCATCGCACCACGGCCAGCTGGCCGTAGTACAGCAGCAGCAGCGCCACCATCAGGGCTAACCCCAAGGCCATCGGCAGCAGCCATCTGAGCCCCAGCCCCGATTTCAAATTCTCAGCCTTGGGCAAAACGCAGTAGTCGTCAAAACTCAGCCGCTGCGCCAGCGACAGATTTAAGGCGGTAAACGCCAAGCTACCCAAAAACGCCAGTGCCCCCAGCCCGACCTGGGTTTGCAATCTCAGCCAGTAGACCGAAAAATAGTCGACTGAGCTAAACCACAGCCCCTCAGCAATGCCGTAGGTGACCAGATCAAACGCTAGAAGCAGCGCGATCGCAACCACCAGCCCCTGCCAAAATCGAAGCTTTGACTGAGCTGAAAATTTAGGTGTCTTCCGAAGGGTAACCATAGCCGATGGGCAGATGATGGGACGAGACGATACTGATACGATAATGCAGTCTGAGAATTAACCCGTTTTGAGTTTTAAGAATGACCTATTGCCTCGGCATTCTCGTCCAACAAGGTCTAGTCTTGGCTGCAGACTCACGCACCAATGCTGGCGTTGACTATGTTTCGTCTTACCAAAAGCTATTCGACTTTTCGCTGCCGGGAGAGCGGGTGATTACCTTGTGTACTTCAGGCAGTCTATCGACGAGCCAGGCTGTCATTCACCGCTTGGGGCGCGATCTGAAAACTGAAACCCAGCCTAACCTGCATACGCTGCCGACCCTCCATGATATCGCCCGCTACATTGGCAGCTGCTCCAGGGCGATGCAGGATGAAGATCGCCCCTGGCTTGAAAAAGATGGCATCGATTTTCAATGCAATTTTTTGCTCGGCGGCCAAATCGCTGGGGAGTCGCCCGAGCTCTATTTAATCTATAGCCAGGGCAACTGTATCCAGGCCACGCCCGAAACGCCGTTTTTGCAGATTGGCGAAACCAAGTACGGCAAACCAATTTTGGATCGCGCGCTTCGGTCTGAGTCGTCTTTGGATGCGATCGCAAAGTATGCGCTGCTGTCGATTGACTCGACGATGCGCTCCAACATCTCGGTGGGGCCGCCCATCGACATGATTTTGTACGAAACCGATACCCTAGAGCTGCGCCACCGGGCCGAATTCCAGGCGGGCGACCCCTATCTCAGGAAAATTCGTCTCTATTGGGAAAATGCCCTGCGGGATGCCGCCCAAGCAATGCCTAATATCGAGTGGAATCAGGTATCAGTGCCCACCGAGCCGGATTTTTCCTAAACTGAAATAGGATTACTCATGCATAATTTTTGACTAATGCGGTACTAGGCAATGGGTACAACCTGAATGCGTAATCCAAGCACCCGCAAAACCATAAGAACTGTGGCAACCAATGAAATACACTCGATAGCCTGGGCCATAATCAATCCGAAGTTCTGATACGCCCTGACCCACGGGTTTGACATCGCCTGGATTGGGCATGTCCTAGAAAAGTGCTGCAACGGTTTTCATAGGCAGATACAGTTGCATGGGTTCCTGGTTAAATGACTGGAAGCCGTATTTCAAATAGAAGGTCAGGGCCGTTTCGTTTAAAGCTTCGGCAATGACAGCGACAGAGGCAACCTGGGTAGTAGCTGCCAAAGACTTTCTCAGGGCATCCATTAGCAACAGCTCACCCAATCCTTTACCTTTTTGGTGATTGTCTATCGCAAGTCGGCCAAGCAGGGTAGCGGGCAGCGCGGGGTAGCGAGGCAGTCGTTTTGCAGAGCTTTTATCTAGAGCTGAAACATCAACAGCATAGGCAGAGAGGGTATAGTAGCCCAAAACATCTGGTTCAGGAGCATCGGTTAGAACCAGGACAGTGGAAACTCGTTTTTTGAGATCTTGAGAGGCTTGATTGCGGATGTAACGATCTAAACTGTCTTCTCCACAGCAAAAGCTGGATCGGATATATATGCGGCTATCAAGCGGGGCAATTTTGAGAACCATTAAACCGGTATTTGTTGTTGATACCGTAAAGCCGCCAATTTCAGAGCATCGTTGGGCAGTGGCGGACCGAGAATTGCCTCTACAAACGATGTACTGTCTTCGAGGCTCAGCTTTAAGGTTTGGTGATGCTCAATGACCCTGTAAGCAGCAGATTGAGCACTGGCAACCACAAAGTCTGTGAGCGAACGTCCTTCTAAGTCGGCAGCCCTTTGCAGTAGAGCCTTAGTCTCTGGGCTGATGCGCGCTTCTAGCCGCGCTGACGATTTGTCATTATTAGTAGAAGGCATGATAAGGAAAACCGCAATGTGGGGCAGAGGTCATGTCTCAATTGTACCCGGCAAATTGCCGTACATCCACACCCGGCAATTTGCTGTACATAACGTACATTCATAGGTTGGGACGATTACGTTAGCGCCGCGGGCATCTTTGGCTCATAATCCCTGCCCCTTAGTCTGGAACTCAGCTCATGTGCTGGGCTCTGCTAGCTCTAATCATGCTGATAAAACTGTTAATTTGATATCGCTTTCTAGCGTTGCCTTTGCCAGACTGCCATCCTTGAGACTACCGGTCACGGGGGCTGCTTCGGGTGGGTGGCCTGCCGCTGCGATCGCAATGTGACGATCGGCTACCGCCAGCCCGTGGGTGGGGTCAAACCCCCGCCAGCCGCCTCCTGGCACATACACCTCTGCCCAGGCGTGCAGATCGTGGCTGAGCTGATCGGGATCGCCCTCCTGGTAACCACTGACAAACCGCGCTGCCAACCCCACCGCCTGGCACGCCTCGATAAACAACACGGCAAAATCACGGCAGGTGCCTGCCCCTTGGCTAAGGGTCACCCCCGATGGCTGCGGTGGCCCCTCTAACCGCTGTTTGTACTCAAGACGTTCATAAATAGCCTGGGTGAGGCCAGTGAGAAAGTACCCGACGTTGCCCGCCACTTGATGCAACAGCTCCTGGGCAAAGTCAACGATGCCAGGGCTGAGCGCCGTCAGTCGACTCGACAGTAAATACGGAGCCAGGCGACTGGCCAGCGTTTTAGGGTAGTCTATCGGCGCAGTGATGGCCCAGGGCTCACAAAGATAGTCAAACGGATTGCTGCGATAGGTTTCGACCACTGCCGCTGTCGAAATGTGCAGCTCTGTCAAGGCCTTAGGGGGAAACCAAACTTGCAGACAGGCATTCCCGTCAATATCCAGAATTTCGGAGATCTTGGAAGGGTTAGGCTCCAGGGTAATGGCAAAGTGGCTGAGCTGCTGCATGCCATCGCTGCGGGGGCGCAGGCGCAAGGTATGGGGGCTCAGGCGTACTGGCTGGCTGTAGGCGTAGCGGGTGGTGTGGCGGATTTGGTAGCGCATGGGGAGGGCAAGAAGGCGAAGGGTGAAAGGCGAAGGGCGAAAGGGGTAGGGTACGTTCTACCCGGTCGCATCCTGATGTGACTAGAGATACCGTTAACCAACGCACCGCTGGGGATACCGTTAACCAACGCACCGCGTTGAGGGGTAAAAGGAACAAGGGAAAGATCAAGACGCCAGTGGCAAAGCCACAAAGTCAGTGTAAATGTGCTGACCGATCTCGTTCAGGCGAGTTTCTAAGTTGTCTAGAAACTCATGCAGGCCCTGCTCAAAAATCTCATCCAGGGTGATGTACTCCAGCTCAGCCCTGA
>JBCBZL010000391.1:0-3654 GCA_039815385.1 Cyanobacteria bacterium P01_A01_bin.114
AAAATAGAGCCACGGTGCCTAGAGCCAGCAATGTCAAAGACGTGCTAGTCACCACCTTAAAATGGAGCGAAAAAACATGACGTTCGCGATGGCCTCGAATGCGATTGCGCACCCAGATAAACAGCTCCATCATCACCTCGTAGCCGATACCCCCCACCACCACCAAGATAGCGACGACTAAGCTCACCCACAGTGAGGTGCCGTACTGCATCAAACTATCTGAAAATAAACTAAACCCAGCATTGTTAAAGGCACTAATGCTATGAAACAGGGCCAGCCATAGCCCATAGCCCGTCCCGTAGTCTTCAAATAGCTTAGGCATGAGCAAAAAGGCCCCTGATAGCTCAAAGATGAGCGTCATTGAGATAATCGAGATGATCAGCCCCCGTACCCCTGATAGCTCTGCGGTATCGAGGGACTGCTGAACGGCGAGGCGATCTTTGAGCCCCAGTCGTCGCCCCAGTACCAGGAGCAGAAACGTGTTAGCGGTCATATAGCCCAGCCCCCCCAGCTGGATCAGCAGCAAAATAATGCCCTGGCCTATTGGCGAAAAATAGCTGCCTGTGTCTACCACAATCAGTCCGGTTACACACACCGCAGAGGTCGCAGTAAAGAGCGCCACAATCGGGTTATTCCACTCGCCTGAGGCGGTGGCTATCGGTAACAGCAGCAGCAAGGTGCCGATTGTAATAACGGTCAAAAATCCAATACAGACAGTTCGAGAAACAGTCATGGCGGGGCTAAATTTCCCTCAGCGTTATAAATCTGAGCGTTAAGATAACTCTTGTCACCATCCAGACGGGGGTTGTCCGATGATTGGCCCAATGCGAAAAACTTAGGCTGCCAATCTGGATGTGACTCTATAAGTTACAAAGCTTCTTCAGTTTCTCATTTTCACGGGAAAACATGACGATTTCAGCGATAAACCCATTTGCGGATAGGGCTTGCCCATGACCCAGCTAAATTCTTCCCCGGCCAGTCCATCAGATCTCTACACGCGTATCGGCCAGTTTTACGACGCGTCATCGCTGCTTTGGGAACAAGTCTGGGGTGAGCACATGCACCACGGCTACTATGGCCCAGCGGGCAACCTGCGCAAAGAGCGCTACCAGGCCCAAGTTGATTTGATGGACGCGCTACTGCAGTGGGGCAACGTACAGACAGCAACGTCTATTTTGGATGTGGGCTGCGGTATCGGTGGCAGCACCCTCTATTTGGCTCAAAGATTTAAGGCCAACGCCGTAGGCATCACCCTCAGCCCTGTCCAGGCGCGTCGTGCAGCTGAGCGTGCCCAGGCTAAGGGGTTGTCAAAGGAAGATGAGCAGCCAGGGGGCTTGGCAGAAGGGACCACGGAAGAAAGGATGTCCGCTCGCTTTCAAGTCGCAAATGCGCTGGAGACCGGGTTCCCAAACAGTACTTTTGATTTGGTCTGGTCGCTGGAGAGCGGTGAGCACATGCCTGACAAACGGCAGTTTTTACAAGAATGCTATCGGCAGCTCAAGCCCGGCGGTCATTTTTTGATGGCGACCTGGTGTCATCGCGCCACCGACTCGCTGGCGGGGGCGCTGACTGCGGATGAGCAGCGACATCTTCAGGCCATTTATGATGTCTATTGTCTGCCCTATGTGATTTCGCTGCCTGAGTACGGTGCGATCGCAGCCGACATCGGGTTCCGAAACATCCAGACCGCTGACTGGTCAACCGCCGTAGCTCCCTTTTGGGATGAAGTCATTCGCTCGGCCTTGGCCCCGTCTGTCACTCTAAAGCTTCTCCAGGCAGGCAGGTCAACGATTCAAGGAGCACTGTCTCTAGGACTCATGTCATCCGGGTTCAGACGAGGGTTAATTCGATTTGGTCTCCTGAGGGCTACTAAATAAGCCCAGTCGCAAAAACATACAGGGGGACTGGCAGTGCCAGCCCCCTATGTAAAACCGATTTGTAAAATCAATCCACCTGTTAGATTAATTCTGACAATCGAGCACACGCACAACTGCGGCAGCTGCGTAATTTCTCAAGGCGCTGCTGTTGGGCTCAAACGCTGTCCCCGTCTCGTTAAGTGGGGTTGCAACACCGCAGTAGACAGACATTCGGTTGATCGCGTTTACTGCCCAGTGGCCTTCGATATCCGTAAAGTTGAAAACTGGCTGAGTATCGAATAAACCGTCTGGTTGACCGAGCTGCCGCTTGCGATACTTAGCAGCTTTACGCAGCACAGCCATCATCTCTGCTCGGGTGACCTCTGCCTCCGGCCGGAAAGTGCTATCAGGATAGCCACTAACAATGTCATTTTGGCTAGCGAACTGAATTTTAGCAGCACTCCAGCGATTAGCCGGTACATCATTGAAGGGGTCGCTGGTCACCTGATTAGGCAGTGCAATAGAGATATTCTCTTCGCTATCAAGGGCCTCAATCACCATCGACACAAGCTGTTCTCTAGTCACTGGCTGCCGTGGGCCAAAGGTACCATCTTGAAAGCCCGCAATAAATCCAATCTGAACTGCCCGCGCAATCTGCTGCTGGTAGATATCGCCACGGGTGTCCGGGAACGTCGCGACCGGGGTTGGGGTCGGAGTAGGCGTTGGAGTAGGTGTTGGAGTAGGCGTTGGCACGTCGCCCTGCTGAGCAGCAATTTGGGCCAGAGTCAGGTCGTTGGTGATGTAGGTACGACCGGTGGGGTTGCCGTTGAAGGTTTGTCGCGCTAACCGCCAGCCAGAGTTGAGAACGATTTTAGTAAAGCCGTTGAGGGCAATCCCATCGGTCTGGCCCATGATAATGCGGGGACCTTGAACTTGGCCCGTGAGTGACCGCCGAGGGTTGCCAAAGAGCACCAAGCGACCGTCTACCTCTTCTAAGACGGGGTCATATCTGAGGTCTTCGCCCCCGGCACGAACCAGGTAGCCGTTGGTATCAGTGGCTTTGGCACAAATTCCGGTAAAGTCAAAATTTAGCAAAAGCGGCTGTATCTGGGTAGGGTTTGAGCCAGACTCGCTCCAGCAAAGGGGTTCAGGCTGTCTCTGTTCAATAATCATCAGCCCGTAGCGCTGAACGCCACCCAGCCGACTTGTCGGCTGAGCGATCAGCACAAAGGGGGTTTGGTCAGTTTCTGCTGAGCCAAAGGTTGCGCTTTGGGCCAGTAGACGCTGCGAGTCTACTGGGGTAGATGTCTGGGCGGTCGATTTTTGAGCGCGCGCTAACGATAACCCTGCGGTCATCGTTAAGGCTGCGGCTGCCATAATCGCCACTTTCAAACGCAATGAGTTCATCGTCAATAATCTTCCCTTTTTAATTTCAATGAATCAGGCAGCGCTCGGTAGGATGACCCTAAACAGCGTCAGCAGGCACTGCAATTGCTAAATCAAGCTTGGTCACATCTAGCCGGTTTAAAGACCTGAGTTTTCGAGCTAAACCTGGGTCAAATCCAGCTCTCTTGTTTACCCTATTGGAAAAACGCAAGTTTTTTTAATCTGGATTTTGGGTTAGATGTGATTTTGAATCAATTTATACTAACAGCTGCTAACACTGCCGATTTGGTTTGTTAACGGAAGCGTTGCAAGTGTTTTCCACAACACACCTTGCCGGACACCCCTAAAGTTTGACACCATAGAGGGAATTTCTCGGGTAGTTCGTCTTCAAGTCGTTACGGAGCAGATTGGT
>JBCBZL010000126.1:0-12574 GCA_039815385.1 Cyanobacteria bacterium P01_A01_bin.114
GATGCCTTGATTTGCAGCTCTGCCCGCTGACGCTCGAGGATGTCTTGCAAATGGCGCATCCGATGAGGGAGCAGTGCCCAATGAATAGGTTTAGTAATGTAGTCAGTGGCTCCCGATTCAAAGGCTTGATTAATAGAGTCTAGATCTTCAAGACTGGTAATCATCAAGACGGGTATGTGAGTTTCAGGAAAGAGCTTTTGTAGGGCCGTACAGCAAACAAAGCCATCCATTTCTGGCATGACTGCATCCATTAGAACAATATCAGGATGCTGTTGTTGAAAAATTTCTAAGCACTCGAGGCCGTTGCTGGCTTCTGTTACCTGAAACCCCTCTTTTTGAAGAGCTGTGCGTAACAGCAGGCGCATTGTCGGTTCATCATCGACGATGAGCACTGAGGTGGCGACCGCCGCCGCGGGTGCTTTAAAATCGGGCGCTTTACCCCCATCGGCAAGGGGCTGCGTCTCAGAAAAAGATGGCATTATAGTCAACTCTGTAGGGTGTCTCGATAGTGTTGTAAGGCCGTCCGGACTTGTTTATATTCAGACTGGATCGGTTCTATGAGCCGTTGTGCAGTTTGCGTACAGTTGGCGGCTTTCCCCATTGCCTCCATCAGCTGACAAATTTGGTAAAGTCGGGCTGCGCCCACACAGCTGCTCAGTGATTTTAGGGCATGAGCCGCTTGGGCTAACGCCGTTGCATGCTGCTGGTCTAACGCCGTTTGAATCGCAACGATGCGCTGGGGTGCCTCGGCTAAAAAGGTGTTGCACACCTCAAACAAAAACGATCTGTCATTGCTGAGGGCTTCTAGGCTTTGAAGGTCTAGCGTAGACAGGTCGGCCAAATTTGGCAGGAGGTCAGGGATTGCTATCGACGGGACTATCTCTTGAGCAACCTCAGGGGCTTGAATAGGGACTGTCATAGAGGCCGTTGTAGGGGCTATCTGACGCCGCGATCGCAATGGCTTCTTGGGTGCGAGACATTGTTGTAGGGCTCTGCCTAAATCATGCTTGCGGATGGGTTTGCTGATGTAGCCGTTCATGCCTGCTGTAAAACAGGCCTCTCGATCGCCCTGCATCGCGTGCGCCGTCATGGCAATGATATGGGGCTGTACAATATCTAAATCTGAGCGGATCTCGCGGGTAGCTTCTAAGCCGTCCATTTTCGGCATCTGAATATCCATTAAGACAAGGTCGTAGGGCTGATGTCTCAGGGCCTCAAGGGCCTCTTTGCCGTTGTTCACCACATCGGCTTGATGGCCGTACATGGCCAACATTTCTAAGGCCACTTTTTGATTGAGTGGGATATCTTCGGTTAGTAAAATGCGCAAGGGCGTTTTGCTAGTCATCGCAGGCGCTGAAGTCTGCGCTGGGCTGATGTCAGCCTGGGCAAAAGCATCTTCATCAACGAGCAGCTGCACTAGGGCGTTGTAAAACTGAGATCGCTTGATTGGTTTTTGCAACAGCTTGATCTTATTGCTGGGCAGACTGCGCTGCTGGACTGAACTCTGCTGGCGATTTTGGAGCAGGATTAACGGTACCGTTTGATAGTTAGGAAAATTGCGGATATGAGAAGCAAGCTGACGGTGATTCATATCCGGAAGCGGCTCATTGATCACAATCACATCAAAGGGTTGACTGCGAAACAAGGTGACGAAAGTGGCCTCTGCTGAATCTGCCACATACACTTCTAGATGCCAAGATTCAGCTTGCAGCGTTAAATACCGACGGCTAGTCTGGTTACTGTCTACAATCAACAAACGTTTTTGCCGCAGATCTAGTTCATGCTGAATACGGCCAGTTTGAAGTGCCCGTCCATACGCTTCAAGCTTGATCGAAAAGTGAAAAGTTGTTCCCTGCCCTGGCTCACTTTCAATCTCGATTTTACCGCCCATCATCTCAATCAGCTGTCGGCTAATCACTAGCCCTAAGCCTGTCCCACCATATTTACGAGTCGTCGAAGCATCCACTTGCTGAAAGGGTTGAAAGAGAGATTTAATTTTGCCCTGGGCAATCCCGATGCCAGTGTCTTTAACCACAAACTGGATTTCGTAGTGAGGCCGGGTGGTTTCTACGTCCGTCGTTTCTGGATTGATGGGCTGGACTTTAGCCTGGATGCTCACTTCACCTTTGTCGGTAAACTTGATACTGTTACTGAGCAGATTGGTTAAGATTTGGCGCAGACGGACTGCATCACCTTTGAAGAACCTAGGGATATTGGCCGGTTCGATCAGCGTTGTTAACGAGAGCCCTTTTTGCTCTGCCTGATTTGAGAACAGCGTCATGACCTCTTCGACGCATTCGTAGAGATCAAAACGCCCCATTTCTAGCTCTAGTTTTTTAGACTCAATTTTAGAAAAGTCGAGAATGTCGTTGATAATTTTTAGAAGGGTGTTGCCACTGGTGCAAATGACTTCGACGTAATCTTGCTGCTGAGCCTCTAAGGCGGTTTCACTGAGCAGCTCTGTCATCCCCAGCATGGCGTTCATTGGGGTGCGAATTTCATGACTCATCATCGAGAGAAAATCGCTTTTGGCTTGATTAGCAGCCTCTGCAGCTTGTGTTGCCGATATCAAGTCGGCATTCATCTGCTTTTGTTCTGAGATATCTTGAATGTGGGCAATAAAGCTTAAAGGCTTACCGTCAGGATCGCTCAACAACGTGACGTTAAGCTGGACGGTGACATCATGGCCAAGCTTGTGGAAGTAACGCTTTTCCATCTGATAAAACCGGCGTTTACCCCCGATTAGCTCATCTAAATAGTCTAAATCTGCTTGTAGATCGTCGGGATGGGTAATCGCTTGAAAATCAGTATCTAGCAACTCTTGGGGGGTGTAGCCAATCATCTCAGTCAGGGCCTTGTTGACTTTTAGAAAACGACCTTCTATTGAGACCAGCGCAATGCCAAGGGGAACATCCTGAAAGACCTCTTTAAAGATCTCTTGATTTTTTTCTAAGGTTTGCTCGATAGACGCCTGTTCGGCAATTTGTTTTTTGAGCCGCTGGTTGATCACTTTTAACTCGGCTGGGCCCTTGAGCGCCAAAAACTTCGGCAGCAGCACCAGACATTCAACCGCTGTGTAGCAAGATACTAGCGCTGTGGCGGCCCTAACCGTGCCTGAAACCCAATAAATCGGGTACCACAGGGTCACAATGTCGAGCAGGTGGCCCAGGCCACACAGCACGATAAACAGGCTAAATAACACCAGTATGCTGACCGAGAAGGTCGACTTGCGCTTATAGAAAAAGAAGAGTAGCGTAATCGGGATAGAAAAATATGCGATCGCAATCAACAGGTCACTAACAGCATGCAGCCCAACCAGGGGGGTTTGCCATAGATAGCAATGTCCATGGGGGATGTAGTGCGATGAAAAGTTCATGTTGAGGCTCGTCTGTGGTAAGCGTCAGAGAATCTCGGTCAGCCCAAAAACTAACCTGTCTCTAACTCTATAAAGCCCAAATTCATCAAGAAAATGTGAAGTGAATTCACGGCTTTTAGGCGAATCCGTCTGTCACTTTTTTCAAGCCTGTAATGTGCAAACATACGGATGGCTCGATCAGGCCAGAAGGTTTGCCTAACTCCCTTTTGCTCACACCGACACCCGTTCTATCTAACAAAGCCTCGACGCCGGGAAGGCGAGCCTCGACTTGAGCGCTCAGCCAAACAGGCGGCGCGGAAAGCCGCCTCGATCAGCCTTTACGCGTCGCCCTCAATCAAAATTTTAAGCTTGACAGATCGCTAGCCCCCCGAGGGCCCTGCCAACGCCAGCGTCCCGTCTGGTTCAGCATCCTTCAAGATTTCGGCCTCGTAGGGAACCACGCCTTTTTTCTCACTGCCCAGGCACTGGGCGGCGGCTTTGGATAAATCTAAGGAGCGCTTGCCAATATAGGGGCCGCGATCGTTGACCCGGACGACAACGGTCCGGCCATTCTGGCGATTGCGAACTTTTAGACGCGTGCCGAAGGGCAGTGTTTTATGCGCAACGGTCAGATCGTGTTGGTTAAAGGTTTCACCCGTTGCCGTGAGACGACCGTGAAAATAGGGGCCATACCAGGACGCGGTTCCTTTAAGCCGTTTTCCAGAGGGTTCATAACCATGCAGCGCCATTTGAACACTTCCTGCGTCTAAGGGAGGAGCGCCGAGCGCGGCCCGCAAATTGTTAGCCCAGGCAACGGCCATCCACGGCGTCGAAAAGCCAAACACCTCGGCCATCTGATCCTCAATAGTTAACAAAACCTCATCCCCCAGCTTAATGACAGGCTGCTCAGCTCCCATGTCTGGCTGAATTAAGGTTGGGTCAATGTCAGTTCGATGAACAAGCTGTCTGAGCTGCTGAGCGAGCTGCTCTGCCTGGTCTGCGTCGCTGACGTCTCCTAGGGCGTGGTTTTTGAACCAAACTCGAAATCGGGGAAAGGAGTCAGGGGCACTCACCTCTTTTAGCCGAGCGGCAGCCGGTAAATCGGTGCAGGCGGCGAGCCACGGGCTGGCCAGGGTCGAGTCATCTGGCTCTACGTAGGAGGGAATTACGCGCACCTGTGCGATCGCAGCCCAGTTTTGCAAGCTAGCTTCGGCGGCTGGCTGCAGAGCGACTGGGTTAGCAACGGTCGGGGTATCCACGGGCGGCGTCACCTGGTCTGTCAAAAAGGCGCTAACCGGGGTGAGCGCACTGGCTAAATTCAGAGGGGCCAGATTGAGGGGAGATAGCTGTGCGGGCAGAGCCTGCCCAGCAGTGGTTGCAGAGCGGTCTGGCGACGGAGGTGACAGTAAACTTGACCAGAGGGACTCGACTTGGGATGCGCTCCCCAATGACAAGAAACTGGCGTTCGAAGTATATCGACTATGGGATGGGGTTGCCATTAATAGCAAATTAGCCAGCTCTGGTAGGCCCAGATCTTCCCAGCTGGTTAATTGAGCTTCAGCTTTGGCTGGCAACGGCGCTACCATGTCTGCGTCAGATGCATCAAACATAAACAAGCGGGTAGATGAACTTCCTAATCTGCGGTCATCGGAGCTGATTGGTATCAAGCGTTACAAGTATACAAGTTCTAAACAGCCCTTTAGAAACATGTCACAGGTTTGCTAGTTAATAGGTATGCCCAAAAAAATGGTGCGGGTAACAAAAAAAGTTGGCTAGGCAAGCTTTTACCTTAATATTTGGCAAAGAATAGGTAAACCTTTCGTAAAAAAATAATCTTGATTTTTGGCCTTCAATGTCTTGACACTAGAACAAAAGTATCTAATTTGACATGCCTCTTTCCATAAATAAGGACGCCGTCGCCCAAAATTTAGTGTCCCACCTGCGCCAGATTGTGCGAGAACGCGATCCATTTCTGGCAACTCAAGGGCATTTTTACGTGCAGCAATACCTTCAGCAGCAATTGGGGCAATGGGGTACGGTTCTGCGTCAGCCGTTTCAAATGAGGGAGCGCACTCACTACAACCTGAGTCTGGCTTTGCCCGGAGCACAGTCAGGCCTTGCGCCGCTGCTGATTGGGGCTCACTACGATACCGTGCCGGGGACGGTCGGTGCCGATGACAATGCCACAGGGCTGGCCGTTCTACTGGAGCTCGCTCGCCTGCTGGCCCCGTCACAGCTACAGCGTCCGATTATTTTCGCAGCGTTTGATCTCGAAGAATTTGGGTTAGCTGGCAGCCGTGCCTGGGTCGAGGCCTGGTGTCAGGCTCGGCAACCGCTCTATCTGATGCTGTCTCTAGAGATGCTGGGGTATTGCGATCGCGCCACCGGTTCCCAGCAGTATCCAGCAGCGGGCTTACGAGCTATCTATCCCGACCGGGGTGACTTTATTGCGCTGATTGGCAACTGGCAGTCTGTCAGAATAATGCGTCAGCTTAAACGAAGTTTTCGGCAAGGGGGTACCCCCTGTGAGTGGCTGCCCATGGTCGCTCGCGGTCAGTGGCTGCCCGATACCCGACGCAGCGACCATGCCCCGTTTTGGGATGCTGGTTTTAATGCGATTTTGGTCACCGACACCTCCGAGTTCCGCAATCCTCACTACCATCAGGCCACAGATACCCTTGAAACCCTCGATCTTGAATTTCTAACCGGGGTTTGTTTGGGCTTGGCGAAGGGGCTGCCTCAGCTTTGAGGGGGCGGGGAGTTTTGAGCTCTGATTTAACCTGCTTATAGTAGAAATAGACGTTGTTGGGCTAGGTCAAATGCGATTTCCCAAAAGAAAGGCTGCACCCTTACCTGTGCTGCCCTGGCTGGGCGCAGCCGTTGCAGGGTTTGCGATCGGGGTAGGCGCTGGCTGGCTCGATCAATCGGCTGATGGGAGCCCTCTGGTCAATCCATTTTTGGGTAGACCATCCACGGCGTCTGAAAGAGCGACCCCTGACATCGCAAGCGATGCTGACCCGGAGGTGCCAATGACATTTTTGGTCGCAGCGGGCGGGGGAGCCCCTAGCTACAACGAGATTGCTCTGGAAAAAAACGTTCAGTTTTTCCAACGGACCCTGACTGCTTTGGGCGTCCCTGCGGCTGTTGCTGATATTTACTTTGCCAATGGCAATAGCGGTCGCGCGACGATTCGCTATCTTGACTCGGCTGGGCAAGAGCAGTTTAAAGCGCCCGAAATCCCTCATTTAGCTGGGACTGCCACCTGGCAAAATTTGCATAGAGTATTTCAGCCCGCTCGTCAATCTGACTGCCCCACCTTTTTCTATTTCACTGGCCATGGTTTTTACAACGCCGATAATGAAGACGACAACGCACTCATTTTGTGGAACGAACAGCTTCTCTCAGTTCAAGAGCTGGCGGGTTGGCTGGACGAGCTGCCTGCCGATCAGCCCTTTGTCACGATGATGTCTCAGTGCTTCTCAGGCTCATTTGCCAATCTAATTTATGAGCAGGGCGATCCCGATCGCCCTGTGGCACTACAGTCGCGGTGCGGCTTTTTTGCCACCGTGGCCTCGCGACCTTCGGTGGGATGCACCCCCCTCGTGAACGAATCTGACTATCGTGACTATAGCTCTAGCTTTTTTGCCGGGCTCAGCGGCGTTGATCGCACCGGTCAGCCCGTGGCCTCGGCAGACTATAACCAAGATGGTCGCGTCGCCTACGCAGAAGCCCATGCCTTTGCCAAAGTGGATGAGGTCACCACAGATTGGCCGATTTCCACCGTAGAAGACTGGCTGCAGCGGCAGGCCTCTGCTGAGCAGGAAACCGAGATTTTGGAGCAGCCCTTGGACAGTTGGGTCAAGATCGCTGCACCTGAGCGTCGCTACGTGCTAGAAGCCCTCAGTGCCCAGCTTGAACTCGACATCACCCAGCCCTATGCTGCTCAATATCAGACCCTGCCGCCTGATACGGTTGAAGAAGCGTACTGGATGCGGCTCAGAATGGAGCTGATCAACGTGGCGATGACCCAGCGGATTTTGGTCACCGGGGAAGCTGAAAAAATTGAAATCCTGACCAAACTGACCGACTGCGAAGCGGGAAGCTGGCCAGGTCAGGGAGGACGCGGTGATGCGGGGAGGGGGGACGATCCTCACCTACTCACCAGCGCAGCGCACTCACCTACTCACCAAACCCGAACATTTAAATTTGACGGACTACTAGAGCGTTTCTAAAAATGAGAGTAAATCAGCCATATCTTTGGCGCTAGGCTGAAACTGCGGCATGGGAGGAGTTTTGCCGCTAATGACCTGATTGATCAGGCCCACCCTGGACTTGTGATCGGACACGCGATGTAGGGTTGGCCCGACTTCACCGTCGGCTTCTAATCCATGGCAGGTAGCACAGTTGAGCTTGAAAATTTCTCGACCCCGGCTGCTGTCGCCCTTGAGGGAGAGAACTTCGTGAATGTAGGGTTCTGAAGCCTGCACGTAGCGTAGCCCCCACATTGAGAGACCCATGGCCAGAACTAACCCGATCACAATCACGGCTAGCTTACGAAGCGTTATGACTGGGGCTGTTTCGTCAGCTTTTGGCGTTTTGAGCGTTTCTGGAGTCACTGGACTGGTTCACGGGACTAGATCACTGGGCTAGGTCGCTGGGCTAAGTCACTGGGGCTGAGCTGCCTTCAAAAAGGCTTTAACACTTTGTCACGATACATAGCTTAAAGTTTTCTCATGAATCGAAGCAAGTATCTCTCATAAAAAACTGCATTGTTTGCTGGCTTAGGGAACCTGTTTTAGCCTCGTGTGCCTGACCTTCAGCAATAATTCACGCTGAGCGCTTTGGCTAATTTTTTTGCAATGCGCTTTGAAAATTAGGGATTCGTAATCAACGGGCTATACGAAATTCTGTCTAGCGACACCCGCTACTGAAGGGCATAAAGTTTTACGCCCCTGATCGGCTCCCATTTTGAATCAGGGGGGCCGCATTCGGATTTGGTATTCCTTTGGTATTACTATAGAGAGAAGAAAGAAGCCAAAGTATGCAGCTGGCAAGTATGCTGGCCTAAGGCTAATGCGAAATCGCAGTCGGATCGCAGTTGGATCGTAGTTAGTAGATATTTATTAGGAGAGCAGACGTGATTGAGCCGTTACTGTCAGGAATTGTTTTAGGGCTAATTCCAGTGACCCTAGCAGGGTTGTTTGTGGCTGCCTACATGCAGTATCGTCGCGGCAATCAGTTAGATTTGTAGGTTGGGGTCTATATAGGTTTAGATCTATACAAGTTTAGATCTACATAAGTTTGGCTCTATACAAGCTGGCTCAAGCCCGGATTGAGTTTTGGGCCAAGCGAGCACTGCCATAGGCGGCGTCGGTGGTATTCGCCGCCGCTATGGGTAGCTTAAGTAGGCGAGACCGAATCGCTTGCCAGGTCTTGTTTTTCGCCCCTCCTCCGGCGGTATAAATCTGCGTGACTGGAGTGGCTCCGAGCTGGGTCAGTAGCTGATAGCTGTCTGCTTCAATTTGGGCGATACCCTCTAGCAAACCGTTTAAGAACATGACGGAGTTTGGGGGACGCGGCGTTAGCCTGGGTAAATAATCAGGGTCGCTGATAGGAAAGCGTTCGCCTGGGCAGGGAAGCGGGTAGTAATTTAACTCAGTTGAAACTGCTGGGTCGATCTGCTGACTCAGCGCTTTGATCTGGCTGTCGGTAAAAAATTGTTTTAAGACAGCCCCTCCAGTATTAGACGCACCGCCCACCAGCCACAGATTGCCTAAGCGATGGCTGTAGATGCCTTTTTGAGGAACATCAAGGCGGGTTGTACTCAGTAATTTTAAGACCAGGGTCGAGCCTAAAGAGGTCACGGCTTCTCCGGGGGTGGCTGCACCGCTGGCTAAGAAAGCGGCAATGCTATCGGTCGTGCCTGCTGTGATCAGACAGTCGGGGGCGATCGCAAAGCGCTCTGCGATCGCAGGCTGAATGATACCAACAGGCTCCCCAGGCGAGGTAATTTGAGGAAACCAGGCTGCAGCTGGCAAACGAGACAGCCAGCCCGGATAGGCCAGCGCACCGACGTCGCAACCCAGCTTAAGGGCGTTGTGATAATCGCTGATGCCCAGCCGATTGTGCAGCAGCCAGCTGAGCCAGTCAGCCTGATGAAGTAAGTACTGTGCCCTCTCTCGTTGCTTTGGAGGAAGCGTTTGCCACCACCACATCGCCTTGGCCAGGCCAGAGGTTGCACTGCGGGCAGGGCTATCGTGAGGGGCGATCTGCTGGAGGTCGTCTAGGACCAAACGCCCTCGATCGTCGTTGTACAGCAGCGGGTCTGCAATGGGCTGCCCCCGCGCATCACAAAGCAAGACGGTGGCAGAGGTGCCGTCAATGGTGATGGCCCCAAGCCGCCGCCGCACTGGCAGCGGCAGCGCGTCTAACAGAGACCACAGTGCCCCTTGCCAAAGCTGAGCTAGCTGGCAAGGGGCACTGCTGATAAAATTTTCATCGACTTTGGCAACCACCTGGGCAGCGGCGTCGATTGCGATCGCACGCGCGCCAGAGGTGCCAAAATCAATGCCTAACGCATAGCGGTCTAGACGCCGAGGCTCTTTAGAGAGCACCGTGGTCTAAACGCTGACCTCGCTCAGCTCACGGGTGAGATGATCAAACGGAGCGTCAATGAAAGTAGTATCTACGACGCCCTGCTCGGCAGCCTGCTGCTTGAGCATCTCTTTCATGATTTGAATGCCCATGACCGTAGGCCCGATCGGCACACTGAGAGAGTTATAGGTTTCCCTTAAGCCGTTAAGCACTCGCTCAGTTAAAACGTCGCAATCACCCGCTACCAGGGCATAGGCGCTATAGCGTAGGTAGTAGTCCATATCCCGCAGACAGGCAGCGTAGCGACGGGTGGTGTAAGCATTCCCGCCGGGTCGCAGCAGCTCAGGCACCTGCTCAAACAGCTTAGAGCCAGCTTCTTTCACAATCCCAGCGGCATTGGCGCTGATCCACGCAGCTACCTTCACCCGATCCATACCCGTGGTGAAGTAAGACTTCAGTGAATCTAGTGCATCGCGATCAAGGTAACGACCCGTGTTGTCATAGTTACTGATTAAACTCGTCACCGTATCCCGCATGAAATCATTCTCCCAATATTTTGAGACTAAATTGGATGGCCTACAAAAGTGGCCTGTAAAAAACAGATATCAAAAGGGGCGAATCTTAGAGTTGCCCGCCTTCAAACATTTAACCCCAAATCAATGAATGACCTCAAAAATGAGCGCCCTGGAAAATTGTCCAAAGCATCTATCTTAAGGCATCATCAAGGAGCATTTTTAATGTTTGAAAAATTGCTGGAAAGCAGTCTGTCATGGTGGTTTAGCCAGCCCTGATTCCTTTAAATTCAGTCTACCACGCCCTGTTCAGCAAGAACATTTCAGGGCTTTGAGAGATTCATCGCGCGCATCTTTTTTTACAATCTGCAATCTTTCGCAATGTTTTTACGCAGCATTTTGCTAGTCGGCCCAGCAGATACCCCGACCGTCAGCGAGGCTACCTGACCGTCCCTCCCCTGAGTCTTGGCACAACATCGGGCTGTTAACCAGCTGGCTAAACCCTCTGGGGGTATTAATTCTCAATGTTTTTATATTCTTCTAAAGGCAGTCGGTAGGCCAGCTCGAACTGTTAGCTGATAATCGATCAAGTATTTTTGTATCAATGGATACAATCTATGGGAATCCCTGTTTTTAGGATCAGTCACGTTAAAAGCCAGTGTTAAGGAGTAGTCCATGCCCGAGACCGCCGCAGACGTCTTGAAAATGATTCAAGACCAAGATATACAGCTGATCGATCTAAAATTTATCGATCTACCTGGCATTTGGCAGCACCTGACCTTGCATCGCAGTCAGATTGACGAGAGTAGTTTTACCGATGGGGTTGCTTTCGATGGGTCTAGTATCCGGGGATGGAAGGCGATCAATGAATCAGACATGATGATGGTGCCCGATCCGGCCTCGGCGTGGATCGACCCCTTCATGACAGAACCAACTCTCAGCATGATTTGTACCATTAAAGAGCCCCGCACTGGCGAGCTCTATGAACGCTGCCCTCGGGCGGTCGCGGCCAAAGCGATTCAGTATCTGCAATCAACTGGCATTGGGGATACTGCCTACTTTGGCCCAGAGGCCGAGTTCTTTGTGTTTGACGATGTCCGGTTTGACCAAACCGAAAACTCCAGCTACTACTATGTCGATAGCGTAGAAGGACGTTGGAATACCGGTCGAGAAGAAGAAGGCGGTAACCTTGGCTATAAGCCTCGCTACAAAGAAGGCTACTTTCCTGTTTCACCGACCGATACCTTGCAAGACATGCGCAGCGAAATGCTGCTGTCAATGGCGAGTCTGGGCGTGCCAATTGAAAAACACCACCACGAAGTGGCCACTGGCGGCCAATGCGAACTGGGTTTTCGGTTTGGTAAGCTCATTCAGGCGGCTGACTGGTTGATGATTTACAAGTACTGCATCAAAAATGTGGCTAAAAAGTACGGTAAATCCGTCACCTTCATGCCCAAGCCCCTGTTTAACGACAACGGCTCTGGGATGCATACCCACCAGTCAATCTGGAATGGTGACCAGCCTACGTTTGCTGGCGATGGCTATGCCGGGCTCAGCCAAAATGCCCTGTGGTATATCGGCGGTATTCTCAAGCATGCCCCTGCCTTGCTGGCGTTTACTAACCCCACCACCAACTCCTACAAGCGTTTGGTGCCTGGGTTTGAAGCTCCAGTAAATTTGGCCTATTCCCAGGGCAACCGGTCCGCCTCCGTACGGATTCCCCTGTCGGGAGATAGCCCCAAGGCCAAGCGGCTTGAGTTTCGCTGTCCGGATGCGACGTCTAACCCCTATCTGGCCTTTGCTGCTATGCTCTGTGCCGGGATTGACGGGATCAAAAATCAAATTGATCCAGGGTCTCCGCTGGACGTGGATATCTACGACCTCAGCCCTGAAGAACTGGCTAAAATCCCCTCTACGCCCGGTTCTCTAGAAGAAGCGCTAACAGCCCTTGAGCAAGATCAGGAGTTCTTGACAGCTGGTGGCGTGTTTACTGCTGACTTTATCCAAAACTGGATCGAGTACAAGCTCGATAATGAGGTTCTCCCGATGAAGCTGCGGCCCCATCCCTATGAGGTGGCTCTTTATTACGATTGCTAGTAACTAAGGGAATATA
>JBCBZL010000323.1:0-5575 GCA_039815385.1 Cyanobacteria bacterium P01_A01_bin.114
GTGCAAAATCTGGGATCTAGGCAAATGTAGGTAGACCCAGATCTTTCAATCAGGAGAGACGTTACCCAACAAAATGTCATGTAATGGTAATAAACCAGGATCCCATTCAGACCTGCCGCTTTTCCTGGAGAAAGTCGGGGTCTCAAATGGGATGTGGTTCATCTCGAAACGGGGCTCGTGATTCTGCTGGCCAAACCCAATTTGTCAAACCCAACTTCTGAGGTCATTCTCTCCATGAATAAACTTGTCTCTAACCTGTGCCCTTATTGCTCAGAAAACCTGGTGCAGCAGTTTAGCCGCCGTCGCCAACGTTGGTACTGCCTGAGCTGCCGTCAGCACGTGCCTAATCTCAAGAAAATTTTGAGACTAAAAAGAGAGAAATAACCTTGAACCTGGTTGGCTGACAAAAGTTTTGAACTCTATGAAACTCGCAGGTTGGTGCTGAGCTGCGTGTAGGCTATGCCTGCTCACAGGGTAACCCAACAAAGCTTGGCATCGTTGAGTTCCAAAAGTTCAACCTAATCTATAAGAGAAAGATTTGTCAGTCGACCAGTCTTGAGTCAGCAAAAGAGGGGGAAATCTTAAGAAAGTCTTAAGGCCAAGGAGTCAGAAGCTGTGCTGCTAGGCGATTACAGGCGATCTAAATTTTTAAGGCTATTTCCAAAGGAAGATGTCTTTTTGTTAATAAAGATAAATAATCTGAGAATAATAAACGCACTTTTAATGGCATGGAAAATCGCAGCATCGTTGTGATTGGCGCATCAGCCGGAGGGATTGAGACACTTAAGCGGCTGTTTTCCCAACTGCCGGGCGACTTGCCAGCTTCTTTCTTTGTGGTCCTCCACCTCTCGCCCGACTCCCCTGGCCTGCTAGCCAACTTATTGAATAATGCGGGGCCGCTCACGGCAAAGACCGCAGAGCAGGGCGAGCCCATTTTGCCCGGACACGTTTACGTCGCCCCCCCCAATGCCCACCTGCTGCTCAGGCCTGGCTCAGTGCAGCTGTATCGGGGACCGCGCGAAAGTCGGCATTGCCCCGCTATTGATCTCTTATTCCGCTCGGCGGCGGTGGCCTATCAGTCTCAGGTGATCGGGGCTATCCTCACCGGGTTTCTGCGTGATGGGGTTTCTGGTCTGTTGGCCATCAAGCGCTGTGGGGGCACCGTCGTCGTGCAAGACCCTCAGGATGCTGACTATCCAGAGCTGCCTAAGAACGCGATCGCAACCCTGGCCACTGACTACCAGCGACCCATCGGGCAGATGGGTCAGCTGATTGAGCAGCTTGTGAAGGGGGCTGGAGTCCCTGAGGGCACTCTGCCTAACGATGTCATCTCTGCTGACGTGCTCACTGCGTTTCAGCGGGCCGGGCCAGTATCCGACCTGGCAACCGACAGTCGCCAGGTTCAAGCTGACTCCTGTTGCCCCGTGTTGACGAAGCCGCCGGTTATTCAACCTGAGCAGGCCCTGGGTGTGGCTATTCAGACTTTAGAAGATCATGCTAATACGGCTGCCAGGCTAGCTCAGCTTGAGCGAGACCTGGGCCGTCCTTGTTCAGCCCAGGTCTATCAAGAAGAATTTTCTCTACTCAAGGCCCATGCTCAGGTGCTGCGGAATCTGCTGACCGGGGCTAATGGCAAACGAGCTTCAACAAACGGTCGGTCGGTCAGGCTAAACCCTTGAGGGCCATCGTTTTTTTGCCTTTTCTTTAGGTCGAGACCCGCGAGGGGCTGCTAATCTTGCTGTTAATCCCTTCAGACTCAGTTCTGGTCTAACAATTCCTGGCTTACATTAAATATTCACATCCAGAGGTTCAATGTGAGCAACGCCGACGCCACCAACCAACCGCCCAACGACCCGTCACTCGAGCTTCAGACGGCGAACGGTGACGAGCGCACATCCGCATCCTTTTTGATCGTAGGCATCGGGGCATCGGCGGGCGGGCTAGAGGCCTTTCAAGCCTTCTTTAGGCACATGGACGAAAACAGCGGCATGGCCTTCGTGCTGATATCGCACCTATCGCCCGATCACGAGAGCCTGCTGTCAGAGCTGGTGGGTAAAGAGACCCGGATGAATGTCCTTCAGGCTCAGGATCAGGCACTGGTACAGCCTAATCAAGTTTATGTAATTCCCCCCAATGCAAGCCTGACCATCGCTCAAAGGAGATTGCAGCTCACCATTCCATCTCAGGCCAGGGGGCACCGGGCTCCGATCGACGTGTTTTTTCGCTCGCTGGCCGAAGACCAGGGAGAAAACGCAGTCTGTGTGATTCTGTCGGGAACTGGCAGCGACGGCACGTTGGGGCTAAAGTCGATTAAAGAGTTTGGCGGTCTGGCAATTGCTCAAGACAGCCAAACTGCCCGATACGACAGCATGCCCCGCAGCGCCGTCCTCACCGGGCTGATTGACTACGTACTGCCGGTCGAAGAGATTCCGGCCAAACTGATTGAGTATGCGCGCCATCGTGACGGGCTGCGCGCGAGTCTGGGGGAGGGCGGCATTTTTGCCGAAACGGCCGATCGTCTCAGTCAGATTTGTTCGCTACTGCGACGGCGGCTGGGTCACGACTTTAGCGGCTACAAGCAAAATACTCTGATTCGTCGGATTCAGCGGCGCATCCAAATTACCCAAATCGGGTCGGTGGCCAGCTATGTTGAATATCTGACGTCAGACCCCGATGAGATTAATCTGCTTTTCAAAGATTTGCTGATTGGGGTCACCCACTTTTTTCGCGATCCCGAGTCCTTTGAAGCGCTCAAGCAGGCGGTGATCGCCCCGCTAGTGACCCATAGTCAGGCTCAGGATTCGATTCGGGTGTGGGTGGCCGGGTGTTCTTCTGGGGAAGAGGCTTACACCATCGCGATGCTGCTGTCCGAAGAAATGGAGCAGCAGGATGTGCGATCGCGGGTTCAAATTTTTGCCACTGATATTGATGAACGTGCCCTCTCTTCGGCGCGACAGGCCCGGTATCCAGAAAATATTGCCGACCAGCTGACCGCTGAGCGGTTAGACACCTTTTTTGAACCTCAAAACGGGGTCTATCAGGTGGTCAAAAGCCTCCGCGAGATGTGTATTTTTTCTCAGCACAGCCTGATCAATGATCCTCCTTTCTCGCGTCTAGATCTGCTGTCCTGTCGCAATCTGCTCATTTACTTTGACAACGAGCTTCAGCGCAAGCTGATCCCGCTGTTTCACTATGCCCTTAAGCCTCGGGGCTATTTATTTTTAGGCAGCTCTGAAAACCTGACCGGGCACAGCGAGTTGTTTCGTACCCTGAATAAGGGGCATCGCATTTTTCAACAAAAGCAGGCGATGCTGCCACCCCAGGTAGATTTTCCGCTGGTAGACCGCAGCCAATATCGGCAGGCTACCCGCCCCAACCTGCAGCCCAATATCGGGCGTCAGCAGCAGGTCACCCGCTCTATCGAGCGCCTGCTGCTGCAAGACTACACGCCCGCCTGCGTAATCATCAACGAACACAGCGAGGTCGTTTACTTCTTTGGGCGCACAGGCAAGTACTTAGAACCCTCGCCTGGGGTGCCGAGCAACAACCTGTTTGACCTTGCCCGTCGCGGTCTGCGGCTAGATCTCAGGGCGGCGATTCAGTCAGTCACCACCACCCAAGATGTCTGCATTCGAGAGCAGGTGTCTGTGGAAACCGAAGAGCGAATTCAGCTGATTAATATTATTGTTCGCCCGGTCAGAGATGCGGTCGAAGACAGCGGCTTGCTGATGGTGATTTTCCAAGATGTGGGAATGGCCACCCCCTACGAGCGGATCGACATCAGCGACCCCCAGGGGGAAGCGCAGATGATTCAGCAGCTCGAGGATGAGCTGCGGACCACTAAAGAGCATCTCAGATCGACCATCGAAGAGCTGGAAACCTCTAACGAAGAGCTCAAATCGGCCAATGAAGAACTGCTGTCGATGAATGAAGAGCTGCAATCTTCGAACGAAGAGTTGCAGACTTCAAAAGAGGAAATGCAGTCAATCAACGAGGAGCTGGAAACGGTCAACGCAGAGCTGCGCAACAAAATTGAGGAGCTGGATACGGCCAACAGCGACATTCAAAATCTGTTTGAGAGTACGCGCATTGCCACCGTTTTTCTCGATCTCAATTTGCGCATCAAGAAGTTTACCCCTGCCGCCACTCGCCTGTTTAGCTTTATCGAGACCGACCTGGGCCGACCGATTACTGACATTGCCCTCTCCCTAGCGGATGTGGATGTGGCAGCCGATGTGCGCGAGGTGTTGCAAACGCTGGTAGCCACCGAGCGAGAGGTGCAGGTAGAGGGGCAGTCTGTTTATTATAAAATGCGGGTTCTGCCCTATCGCACCATTGAAAATGTGATCGACGGCGCGGTGATTACGTTTATGGATATCACCGATCTCCGCCATGCTAGATATCGAGCAGAGCAGTCGGCCCAGCGACAGCGGGCGATTGCTGAGCTGGGGATCTATGCGCTACAAAGTGCAGATGCCCAGGCCATTTGCGATCGCGCCACTCAGCTGGTCTGCGAAACCCTAACCAGCGATCTGTGCGGCCTGTTTGTCTGTCAGACGGTCAGCCCTGCAGACCCGGCTGGCGACTCCCCCCAGCCCCCTTTTCAAGCGGGCGAGGCGGTGCTGCTGCTCAAAAGCGGCAACGGCTGGCAAGAAGACCAAATTGGGGTAGCCACTCTGAGCGCCACCGACTCACACCCTGGCTACACCCTGGCCACTCAGCAGCCGGTTGTGGTCGATGACTTTGCCCAAGAAAGCCGATTTAGTCAGTCCGATCTGTTGCAATCTTGCAACATCACCAGTGGAATCAGCGCCATTGTCTACAACGCTCGAGGCCCCTATGGCGTGTTGACAACCCACACCGCTCAGCCACACACTTTTACCGCAGAAGATGTCTCCTTTCTTCAGGCAATTGCCAATGGCCTAGCTGCATCGCTACAGCGAGAAAAGAACACCCTGGCCCTGCAAGCCGCCGATCGTCGCAAGGATGAGTTTATCGCCGCCCTGGGCCACGAGCTACGCAACCCGCTAAATGCGCTCAGCAGCAGTATTGCCCTGATGCACACCCTCTCAGATCGCAGCCGACTCGATCAGCTGCATGTGATTGCCCGCAGGCAGCTCAAGCAGCTAACTTACCTAATTGACGATTTACTAGACATCTCACGGATCGCGTATGGCAAAATTCGGCTGCGTCAGGAGCCGCTAGACCTGACCCAGCTTTTGCAAAATTTGATGGCCGACCATCAGGAGAGCCTGGCTGAAAAAGGCCTGCAGCTAGAAATTCGGCTGCCCGAGCGGCCCGTTTGGGTCAACGGAGATAGAGCTCGCCTGACCCAGACGTTTTCAAATATTCTGGGCAACGCGGTCAAATTTTCAAACCCAGGCGGTCAGATCCAGATTTTGACTCGCTTAGACGACTGGCAGATCTCTATACAAATAGTTGATACTGGCATCGGCATCGAGCCCGACGCCCTGTCGCGAATTTTTGAGGCGTTTAGGCAAGAAGAACGCAGCCTGGCTCGCAGCGGCGGGCTAGGGCTGGGCCTGCCCCTGGCTAAAGGCATCATCGAACGGCA
>JBCBZL010000424.1:0-2721 GCA_039815385.1 Cyanobacteria bacterium P01_A01_bin.114
GGGCTGGGTGGGTCTGGCGTTTGGTCTCTTGGGCATTAGCTTGCTGGGGCTGCCCGATGAATGGATTATCCAGCTGCTACAGGGTCAGCTGCCCACGTTTGGCTCATCTGTGCAGGGGCTTTTGCAGCATGGGGAGTGGTTAATGTTATTGGCAGCTCTATCAATGGCGGTGGGGACTGTCATGATCCGCTACGTATCCCAACATGTTGACCCCATTGTCGCCACTGGCTGGCATATGGTGCTAGGGGGTCTGCCGCTATTTGGTCTATCTGCCTCGTTTGAGTCACACGTTTGGGAATCAGTCAGTGCGACCGGGTGGCTGGCGATTGCCTACGCCACAATTTTTGGCAGCGCCATTGCATACGGTATCTTTTTCTATTTGGCAGCTAAGGGCAATTTAACCAGTCTGAGCGCCCTCACATTTTTGACGCCAGTGTTTGCCCTGATGTTTGGCACAGTGTTGCTGTCAGAGAGTTTAAGCCTGATTCAATGGGGAGGGGTGGGGCTAACCTTGGTGAGTATTTACTTGATAAATCAGCGTGAGCTCATTACAAGCAAGCTTCTTAAACTGAGGGCTGATCAGGTGAAACCCGATCTTTCTTAGACCTCTTGAGGGCGGTGTTTGAAGCTGCTATTTGTGAAGGCCCGTCTGTAAAGTTTGGCCTCTCGCGTTTGTCTGAGGAGCTCGACGGGCCCATCCGCAGGCGATTGAAAAGATCGTTGACATCTTATAAGAAACTGCTTATGAGAACTCGTGAGTATGATTTTTAGCGATGAGAATAGAGAAGTCTCCGTGAAGCCACTAAGAATTCTTGATTAACCTTGAAGATAAAATTATAAATTGAGCTAATATGGCCTTCAAGCGTGGGTTCGCTTCTGTAGGTGCAGGCGGTTCAGTCACACCATGCCGCTTTTTACGATTAGTGTATTTTTATAGCTAGTGTAGCAGGTTGCGTACATCAGCTTTTTTGGCTTAGAAAAATCGTAAATGAAGATGCAGTTTGGGCATGCTACGGATACTCCTAAAATATGGCTTTTGAGGAGCAATCGGATTTTTATTCTGGCCTTCTAGGGCCGGAGCCCTTAAACAAAGTAGCTTTTAGATTTAGGTAGCAATTGATCAGGAAATTCCCTCTGGGGCACTGAAGTATTTCGGTGGTTGAGGCAGTTTTTAAAAAGTTTTAAAGGTAAGGATTGCGATGATTCGGCGCTCTACACTCTTATTTTGCACCTGCTTGACAACCATTACGTTTTCATTTGAGCGCGCCAGGGGAGTGGCAGCCGACTTGACCGAGACTCAGGTAGTCGCTCAGGCGGCTGCGCCTAATGCTTCAGCGGTATCTGTGGGTAGTAAAGGAGACAATGTCAAGCTTATTCAAGAACGCCTGAAGGAGCGTGGCTACTACAACGGGCCGCTGGATGGGCTTTATGGCGCAGATACTCAATCGGCGGTCAAGGCGTTTCAACAAGATGCGGGTTTTCAGGCGACGGGTCAAGTCGACGGGACAACCTGGAGGCGTTTGGGCGCTGTTGATCTGTTCTCAAATAGTGATAGCGGCGGTACAAACTCTGCTGAGCCAGCAGCGACAAATGCCTCTGAGGATTCTGTGCCAGAGGACGGTGCCGCAGCGACTGCGCCTCCCAATGATGCTGACGCGGGTGAGGCCGACGCGGGTGAGGCCGACGCTGTGGCTCAAGCAAATCAGGCCCAGGCAAACGAGGCTGAGAGAGCTGAGTCAGCAACCGATCAACCTACGGGGGGCGTAGGGCGTTTATTATGGCCTTCTTTAGCACTGGTGGCTGCCCTCAGCAGCTTTGGTATCGGATTTTTACTGGCCAATCGAGATAAACCCTCGTCTGAAGATGAGGATGCCTGGGGTGAGGCTCCTGGTCATCAAATGTCTGCTAGTCCGCAAGTGGGTACCCCTAAACCGGTCCGCACACCGCTGAGTAACGGGTCTACAGCTGCCTCAATTGCAACAACGACGGCGACGACGACAACGGCGCTGGATGCGCAGACTCCGGTCAGTGAAACGATGCGGATATCTAAGGTCAATATTGTTGGGGAGCTAATTAACGATTTACAGTCCAACGACCCTGGCAAGCGTCGCAAGGCTATTTGGGAATTAGGTCAGCGAGGTGACTCTTCGGCGGTGCAGTCTCTGGTGAATCAAATGACAGTTGCTGACTCTAAGGAGAAGAGCTTACTCCTGGCAGCGCTGTCCGAAATTGGGATTCGTTCGCTTAAGCCCATGAATCGGGCCCTTGCGATCGCGCTTCAGGATGAAAACCCAGAGGTGCGAAAAAATGCAATTCGCGATCTAACTCGGATTTACGACCTGGTGGCTCAAATTAGCCAGATGCTGGGTCATGCCACCGAGGATGAAGACGTCGAAGTTCGCCAAACTGCGCATTGGGCTTTAGAGCAGCTGAATCGTATTCGTCAGGTGCCCGAAGTCAGAGTGTCTTTACAGTCGCTGGAGTCTTCCGCCAAGACCCCTGATTTTTTACCGGGTGAAGTGTCGAACTAAGGCCCCTCTTTTTCGACGACAGGTCGTTGATTCGGCATGGGTCGTTGATAATGATTAGTTGGTGCTGTTTCACCGATCATTATCAAGTCATTGCCCATGAAACTCGCGTGTCGTATTTTCCACCCGTATTCATTTTGGAAACTACATCTACTACTTTTCCTAAAGGAATACCCCTACCGTAATCACGAAC
>JBCBZL010000250.1:0-7561 GCA_039815385.1 Cyanobacteria bacterium P01_A01_bin.114
AATGAAATGTGTAATACTTGTTGAAAGCGTATTAATTACGTTGACCTTTCAGAGCTTAACTGCCCTCTCAAGTTGTTCAGTCTCTGGGGTCCACTTCATTCCTCATACCTACCCTCTGCTGCTAACGCGTTTCCGTAGCTAGTTATAGTTGGAACATTATTACTTTTCTGGGATAGAACTTTTACAAAGCATGCATATGCTTCTTCGTATCTACCATTTGCCGTCAAAGCATTACCGTAGCTAGTTAGGGCTAAGGCATCGTTGCCTGCTTGCAAAAGGCAACGATCTAAGAGCTCAAAGGCTAAGTCCAAATTTCCGACCTCCACAGCCGTGTTTGCACAGGTTGTACATAGACGGTAGTCGTTGGGTTTGTATTCCAAGGCTTTTAGTAGTAGCTCAAGTGCCTCTTGATACTGATAATGATTGCTGAGTTCTTGGGCCAAGCCTTGCACTGTCATTGCATAGTTTTTCAACGTAGCATAACTTTGTTTGAGAGCGAGAGCCTTTTCATAAAGTGGCATTGCTGCCTCATAGTTACCTGAGCGCCCTAGATTGGAAGCTTGATAGCTAAGGCTGTCGGCATATGCTCGCGCAGTTGCATCATTGCGGCTCAATCGATTAGTCGGATCTAATGCATCGGCAAGCTCGAATTGCTTTAGCGCTTCAATATGGTCATTGTTACGGCTGAGAGCTGTAGCATAGTAACGCAATACTTTTGGACTCTCAGGAGTCTGTTTGGCTGCTTTGCGAAGGGTTCTGATTGCCTTGCTAAAGTTGTTTTTTCTAAGTAGAGTTTGACCTTTTTGAAATAGTTTGTCAGTTTGTGGGCTAAAACCGATAGGTCGCGGAAAGTTTTGAGATGTGCCTCGCGTTGCCATGAGGTTACTCCTACGCTGCGTAGGTAGAGCTAGAGATGTGCTGACCTTTTCTTCGTCCTAAATACTTATCGGTCAGGCAATGCGCAGCTTTTTTATGCGCAGCTTGTGCGAATTTAATGGTCTATTTATCTAAGCTTCAGATAAAGCGGGTTTAGCATGATTCAGTGCTTGAAAAAGCCTGACAACCTATCATCCCTTCCTCTATATCTGCATCATTTTTCTTGCCAAACCGCCTTGATCGTCTCTAAAAACGCATATACGGGCGGGGCGTGGAGCCCTTCGGCCATAACAATTACACCGATAACCCGTTCAAGCGGTTCGGGAAGCTGGGCAATGCCAACTTCTTGAGGAATCGGTTCAGCGGCGAGTTTAGCCATGATGCTGGCCCCGAGACCGCTGCGCACCATGCTGACAATGGTCGAGTCTTCGCGAACTTCGTAAGCGGGTTTGAGAGGTTGGTGATGGTGAGCGAAATACCCTTCAATATTGTGACGGCAGCCTTCTCCCGTCGGAGTTTGGATCAGGGCATGTCGGTGCAGATCTTGCCAGCTCAGATGTTGAGTTGACTCCCCCGGCGGCAGCAGCACCACGTACTGATCGTGAATCAGCTCCCAGGCATCAAAATCGTTAGCCGTAGGCAACGCCGTGAATCCGATATCGGCCCGCCCCTGGCGCAGGGCTTCTTCAACTAGGTGGTAGTGGATGAATTCGGTGATACTGACCCCGATGCCCGGATACTGACTGCGAAACTGTTCAATCACGGCTGGCAAAATGTGAGTTGCCACACTGCGAAACCCGGCCACTCTCACCTGCCCAGCGCCTAACCCTCTGGCTAGCTGGGCCTTATAGCTAATGGTGTCAAGAGAATCCAAAACCTTCTGGGCTTCGCGGGTGATCTCCTGGCCAATCGGCGTCAGGACTGCCCCCTGACGACCGCGATTGAGCAGGATTACGCCTAGCTCAGATTCAAGGGTGGCGATCGCATGGCTCACGGCCGATTGAGACAGTTCTAACTGCAGTGCCGCATCGCTAAAGGTTCCAGAATGTGCGATCGCAACCAGCGCCCTTAGCTGAGAGAGTTTGATTCGGCTCAGGTTAATCTCGGCCATAGCATCCGCTCTCTTTTCCCCTTGGTAAATATTGCCTTAGCCTGCAAAATTTCTTCGATTAAATCTATCTAAACCATTCATAGAAACCGGGCAGACATTGATTTGATTGTTGAGGCTAGGGTCGGTATGGTGAGAAATTGGGCGGCGTGTATCTGTGGGGTCCTGACTCCCCTATTTCCCGTCAACGCTGCTCAATCGGCACATAGGGCAGACTATGCCCGCCGTCATAAATCTGGGTAGGACGAAAGATACGATTGGTGGCCAGCTGTTCTCGCCAGTGGGCCAGCCAGCCAGCTGTGCGTGCGATCGCAAACATTGGCGTAAACAAATCTCGAGGAATCCCTAATCTGCGATAGACCAGTCCCGAGTAAAAATCGACATTGGCATAGACGCCCTTGTGCCCCAATCTCTCTTCGACCACCTCTTCAAGGGCCAGAGCAATATCGTAGTAAGGGTCGTAGCCCAGCTCAGAAAACAGCTGTGTGGCTAGATTTTGCAAAATCGACGCCCGAGGATCTTTAACCCGATAGACCCGGTGACCAAAGCCCATAATCTTTTTACCCTGTTGCAAACAATGGGCCACGTAGGGGCGCACATTCTCGACTGAGCCAATTGTCTCCAACATATCCAACGACTTCTCGGCGGCCCCGCCGTGCAGGGGGCCAGCCAGGGTTCCCACTGCTGAAGCAATCACCCCGTAAGGATCCGTCAGAGTAGAGGCGGTTACAAGCGCTGAAAACGTTGACGTATTCATCGTGTGCTCAGCGTGAAGCACTAGGCAAGTATCAAACACCCGAGCGGCTAGGGGGGTCGGTTCTCGCTCAGTCAGCATGTAGAGAAAATTAGCAGCGTAGTCAAAATCATCGTTGGGCATAATCGGATCGTTGCCATGGCGGATCAGCTCAAACGCGGCCACCATTGTGGGAATCTTTGCCAACAGCCGCACCACCGCCTGGCGAATATAGTCTTCACTATCAATAGCCCGCCGGGAGTGAAATAACCCTAGCGACGCGGCTGAGGTTTGCAGTGCATCCATCGGGTGTCCTGCCTCAGGAAAACATTTCATCATGTCCCGAAGCTGATACTTCAGCCGTCGATGGTAGCGAATATCGTTTTCAAAATCGGCGAGCGCAGCGGGGCTGGGCAATTGCCCCCAAATTAGTAGATAGGCCGTTTCTAAAAAGCTACTGTGCCGGGCTAACTCAGCAATTGGGATGCCGCGATACTCAAGGCAGCCTGAGCCCCCCTCCACGTGGCTGATGCTGGACTCAGTGGCGGGCACATTACCCAAACCAGGAATATAAGCACACTGGGGAGGAGCAGATGACGAACTTAGCATGGGTAGAACCTGATTAATAACCTCACCAGCCATCAACAACCCCTGCTGATAAGGGACCGTCAATGGCCTCTATGTTCAAGGTAAGCGGTGTGCCTTTGGCCAAGAACCTACCCTTGCGAATAGCTGTAAATCTTAATCAACCCTTAGCCACACCCACCCCCCCGGTTTGCCCTAAAAACAGCCGGAGCTTTAAGCGGGCTGGGGGCTAAACCGCAGCCTCAAAAATGACTGTGATTTCGCGAATAGACGGGCTCATTTTTTTGTGATAGACAAGATTTGCGAAGTTTTATGAAGAAGTCAAAAAGAAATTCAAATTGTCACGGTGCTCGATCTCATGGTGCTCGACCTTATGCTCGACCTAAGCGTATGCAACCCCACAGCCACGCAGTGGTTTACGCTCCGAAGCTGGTTTGCCTCAATTCTTAATAGCCCGGGTCTGATGGTCCTGCTGCTAGCAGCCACGCTCTTTTATCTATTAGGCCCAATCCGAGGTCGATATCGTCGCCTGCGTTTAATAGCCTGGTCATCATTACTGCCGCTGCTGCTTTACTGTGCGCTCTTGTTGCCAGGGGTATCATCCCTGGCCCAAGCAGGCTTAACCATTTGGCTCCCCCCAGACCGAGGCCAGACTGCTGATGCCATCGTGATTCTCGGACGCGGTCCGAAGCTGCAAATCTCTCGAGCCGAAGAAGCTGCTCAGCTCTGGCAGGCTGGACGGGCTCCCCAAATATTTATCAGCGGTCGGGGCGATGTTAAAGGCATTACGCGCCAACTCAAAGCCCAAGGGGTTGCTGTTAGCAACCTGGCCGCTGAGAACTGCTCGCGCACCACCGAAGAGAATGCAGAGATTACTGCTGCGGTGCTTCATCCGCAGGTGCGCACCATTATATTAGTGACAGACCCTACCCATATGCTGCGTGCGCTCCTTACCTTTCGCAGCTTTGGATTTAAAGTGGTTCCCCACTTGAGTGATGTGGCCCACCAGCCCTTGGGCTATCACTTTCCCGGCAAAATGGTGAGGGAGTATGTGGGACTGATCGCCTACGGCATTAAGGGGCGATATTTTCCTAGAGAAACGTCAGCCCTCAGCCCTCCCCCTCCTCTATGGCCTGGCGCTGTAACGCTAGCAGCTTACGAATCCCCGTCTCAGCATAGTCAAGCATCTGATTTAGCTGCGAACGATTAAAGCTTCCGGCCTCGGCAGTACCTTGGACCTCTATAAAATCTAATGCGCCGTTGAGCACCACGTTAAAGTCGATATCAGCGGAAACATCTTCTGGGTAGTTCAAATCCAAAAAGGCATCGCCCTCCAACAGTCCGACAGAGACTGCCGCCACCTGATGTCGTAGTGGAGATGTCTTAAGCTGGCCAGTCTCCAGTAAAGATAGAATGGCGTCTTCGAGGGCCACATAGGCTCCTGTGATAGCGGTGGTGCGCGTTCCTCCATCGGCCTGGAGCACATCGGCATCTATGGTCAAGGTGATCTCGCCCAGCGCCTGAAGATCGAGCGCGGCCCTCAAGCTGCGCCCAATCAACCGTTGAATTTCTTGGGTGCGGCCTGACAGCTTCATGTATTCGCGGGACTTACGCTGCTGGGTAGCACTGGGCAACATGCGATATTCTGCTGTCAGCCAGCCTTGGCCTGAGCCCTCTAAAAACCGAGGCACTTTCGGTTCGATCGAGACAGTGCATAGAACCTGAGTATTGCCACAGTGGGCTAAAACGGCCCCCGCCGCGTACTGGGTAAAGCGACGAACAAACTTAACGGGGCGCAATTCGTCAGGTCGCCGCCCGTCGGGTCGCTGCCAAGCCATAAGGGTCTCCTGCAAGTTTCAATCAGAATAGCAGTCGAGCTGATAATCGATCGTTTTTTCTTTGAAAAAGATTAATTGACAAGGTCACCTGTCTCCACTTCAGGTAAGGGGTTGTCAGATATCTATAAAAGTTTTGTCAGTCAATCAGACCTGAAGTTTCACTGAAGACTGACTGAGGACATTTCTGGGAAAGAAGCTACCCGTTATCCAGTAAAAAAACAATGGGTTCAGCCCCTATAGGCATATAATATGGATATATACAAGGTAGACCCCTCAGTAAAGTCTATGCTCGGTCTTACATGGCTCATCCTCGACCGCTATGTTAGACAGGTGAAGGCTGCACTAATTGCTCCTTAGTCGGTCTTGCCAGAAAGCAGCCACCAGAGAGCGGCTAGCTGATAATTAAGCAGTTGAATAAAAACCTAATCCGAATGCTCTTGGCGAAATGGCAGACTGTGCTAAGCTGTCAGCAAGTATTATTTTCGGTCGAGTAAATCGTTAAATTTAGCGTTTCTCCGGAATAAGCTCCCTACATTTTCATGACTTCGGAGAATTTTCATGTCCATTTACGTCGGTAACCTCTCGTTTGATGTCACCAAAGAAGACCTGACAGAGGTTTTTGCAGAGTACGGAAGTATCAAGAACGTTCACTTACCCACAGACAGAGAAACGGGCCGCTTTCGCGGCTTTGCCTTCGTTGAGATGTCTACAGATGACGAAGAAACTGCTGCCATTGAAGCCTTAGATGGTGCAGAGTGGATGGGGCGCAGCATGAAGGTCAACAAGGCTCGTCCGCGCAGATAGGTAGTAGCTCAACTGTTGCTACTTGTTCTGAAGTGCCGTTCCAATATGAGGAAACCTAATGGCCCAAGTTATTCTGGGTGAAGACGAAAATATTGAATCAGCGCTGCGTCGGTTTAAGCGGAAAGTTTCTCAAGCTGGAATTTTTCCAGATTTGAAGAAGAACCGTCATTTTGAAACGCCGATCGAAAAGCGCAAGCGTAAGACCCTTGCCAGACATCGTCAGCGGAAGCGTCGCTCTCGTTTCTAGCGGCCATTGATGACACTTTGATGACAATTAAAGTGTTGCTGCAGCACGCTGCGGTCGCTAATTTGAGTTAAAGACCGAAGGTTAGAAGTAAAAGGTTATAGCGTAAAAGATTGAAGGTTAGGTCAGGTGTTAGCTTAGACTAGGCGACACCTGAATTTTGTTGCTTTCTGCTCTATCTTTCAATGTTTGCGCTAGCTTTTTTACTTTTAACCTTTTTGTCTTTAAACAGCATTTTTTCATGCTCGAATTGCACTGTCATACAACCTACTCAGACGGTACGCTGACCCCTACGCAGCTAGTTTCCCGAGCCGTAGAGCGGGGGGTTAAAGCCCTAGCCATTACTGACCATGATACGGTTGCCGGCTGGGAGGCTGCGATCGCAGCCTCCCAGCCCTATCCTGACCTCGAGATTGTACCCGGTATCGAACTGAGCACCGTCTGTAAGGGGCGCTCAATGCACATCTTGGGGTTTTACCCCAATCCAAAAGCGTTACAAAACCCGCTCAAAGAACGACTTGCCGGTCGTCAACGGCGCGCCCAGGCGATGGCAGCCAAGCTAGCCGCCCTTGGATATCCCATTGACTTGTCTGGGCTCCCTGGCGACCACGCCCCCGGCAGACCCCATATCGCATCGGCCCTGGTCGCAGCGGGTCACGTCCAGTCGTCTAAAGAAGCCTTTGACCGCTTTATCAGAGAAGACGGCCCTGCCTACGTGCCCTACGAAAAATTTACCGCCGCAGAGGGAATCGCGCTCCTAAGGCAGTGTGGTGCCGTACCCGTGTGGGCGCACCCCTATTTGTTTCGCGGTGGCACCGTGCCGGAGGTTTTGCCTGAGCTGGTCAAAGCTGGGCTAATGGGGGTCGAGGTCTACCACCCTAACCACAGCCCCAGCGACCAGCGGCATCTAGAAACCCTGTGTCAGCAATACGATTTACTCGTAACTGGCGGCAGCGACTATCATGGCCCCCCGGCTCAGGGCAAAAAAGACAAGCACAGCGATCTCAATTCGCTACAGGTCTCTTTGGAGCTCTTGGCCCCGCTCAAAAAGGCTGCCGCTAGTTTGCAGGCAAGGCAGCAGTCGCGAAGACCAGTGGGATAGGTCCCAGGGCAGCTGTTTCATCAGGCTTATTCCGCCTTCGGTGAAGGCAGTAGGCGGTAAAGCAACAATTTATTGCCCCCGTAGTAGTGAGTGGTCATTCCCACTGGCTGCATTCCTAAGCGCGTCATCACAGCAATAGAGCGAGTGTTGTCTGGCAGAGTTACGGCATAAATCATCGGCAGATTCATCTCTTCAAATCCATACTGGATGATGCGCTGGGCAGCCTCAGTCGCATATCCGTAACCCCAGCTTGCCGGGCGAAAATGCCAGC
>JBCBZL010000253.1:0-7515 GCA_039815385.1 Cyanobacteria bacterium P01_A01_bin.114
CAGCCTTGGGGATAGCCGTGGTTGGCACCGTCACTGGAATTGTGATTGGCAATATTCACCAGCAGCGTGCCCTTGAGATTCAAGAAGATGCCATCGCAGAAATTCTTGATCTCAAATCGCTCGAAGCGACCCTAATAAAACTCAACGCCAGTGAACGAGATTTAGTGACCTGGCTCGATAATCCTGAACGCTTGCAAGCAAGCTATCATACCTATCGCAACGATACTCAGATATTTCAAGATGCCTGGGAAGATCTTCTCGAAGAGTATGAAGAAGATAGTCAAGCCGGGCTTGAGCGCGAAGAAGAACTCGAATTTATCGAGGATCTGGTCGAAAACTACGATGGCGTTCTGGAGATCTATTTAGCAGAAATCGATCGGTTTATTGAAGACTTACCACCTGTCACCTTACAGGGAGATCGCCTCAATCAAGCCCGCCAGGACTTGATTGAACTCAATCGCCGCCCCACTTCTTTAAAGGTAGTCGAGTTTTCAGAACAGCTGTCTAAACTGGTTGAATCGATTGAGGTCATTGAGCTAGCAGAAGCCGATGAGGCTGTTCAAACAGCGGCCCGACTCCGAACTCAGGTGATCGCGGTCAGTATTGCCCTGTCTCTGATGGTGACCAGTTTATTGGCCTGGCTGATTAGCCAAGCGATTAATCGTCCGCTCAAGGCGGTAGAAGAAGCTGCCTTACAGGTCACACGAGATAAAAACTTTAATCTGAGAGCGGCCGTCGTCAGCGGGGATGAGGTGGGTACCCTGGCCACTGCGCTCAACCAATTAATTGAATGGGTCGGAGCCCACACTCACGCCCTGAAAATTGTTCAACAAGATCTAGAAGGGCAAACCCAAGAACTCAATGCCATCATCGATAACTTAGGCGATGGGTTGCTGGTAATCGACCCTCAGGGGCACATTAGTCGCTCTAACCCGGCCCTACGGCAGATGCTTGACAATCAGACTGTACTTAACGGTCAGTCAGTCGAGGGCCTCTTTGATCAGCCTCTGACCGATCTCATTACTCAAAACCAGGCCGCTCCGGAAACCAGCTTGAGTACTGAGTTAGCACTCCCCGACAACCGAGTGGGTCAGGCTCTGGTAACGGCCATCACCGCCGATGCCGAAGTCACTGAACATGGACAGGGGCAACTGGCGGGGACAGTGGTTCTGATCCGCGATATTACCGCTGAGAAAGAAGTCGACCAGATGAAGACAGACTTTATTTCCACGGTGTCCCATGAGTTGCGTACGCCCCTGACCTCGGTGCTGGGTTTTGCCAAACTCATCCAAAAAAAGTTGGAAGAGACAATTTTACCGACCGTCAATACCGAGACGCGAAAAACCGAGCGGGCCGTGCGCCAGGTTCGCGAAAACCTGAATATTATTGTGGCTGAGGGTGACCGTCTGACCTCTTTGATCAACGATGTGCTGGATATTGCCAAAATCGAAGCGGGCAAAGTCGAATGGAATATGCAGCCTATTACCGTTGCGCATATTATCGAGCGTGCGATCGCAGCCACATCAGTGCTGGCTCAAAATAATAGTTTAGACATCAGCTGTGAGGTTGAACCCGATCTGCCGGCCATTGTGGGCGATCGAGATCGGTTGATCCAAGTGATCATCAATCTGCTTTCTAACGCGATCAAATTTACCGACCAAGGCAAAGTCACCTGTTGTGCCCAGCGCCGAGCAGACGACATTATTATCAGTGTGATTGATACCGGCATTGGTTTAGCCGCCGACGATTTAGATAAAGTGTTTGAGAAATTCAAACAGGTGGGTGAAGTCATGACCGACAAACCCAAGGGCACCGGGCTGGGTCTGCCTATTTGCAAACAAATTGTTGAACATCACGGCGGTCGTATCTGGGCCGAGAGTTCACCGGGGCAGGGCAGCACGTTTTCCTTTTCTTTGCCGCTCAGCGCTTCTGTCACAGCAGAGGCGGCTAAACTCAGCCTGCAAACTCTGGTGAAAGAGCTTAAAGAAAACGTAGATCGTGCCGTTATCTCAGCGGGCAAAGCCCAGAAGACTATCTTAGTTGTCGATGACGAACCCCACATTCGGCAGCTGCTGCGCCAGGAGCTAGAGGCTGCCGACTATCAGGTACAAGAAGCTAAAGATGGGATGGACGCCCTTACGCAGGTTAAGGCAACCCCACCAGATTTGATCATCATGGATGTGATGATGCCCAACATCAATGGCTTTGACTTAGCCGCTGTGCTCAAAAACAACCCTGCCACCATGGAAATTCCGACCATTGTGTTGTCCATTATTCAAGATCAAGAGCGGGGATATCGCCTGGGGGTCGATCGCTATCTCAGCAAACCCATCGACACTGACGCGCTGCTTCGCGATATCAAAACTCTGCTAGATCAAGGAACCTCTAATCGCAAGGTTTTGGTGGTGGATATGGATACGTCTACGACCAAAACCCTGACTGAGATACTGCTTTCAAAGGGGTATGCCGTCGCTGAAGCTACCAACGGTAAAGAGGGCATCGAAAAAGCGCTCTCCCTCAAACCCGACATGATTATTGTTGATTCTGCCATTTCTACTGAGCACAATCTGGTTAAAACCCTGCGTTTTGACAATGGCCTAGAAAATATCTTTTTGATCATGCTGGATGGCGACCCACCTGCTCAGACATCTTCAGAGCCCCCCAGCCTTGCTGGGACAACTGTCTGATAGCCAACCCAGCCTTTGCAAAGGCCTCTGAAATCACCGGTGTTATTTATCCGTTTACAACAGAAATTTTCCCATGAGTAAAACCATTTTGATTGTTGATGACGAGGCCCATATTCGGATCCTGATGGAACAAACCCTGGAAGATCTTGAAGACGAAGGGGTTGAATTGATCACGGCCAGCAACGGTGCCGAAGCCCTGTCGCTAATCCAGACGGCAAAACCTGATCTGGTTTTTCTAGACGTGATGATGCCAAAAATGAACGGCTTTGAGGTCTGTCAAGCTGTTAAACAGGATACGACTATTCAGCATACCTACATCATCATGCTGACGGCTAAAGGTCAGGAGTTTGATCAGCAGCAGGGGCGCACAGCCGGGGCCAACTTGTACATGACCAAACCCTTTGACCCTGACGAAGTGCTAGGCAAAGCTGCCGAGATTTTAGCGATCGCAGAGGCGAAGGGCCGCTTCAATCAGTTACTCGAATAATACGGATACGGTTCTTGCCTCGTTTTTGACCCTGTTCTAGGGCCTGCTGGGCCCGATCGAGCATCAGCTGTTCGCTCTCAGTCGGGTGGTCGCGATCGGCCACGACGCCCCCAATATCCAGGTCAACGGTCACCCTTTGGCCATCTTTGGTGGTAACGGGCTGCTCCGTAATGGCGTTTTGCAGTGTTTCAGCGTACTGGTTGACGGCTTTGAGATCAAAGCCCGTCAGTGTGCACATAAATCGCCCATAGCCGTCGCTGTAGAGCCAGGTATCAACGGTAATGTTACGTCTAATCAGCTCTGCGATCGCATCCCACAGGGCTACATCTTGCTTGGGCTTGACGGTTGCGGGCTCGGTTCGCTGAGCCTGAAGCGTCAGCAGCGCCACGGCCTGAAACTGATCGTTGAGGGGTTGCAGCTTCATCTGATGTAGCAGGGCGGTCAGGGTCTGATGAACGAGTCGACTGTGTAGCAGACCTGTGGTGGTGTCGGTTAAGTTAAGAGACTGGAGCAAGTTTTCATAGCTCTGTCGCAGGCCGTCTACCTTATTAAGCTGGGTTGAGATTTCACGATCTTTCTCCATCAGCTGAGTTTCTAACCCGGTCGCCTGTTTTTTGGCCCGTGAGGTGCGCCAGTCGCGCTTGATCAGCGACGGAATGGTCACCAGCAGGCCAACCAGCACCCCAAGGGCCAGCGTACTCAGCAGCACAATCGCCAGCGACTCTTGGAGCTGCCAAACTAGCAAATTGATCGTGACTAGATTGTTGTTTTGGAGGGCGAATGCGATCGCAAAAAACGCAATCACCAACGCAAAAATAATAAATAGCGGCATGATAAAAGTTGGGTTCGTTCAGGCAAAACCGATCAGAATAAATATAAGGGGTCGGTGCGTCTCAGCTGTCTTTCCCTAGGGAGAAAGACACGTTTTTGATTTAAGTTCTTCGGACAAATTTCTTTGAGGGCAACTCAGCACAATGGCAGACATCACTGGCACTTGGCTCGGTACCTATTGGCAAGCGGGCACCCCAACTCGATTTGAAGCAACCTTTGCTCAGGCTAAAAATAGCCTGAGTGGTCGCATCGAAGATGATAGCAGCAACCTGGGGGAAGCCAACGTCGCTGGTGAGGTTACCGGACGTCGAATTACGTTTACAAAGCGCTATCTCAATCAAGCAGCCCATCATACTATTCACTATACCGGCACGATCTCAGAAGATGAAAACTACATCAGCGGTCAGTGGGTGCTCAACAAGAAGCAGTCTGGCCCCTGGGAAGCCCAGCGTAATGAAAATGACCTGATGCTAGAGCTGAAGTCGGTGCTAGCGCGTAAGGTGCCAGCAGAGGCCGCTGGCGTCAGATAAGGTTTTGGCTAAAGATTTTGCATCACCTCAGGCAGCAAGTTGGCAGGCAAGTGATTCAGAGCCTGCTGCTGCCCGTTGATACCCAGTTTGTCATAGTGGTACCGCACGTTACGCACCAGGGCGTTAAACATAGCCTCGTAGGTGGGGGCGGTTTTGGGCTGCTGCTTGAGGGCGGTGAGATAGTGACGCATGGCTTTGCCCAGGTGCAGGGTGATGGCGGCTGACTGAGGCGCTGACATGGCTAGCTGGTCGTGAATGTTGCCCAGGCAGTGGTGAATCGCGGGCAAATCGAGGGCGACGGGCTGCTGGGCCGCCGCGATCTGAGCCGCTTTGAGGGCGGCTTCGTAAGCGATGATCGCGTTTTTGCGATAGCGATCGGCGGGGTCTATGGTGTCATCGACTTTATTGGCCAGCTCCCAGTAGGCGGTGCCCAGGTTATTGTAGGTGCTAGCACAGCCAGCGGGGTCAGCCAGCGGAGTTCGGTAGTTGAGCGCGTCGCGGTAGGCTGCGATCGCATGCTTGAGTAAAAAGACGGTGCGCTCGTGCTTAGACAGGCTCCAATAGGCAATCCCCAAATTGTTTTGGACCGCAGCGTAGTCCGCAGGCACGCGCTCAGGCTGACGGCATCGCAGCGCTTCGTTGTAAGCGGTGATGGCTCGATGTAAAAAAGTCTTAGGCTGCTCGTAATGAGACAGCTTCCAATAGATAGAGCCCAAGCTGTTTTGTAGGGTGGCATATTCGTCAGCGCTTTGTTCAATTGAACAAAGCGGCAGCGCTTGTCGATAGGCCTGTACCGATCGCTTAAGATTGTCGACCGCCTGGTCATAGGCTGCCAGCGTGCTATGGACTGCGCCAACATTACTGTAGAGACGGCTAGCAATGTCGGGCTGGCGCTTATCGTCGGTTTGGGCAATGCCAGCTTTGTAAGCGTCTAGACTGTTTTGCATCCCTGCCAAGAGCTGCTGACGATCGTTGCCCATTTGGGCCTGCATCCAGTAAAGCGTCCCTAAATCGTTATATACGTTGCCAATCGTCTCGTCGACATCCAGCATCCAATTGATCGCCTCACCATAGGCTCTGATGGCTGCTTCAATGTTGTCTGGGTGAGCGTCCCCGGCTTCGATTTTTTCTCGATAAAAGTGCCCCAACCCTAAAAAGGCCTCTGCGATTTGGGCCGGGGGGGCCTGTTCATCCTTGAGCTGCTCGAGAGCGACAAAAGACTGCTCTCGCTGCTCAATCTCAGCAAAGGGCTGCTGGGAAATTCCACTGGGTGTTTCACTCTGAAGTACCTCGTGCTGGGCCGCGTTATCTTGGGCCGCGCTATCTTCTTGGGCCGCGCTATCTTGGGCCGCGTGGCTTTGGATCACCTCGCTTTGTGCTGCCCTGTTTTGGGCCGTCTCGTCCTGGGGGGCATCACCAATAGGCTGTGCAGTCTCTCTAGGCGCTTCTGGGGGCGGCGGTGCAGACGCCAGGTCAGTCGCAGAAGTCGCAGGCTCGTCCGAGGGTACGGCAGCCCCCAGCGCGTGCTTAGGGGGGGGCGGGGGCACGTCTTGAGCAAGGGCCGCTGGAGCCGCCGGGGTTGTCTCCTGTTCGATCTCATTGAGATCGTCGCTGATCAAATTCCACAGGTCGCCAGGTAGATAGCCCTGGGTCGCGCTGGCTGTGCTGGCCCGATTTTCACCATAGAGGACGCCGTCAGCCGGTGGGGCGGCTCGATTGGGCTCAGAGGTCAAACCGCCATTCGACTCGTTTGACCCAATCGGGGTAGGGTCGCCGACAAATTCAAAAACGGTGCTGCGCCATTGCCAAAACCGACTGGCCGACTGTTGAATGCTGCGAAACCAGGGCCAGGGCAGCCACACGAGTAAACTGGCATCTAGGTGGGGCAGCAGTACCTCAATCTTGTCAAGCGACTGCAAAAAATGATGCTGCATCATTGATGACTGACGCGTCATTTTGTCAATGCCGACGATCTGCAAACTGGGAATCCGCTGGGGGGTTGATCGAGGCTGCTCTTTGAGCCACTGGGCCACCTGAGTGACGAGATCGGGCTGCTGCGGGTCAAAGTCTAACCGGGCCAGACGGGTAGGGTTGTGGGGTGACTGATCTCCCCTTCGCTGGGTATTTAACCAAAGCTGCGCCACTTCTGTCTCAAGCTGGGTAGACAGCTGGTCTTGTAAAATCGTATTATCACAGACCGCGATCAGAAGCTGATGACGTAAATTTAGGCTTAAAGAGAGCTTCAGGGTTTGATATGCACGCTGATTGATACCTAGCACAGTGCGGGAGGTTAGTTGTGTGGCCACCATAGTCGTCGGTAGAGCAGAGGAGAGATTAAGGTTGAATACTCAAGTTTTCTAGCCTATTTCGAACGTGTCAGGAATGAATTCATGACTCGTCGCATTCGTCGGGACACGGTAGCAAGCGACCTGTTATGCTGAAAAGTCCTAGGCCAGAAGAGTTCGCGCTACCTATGTCGCTGAGTGTACACCCATCAATTCGAGAGCAGCAGCAGCCCGCTATCCGTGAACTGGCGGAGCGGATTGAGGCGACTTGGCACCGGTACTTAGAGTTAGGGGCCTATGACTTGCCGGACGATCTAGGCTACGTCGAAAGCCGATTAGAAGGCGAAAAGTTAATTATTGAAAATCGCTGCTACCAGACTCCCACCTTTCGTAAGCTGCATCTCGAACTGGCCCAGGTGGGGCAAGGTGTGGATATTCTGCACTGCGTGATGTTTCCGCGACTCGAGTATGCTTTGCCTATTTTTGGATGTGATTTGGTGGGGGCGCGAGGGCAGCTCAGCGCAGCCATCGTTGATCTATCACCCGTGAGTCCGCTGGGGCTGTCAAGCGACTATCGACAGTCGCTCTCGGGAGAAGCCCAGGAGGCATTTTCGCAACCTCGCACCCTGCCAGAATGGGGCGATATTTTTTCAGACCTATGCTGTTTTGTCAGACCCGCCGATGTGCTAGAGTCC
>JBCBZL010000173.1:0-10249 GCA_039815385.1 Cyanobacteria bacterium P01_A01_bin.114
TGCCAGCATCAGGTGCAGCGGCTTCAGGTTCAGGCTTCTCAACGACGAGCACTTCGGTGGTGAGCACCATACCTGCCACCGAAGCCGCGTCTTGCAGGGCAGAGCGTACCACTTTAGCCGGGTCAACAATGCCGCTGGCGAGTAGGTCTTCAAAGGCACCGCTCAGTGCGTTGAAACCGTAGGCAAAGTCTCCCCCACGGACTTTCTCAACCACCACTGAGCCTTCTGAGCCTGAGTTATCGGCGATTTGACGCAGCGGTGCTTCAACTGCCCGCATGACAATATCTACGCCGGTCTTCTCTTCGTCAGACAGACTCTCTTTTAACGACTCTAGCTTTTGCGCCAGGTGCAGCAGCGTGACCCCACCACCGGGCACGATTCCCTCATCAACAGCTGCTTTAGTAGCGCTGAGGGCATCTTCGATGCGCAGCTTGCGATCCTTAAGTTCGGTCTCAGTTGCGGCCCCGACCTTGATCACCGCTACACCGCCAGCCAGCTTAGCCAGCCGCTCAGACAGCTTTTCTTTGTCGTAGTCAGAGTCGGTGCGATCGAGCTCTTGGCGAATCTGGGCGACGCGCTTGTCGATATCGCCTCGGTTGCCGCTCTCAGACACGATGGTGGTAGTGTCTTTGGTAATCGTGACCTTGCGAGCCACCCCTAACATATCCAGAGATGCCATCTCCAGGCTCAGACCCACATCTTCAGAAATGACCTGGCCACCAGTGAGCACCGCAATGTCTTGCAGCATGGCCTTGCGACGCTCGCCAAAGCCAGGGGCCTTGATTGCAACCGCATTGAGCACGCCCCGTGCCTTGTTGACCACCAGGGTTGCAAGAGCCTCACCTTCGACGTCTTCAGCAATGATTAAGAAAGGCTGACCTTCGCGGGCAATTTTTTCGAGAATGGGCACCAGGTCTTGGATAGAGCCAATTTTCTTGTCGGTAATCAGGATGCGGGCATTGTCGATATCCGCAATCATGCGCTCTTGATCGGTGACAAAGTAGGGCGACATGTAACCCCGATCGATTTGCATCCCTTCGACCACCTCAAGCTCGGTGTTGAGAGACTTAGACTCTTCAACGGTGATCACACCGTCTTTGGTCACCTTGTCCATGGCCTCAGCGATCATGCTGCCGATGGTTTCGTCGCTACCGGCAGAGACCGTGGCCACTTTGGCGATGTCATCGCCCTGAATCGGCTTGGCGGCAGTGGCAATTTCTTCGACCAGCTTGTTGACTGCTTTTTCGATGCCTCGACGCAGGCTGACCGGGTTGGCCCCGGCGGCCACATTCTTTAACCCCTCGCGGATCATGGCCTGGGCCAGCACTGTAGCAGTGGTGGTGCCATCCCCAGCCAGATCTTTGGTTTTAGAGGCCACTTCTTGAATTAAGCGAGCCCCCGTATTTTCGTAGGGGTCAGATAGTTCAATCTCTTTGGCAATGGTGATGCCGTCATTTACAATCTGAGGCGCACCGTACTTTTTCTCTAGAACGACGTTACGCCCTCTGGGGCCGAGCGTAATCTTCACCGCATCGGCCAGCGCGTTGACGCCCCGTTCCAGGGCCTGACGCGACTTTTCATCAAATACTACCAGTTTCGCCATATCCAGCTCGTTTAGCTCTGCAATCAAAAACTAGCACTCTCTGAGGCAGAGTGCTAATTAAGATTATCGCTGAGCGAGATGGGGTTGAAGTCGTAATGACCGATCCTTTTTAGGAATGAGGTGAGGAGACGCGAAGATAATTAGAGGCAGTAAAATTCAAATATGGCTACTTTTCTACGTCCGCTCAGCTATCAGCACCAGTGGCTTTACGATGCCATTTCACGAACGGCGGCGCTGAGCGTAGGGGGCGAGGCGCGATTTCGTCAGCTGGCTCTCGATCAGATTGAGATTACCCGCGACATGCGGGTCTTAGACCTATGCTGCGGCAGTGGTCAGACAACGCAGTTTTTGGTGCAGCGATCCGATCACGTCATCGGCTTAGATGCCTCACCCAAGTCAATTAAGCGAGCCCAGCAAAACGTGCCTGAAGCCGACTATGTCGAAGGCTGGGCCGAAGAAATGCCCTTGGCCGACGCCCAGTTTGACGTCGTACACACCAGCGCCGCCATGCATGAGATGGAGCCCGAGCAGCTCCAGGAAATTTTTCGCGAAGTCGGTCGGGTGCTCAAGCCCGGCGGCCACTTCCTCATGGCTGATTTTCATCGCCCCCACAACTGGCTATTTTGGCCAGGGCTGGCCACCTTTTTATGGCTATTCGAAACCGAAACCGCCTGGCAGCTGCTCAGAGCCAACCTACCCGAGAAACTCCGCTCAGCCGGCCTCACCGTAAAAACATCCCAGCTCTACGCCGGCGGCAGCCTACAGGTACTCCACGCAAAAAAATGGAGCCTCAGATCAGACCGCCCTTAACCCACACCCATTCCCCAATCACCCATCACCCCTGTACGAACGCGATATATCGCGTGACTACCCATTACCCATCACCCTCTACCCATTCCCCATTCCCACTCACCCCTCCACCCCCCGTCCCCCCAAGCTACGATATAACCATTCCCAAATACGTCTCTACCCAATGAGTCTAGCCGCTTCTAAATGCGTGAGCCGAGAACAGCAGGCTCTCGAAATCCTATCCGGACTGAGCTATCGTACCGGTGAGCTACCCGGCTATCTAAATTCCGTCGTGCGTGGGGTGAGTGCGCTATTGGCCGTCGACTGGTCAGTGGTAACCCTGTGTGAAGCCGACACAGATCAAATTTTGGCGAGCAACCTGGATATCGGTGACGCCATGGATCAAACCTATTCGCTCCACGGCACCCTAACCGGGACGGTGGTCACCCAGGGCCAACCGCTGACGGTATCAGATACCTCGCTTGATCAGAGCCAAGGCAAAGGGGTAGACGGCTATCGGGCCTATATTGGCGTGCCGCTTAAGCTGCCTATCGGCAAAGTGATTGGCACGATCTGCTCATTTCATCAGATGCCGAAAACGTTCAGCCCAGATGATGTCAAACTGGCCGAGCTGTTTGCCGAGCGGGCCGCCATTGCGATTGACAACTATCAGCTGTTTCAGCAGCAGCAGCAGCTTAATCAGTGCCTGGCCGCTGAAATCGCTGAGCGCAAAGAAGTCGAAGCGGCTCTGCGGTTAAGCGAAAATCGGTTTCGTTCCTTAGTAGAGCAGGCCACCGATGCCTTTTACGTGATTTGCCCTAACCTGCGGATTTTAGATGTGAATCGGCAGGCTTGTCTTGATCTGGGCTACAGTCGCGATGCGCTTTTGGCGATGGAAGTCGCTGATATTCAGATGGCCAAAGACGATACGGCAATCCGAGCGCTTTTGAGCTCGGTAACGCCTGGGCATCCAATCACAGTGGAGGGGTGCCATCGCCGTCAAGATGGCAGTACCTTTCCGGTGGAGGTAAGCCTCACTGAGATTGATCTCAACGGCAAAACGGTTTATCTGGCGCTGGCCCGCGATATCAGCGATCGCAAACAGGCCGAGGCGGATCGAGAGCGGCTGGCTGAGATTGGCGAGCTGGCTTCGATGATTGTACATGAGGTGCGAAACCCCCTAACGACGGTCTGGATGGCGATCACGGCTATGCAAGGTGAAGCCCTCTCTGAACGCTGTACGGCGCGTCTGACAATGGCGCTTGCTGAGGCTGAGCGGCTACAGGAGCTGCTCAACGATATTTTGCTCTATGCTAAGCCTGAGCAAAATTTGGATAGGGTCGATATTGAAATCAATGAATTTATCACTGATGTGATTGAGGGGTTGCGACAGCAGCCTGCGATCGCAACCCGTCACATTAAATGGACTCCCACTGGCAGCGCATTGGCCTTAAAGGCCGATAGCAATAAACTTAAGCAGGTGCTGATTAATTTGATCACGAACGCCTGCGAAGCCATTAACGAGGGCGAGCAAATTAGCTGCTCAGTGGGGCTGGGCAAGATGCCTGGCTATCTAACCGTGTGTATTCACAACGGCGGTGCTCCGATTCCAGCGGAAATTTTGCCACGCTTGACCCAGCCATTTTTTACAACCAAATCATCGGGTAATGGTTTAGGGCTAGCAATTACTAAGCGCATTATCGAAGCGCACGGGGGCCAGTTTATGATCACCTCAAGTGCAGAAATGGGGACTCAAGTGAGCGTTCAGTTGCCCTATCTTAGATAATGGGGCAAATTTACAATGAAAGGGTGGTTTTTGAGCTTAAGGCAGTGAGGGTGCAAACTGACGAGTCAGTGCTTTGACATGTCATTGCTTTGACACGTGAGTGCTTGCGCGATCGCAATTGTCGTTATTGGACCATGCCCGTCTTGTTCAACCACTATAAGTTGGTTCAGCTGCTGACCCGCACGGTCATGAAGTGGCAGCGCGATGATTGTCTGGAAATGGGGGCCGCCCTGGCTTACTATGCGCTGTTTTCGCTGTTTCCAATTATTTTAGTCATTCTCAGCGTCTTAGGTTTCTTTCTAGGCCCGACAACCCAAGCCTACGACCAAATTTTGCAGTTTGCTCGTGATGCACTACCAGTTGATGCTTATGAGCTAGTAGACGCGACTTTGCTAAGACTCTACCAGGGACGCACCGGGGCTAGCATCGTGGGTTTTGCCATCTTACTGTTTACCGCTAGCACTTTTTTCAATGCTCTGCGACGGGCCTTTGACAAAATTTGGCACGTCCATCCGGCCAACCAGCAAAATCAAGACTGGCTCACCGTTGTCCTACGATTTCTTTGGTATCGGCTGCTGGCCTCGGTGCTGGTAATCAGCTCAGCCAGCTTAATTTTAGCTTCGCTGCTCTCTAAAATTGCCATTGACATCCTGCTCGAAATTTTAGAAAACTTCAGCAGTGTGGGCAATGTAGATGCCTTGCTGGCGATTGATCGCGTTGCACTCTTGCCAATTTTGCAATTGGGCACTTCGTGGCTCATTTTGATCTTGGTGGTGATGACGCTATTTAAGATTTTGCCCTCAACCCGAGTGACCTGGCAGGATGTACGCCTCGGTGCCCTGTTGACGGCTAGCCTATTGGTGCTCTTGCAGCAGCTGATCAGTAACAGTGTGATTTCCTTAGGCAACCGGTTTCAGTCCTACGGCATTGTGGGCAGCGTGATGGTGCTGCTGCTGTGGATCTATCTCACCAGCCAAATCTTCTTTCTCGGTGGCGAATTTACCTATGTATACGCCTACCTGTTTGGCAGCCGTCGTCTACGCCGTTCGCAACCCCCAAAATTCTACCCATAGAATGGCCTGAGGCTGGCTACTCTGGTTTTTTTCAGCGACTTTTTTAATCTGTCTTTCCAGGGTTGAGAGATCGCTGGCACTGTGGCAGTCGTCTAAAATCACGGCGGTGACTTCAAACAAATACTTGCTGTGGGGCAGCACATCGCCCGTTCTAGGCAGGGTAAAGCAACGCATAAACCAGCTGCTTTTTTCTCGGGGTGCGTAGGGATCTCTCTGAGCCTGGTCAGGGGTCGGAAAATAGAGCACCTTACACAGGTACGGAAACCTTTCGAGGGGGGCAGGGGGATTTTTGATCGGCATAAACTAAGGGTATCAACTAAGGTGAGGCGTTTGCTCTAGAGGAGTCGGTGTTAGGTGTTAGGTTTTGGGTGATTAGTGATTGGTGATTAGTGATTGGTGATTGGTGGGTTAGCGTTACCCATTACCCACTACCCCCACTACCCACTACCCAAACCCTATCGAATAGCATGTTTCTTAAGCTGCGCCTTTTGAGTCACCTCGATATCAATCAGAGAGTCGGGTTTTTCTTCTAGCTCATGGGCGACAAAGTGATCAACTTCCCTCATCCAAAAATCTAAGCTCGAAATCACCTTCGCTTTGTTTAAAAGTGCCTCTAAGGCGTCTAGATCGGGCTCTGTCAGGTAGGGCTTGGCGCACAGCTGGCAATAGGTCCAGACATCTTTAGAAACGTCCATCGCTGACTGGTTGTGACTATTTTCTCGAGGCACCGCGACAATCTTATAAAACCCCGTAATGTCATGGCGAGGGGCGTAAAATAGCTTGTCATAGTAGGTATGGCGACGGTGGTTGACCTTTTCTGCAAACTGCTGCTGCATCTCGCTGAGGCTGGTGAAATCATACTGGTGATAGGCTTTGCGCAATGCAGAGAGGGCTTTTCTTTCGTAGTCCCACTGGTCAATGAGGGTGACGCCCTGATACTTACTGTCGTCACTCAAAAATTCTGAGAAGGTCCCCCAGGGAATGCTCAACAGCCAGCGCATGCGAATAATGTCAAAGAAGTTGAAGTTGGCTTCGTGGTGGCTTTTAGAGGCCAGGTATAAATCTAGGATAGCGAGATCGACAGCTTGCAAGTTGTGGTGCAGTTTCTCAGCCGAGGTCAGAGGGGTATCCAAGACAATATGTGCGGGTCGCTTATTGGCTTCGCGGGCGTAGGTGCGAATGAGTTCAAAACAAAGGCGACGGATGCGGTGGGCGTAGACCTTCATCCCCGGTAGCTGCTGACGATCTTCTCCTTTTTCGTCTTTATAAATGGCATTGGCTTTATCAATAGCTGCTTGGATAATTTGCCAGGGTTCGAATTCATCCTGAGCAAGCCCTAGCTGATTTAGCAGCCGAGAAACAAACGCAAAAACGCTCCTGGCTAGGGGGTTAGATTCTTTTTCTAAAAACTTGAGGCCGTAGATTTGATTTTTTTCGACCCGTGGCTGCAGGCTGATGACGAGCTTGTCCAGGCTTTCTAAAATAGCGGCAAGTACCTCAGCCTTAGTGTGTTGTGTGTCAGCTGCCAGGGCCGTTACCGCAACCGGCAGCGTTTTAAGCAGGCTAGCCAGGGTCAATTCGGCGGCCTCCCGACCTTCATCTTTATGCAGCTGCTCAACGGAGTGTCGCATCGAGGTTAGCCACTCTTGTAAAAAGGTCGCGTCGGGGGTGGTGACTTGCTGCGCGAAGGTCGGCAGGGGGGCGGCTGCAACCGCATCCTGCGTCCGCAGGGCTGAGAGGGGTTGGGTGGGGATATTGGCCAGCGGATGCGTGAGGGCTGAGCCGGGTGCGATCGCACCAAAATCGGCTTCAAACTCCTTAATTAGCTCAGAGCGTAGCCGTTTTTCCTTACCTCTTCCCCGCCCGTTGATTTGAAACTTCTTGTAAATTTCTCCTAAACACTGAACACAGGCATTGACCGAAATGTTCAGGCGTTTGGCCACATCAGCGTTGCTCTTTTTCTGGCCAAATTTCAATAAAAAAACGGCAATTTGCTCTGGGGTTAGCCCAACCAGGCTTGCCTTGAGCCTTAAATAGTCATCTGGTAACACAGGAAGCTCCTAGAGCGTTGCACGCAGTACGTTACAAACTTTCAAAAATCTATATGCAATAGATACATCCTGGGCATTAGTTAAGGCATTTTTGATATCAAACATGTCCCTGGGATCAGTTTTATCTAAGCCTACACGCCTGTCGGTGTACCCAGATACGACGGGGATAATCCGTCTAAAAACTTAAACATCAGTGAATCATCCGCTTAAAAGGCATCTTATTGCCCCTGAAAATGCCTTCTGTATCAAAATCGACTTGAAAAATGTCGATAATGCCTTAGTATTTATTTTAACCTCCTGATTTATAAAGTTTGCGTATAGATAGCGATCTCACCCGCCATATTTATGCAAATACCTGCTAAAGATGCCTATTTTTGTGCGATCGCGGTATGCAGAGCACTTTAGGAGAATGAGAGAACCTCTCTCAGGGGCCTAATTAAGAGCTTAATCAAGAGTTTCTTAAGCAAGGGTGTCTTAAGCAAAAGTGTCTTAAGCAAAAGTGTCTTAAGCAAAAGTGTCTTAAGCAAGATAGTCAAAGCTACCTATCAGGATGTTAGGCGAGGAGTGATAGCTGACGGTTAACGCTGACGCAACAAAGAGGTAACGCGAATGATTGCATCCAATGCTTATCGAAAAGCCCAGTTTGCCAAAAGCATTCAGCAAAAAAAGTTCTGCGGTTTTGACCTGGCGGGTACTGACTGGGTAAACCTGGGGATTGATCTCTGTGGCTTTAGCTTTAAAGGCACTAATCTGAGCGGTGCAAACTTCCAGGGCCTATTGCTAGACGGGGTCAATTTTCTAGGAGCCAATCTCTCCGGGGCAGATTTCAGCTTTGCAACCCTCAATAAAGTCTGCTTTGCACAGTGTCAGCTAGAAGACGCTCAGTTTACCAATGCAGTACTGTCACAGGCTGCTTTTCATCGAGTCATGCTGCGCTGGGGGCAGTTTCACCATGCCGGGCTCGAGGCTGCTCTTTTTCAAGACTCAGATCTCTCCCACGCCAGGTTTTCCCATGCAAATCTGCACCGAGCATTTTTCAAGAAGGTCAGTCTCAAGGGGGCTAATCTCCGCTGGGCCGATCTTTGCAAGGCGCGGTTTCAATATACAAATTGCTGGGGAGCCTATTTACCCGACGGTCATCAGGCCGGCAATAGCGTAGATTTAAATGCGTTTACCCACTGTCATGGCGCTGGTAAAACCGTCGATCTCGAGTTTGAGACCCTCCCTTAAGCCCAACGGCAAACTCAATTCGGGATGAACGCTCTCACACAAGCAGCTCATTGACCGCAATTTTGAACCCTGGCAACGCGCAAGTGGTTGCCACCGTCTCACCGGAACTGCAAATCCGCTGCCCCGCTGCGGTGACGATGATGACCCACTGACTCTCTGGATAAATCAGCCAAACTTCTAAGCCACCAGAGGCCAGGTATTCTTTGGCCTTGAGAATAACCTCTTCAGCCAGATCGGTGGGAGACACCACCTCCGCACTCAGCGGAAAACTCTGCGGTAGAACCTGAGCGTCGCCGTACTGGGTCAGCAAATCAGGCGTCAGGTAGGCCACATCAGGCGAACGTCCTTGCTTTTGAGTTCGACAGGGGACATCTGTATAGACTTCACCGCCAAGTCCCTGATCATCTTTGTAATTGCTCCAGACTGTACTCAGGCGTCGCTGAAGTTTGCTGTGCTTTAAGGTCATGCCCGTTTTTTCGACAAGTTCACCATTTACCCATTCTGTGCCGCTGGGTGGGTTTTCTAACCAGTTTTCTAAGCTGTGGGGGTGGGTATAAATAGGAGCAGCGACCATCGGCTCACCTCGCGAAGACCATATTCTAGTCTAGCCGCCTTTTTTCATTCGCTTGACGGTGCTCATGTATTGATTCAAAAAGGGCAGACCGCCGATGGCGGGTAAGAAATAGCGAGAGGTACAGAGGAGGCCTAATGCGGCCCCGGTGGCTGAGCTAAAGTAAGGGGCATAGAGAGCTACCAAGGCAGCATCGCGGGTGCCCACCCCGGCAAAGGTGAGCGGCAGCAGGCCAGCCAAAATCGCCAGGGGCGAGAGGGCAAAACTAATCAACGGCGGAGCCCAGGCGTTGAGCGCCAAAATGAATAGCCAGATTTGCAGCAGGTGCAAAAACCAGACAAATATCGACATGCCCGCCACGCGAGTCAGCTGGGCCGGGTTGCCCCAAAAGTAGTCGTGCATCTCACCCCAGGAGGTTTGCAGCTTTTTGAGCTTTTCGCCAATTTTCTTAGGGGCGATGCGTCGGGCGGCGAGAAAGAAAAACTGGGCGAACTGTTTGGAGCCCAGCATCAGCAGGCCCAGGGTGAGCCCCCCCAAGATGCCTGCGGTCATGGTCCAGAAAAAGCCGTCCTTTTGGGGATACAGCAGCAGGCCAAAGGCGCACCACAGCAGCAGTGAGAGCATATCGCAGGCTTTCTCAAACACCACGATCGACAGCGACAGGGTTTTGCTCAGGTGGCCCCGCTCGCCCATAAAGTAGGATTTGGCAATGTCGCCCATCTTAGAGGGCAGCACCATATTCAGCACGCTGGCGGCCAAGATCAGTTTGTTGGCTTCCCAGAGGCTAAGCTTGGCCCCTGGCGGCATCAGCTGCTTGAGTCGCCAGCCGGTAAAGAAGGTGATCGGCACCACCATACCCAAACTCACCCCCATCCAAAACGGGTTACAGGTGCGAAACACCTCCAGCAGGGCCGGGAAGTCGATTTTGGTGTAGAGAATGATCAGGATGACCAGACTGACGATAATTGAAATGGCCCGCTTCATAGCTGACGCTCCAGTTTTAAGGGTTGACCGGGGGTAAGCTGGCGAACCTGGGGGGTGAGATCTCGCCAGGGCTGTAGCTGGGCGGGTTGAAAGGTGCGGCTCATGACGACATAAATCGAAGTTTGGTCACCGCCTAACCCGGCGGTCATGACGCTGTCCCAA
>JBCBZL010000099.1:0-14835 GCA_039815385.1 Cyanobacteria bacterium P01_A01_bin.114
GAACCGCTGTCGATACGGTAGTTGCCGTAGAGCGATCGCATAAAGGTCGATTTCCCTGAGCCAGAAGCGCCTGAGAGGGCCACGCATTCCCCAGCCTTGACGGTGAGCGAAACCCCTCCAAGTACTGATAAGTGAATGCCGCCCTGGTTGTGCAGGGTAAAGCCTTTGACGAGATTGTCCGCGTGCAAAAGGGTATTAGGAGGTAGGTGCGTTGCCTGCAACGCACCTACAGGATGCGGAGGCGTTGCGTACAACGCCTGTAGATGAAGGGGATTGGTCATGATGATTTTATTTGTTGATGGGTAGGGGCGGTGCCTCGTGCCCGCCCTGCGGTATCAAGGGCAATTGACCAGGATTTTCTAAGCATTCACAATCGCCAGCGAGAACCCGTCATAGCCCTTGCAGCCGACGGTTTGAATCGCGGTTGCAGACAGACGAGGTTCGTCTGCCATCAGATCAAAAAACTGACGTACACCTCTCACTTTAGGATCCACACTCTCAGCCTCAATGACTGCGCCATCACGAACGACGTTATCGCCAACGATCACCGTACCCGGATGGGATAGCTTCAGAGACCACTCAAGATACTTTGGATTGCTGGGTTTATCAGCGTCGATAAAGATAAAATCAAAAGGGCCAGCCCCTTCTTTGACTACCAAAGGCAGCGTTTCAATCGCCCGACCAACTCGGACCTCCACTAAATGAGATAAACCAGCTCGGGCAATATTCTCTGTGGCGATCGCAGCACAGTTTGAATCCACTTCCAGTGTCACAAGTCGCCCATCTGCGGGCAAAGCCCGCGCTAACCAAACTGTGCTATACCCGCCTAGCGTCCCGATCTCAAGAATCGTTTTGGCACCTCGCATCTGGGCAAGCAGCTGTAAGAGCTTGCCTTGATTAGGGGCAACATTATGCTGAGGCAGACCTGCGGCATCGCTAGTCCGTAGAACGTTTTCTAATCCCGAATCTGTCGGGATTAGACGTTCAGAAAAATAACTATCAACGGCAGACCATATTGCTTGACTCATACGACCTCTCTGGTTTGAAAAATCTTTTAACTCCGATCTTGCAAATAATCGGCAACTAGCTAAACTCCACCCTGCACTGAAAGTGACAGGGCTCACTGAATCAAACCCACTAAAGGGGTTGAAGTCGTTGAAAAGCTTATGTGACCCTAGTTCTGCCACTCTTAGTTCCTTTAGTGAACTTCGTTCAGTGAGCGCTGAGTTTTCAACTCGGTGCGGATTTCTGGACATCGCCAACTGGATGCAAGATTTGAGTTTAAGGCGTTAAGGTGGCACTCACTAACTGCTGGGTATAAGGATGATGCGGATCGTCTAACACCTGATCTGTTAGGCCCGATTCGACCACTTGACCGTGCTGCATTACCATCAGCCGCTGGGCCAACAATCTGACCACACCAATATCGTGGGTCACCAAAATGACGCTCAGATCCAGAGTGCGCACCAGCGATCGCATCAAATCCAACAGCCGTGCCTGCACCGACACATCCAGCCCCCCCGTCGGTTCATCCATCAGCACCAGGCGGGGGCGGGTGACCAGAATGCGGGCCAGCTGCAGCCGCTGCTGCATGCCGCCCGAAAAAGTTGTGGGGAGATCGTCCATCCGCTGAGACGAAATCTCGACCTGGTTTAGCCAGTGAATCGCCTCGTCACGAATATTGCCGTAGTGTCGCGCCCCCACATCCAGCAAGCGCTCGCCAATGTTAGCCCCCGCCGTCACCCTCATCCGCAGCCCGTCTCGAGGATTTTGCTGCACAAACCCCCACTCGGTGCGCATCAGCTTACGCCGCCGAGGCTCTGCAAGAGTGCGCAGGTTCAGGGCATCGCCCTCGCGATCGCAATAGACTAACTGCCCCTCGTCTAACGGTATATGACCCGCAATCCCCTGCAGCAGGGTGCTCTTACCCGAACCCGATTCGCCAATGATGCCGAGCACCTGACCTGGGTAGAGATTGAAGGAGATGCGATCGCACGCCGCAATCTGCCCGTAGGTTTTACTGAGTTCTTTAACAGTCAGGAGAGGATGCATAGGAACTTATAATTTGTGACTTGTAATCTGCGAAACCCATTACCCATTACCCATTACCCTGCCGTCGCCGTCCACAATAATCCGTATCCGAACAAATCCACATCCGCCCTCCCTGGTCATCAGTCAGCACCTCATCCAGATAGCTGTCTGTTGCGCCGCAAAACTCACATGCCTGCTCCCACTGTTCGATTTCAAAGGGATAGTCTTCAAAATCGAGACTTTTGACTTTAGTGTAGGGCGGCACTGCATAAATTCTTTTCTCTCGTCCTGCGCCAAACAGTTGCAAGGCTGGGCTCATGTCCAGCTTAGGGTTGTCAAACCGGGGGATAGGGCTGGGTTTCATCAGATGGCGATCGTTTACCATCACCGGGTAGTCGTAGGCGAGTGAGATATGGCCATAGTGGGTAATGTCTTCATAGAGTTTGACGTACATCGGACCGTACTCTTCGAGGGCGTGCATTTTGTTGGCTTCGGTACGCGACGGCTCAATAAAAAACAGCGGCTCAGGCATCGGCACCTGATAAACCATCACCTGCCCTGCTGACAGAGGGGTTTCTGGAATGCGATGACGAGTTTGAATCAGGGTCGCCTCAGGGGTATTTTCGGTGGTTTTAACACCGCAGACCTTCTTGAAGAACCGGCGAATGTTGACCGCGTTGGTGGTGTCATCGGCACCCTGGTCAATCACTTTCAGCACGTCCTGCTGACCAATCACTGACGCTGTGACCTGAATGCCTCCGGTGCCCCAGCCGTAGGACATTGGCATTTCGCGAGAGCTAAAGGGAATCTGGTGCCCTGGGATTGCGACCGCCTTTAGCAAGGCTCGCCGGATCGAACGCTTGGTTTGTTCATCCAGGTAGGCAAAATTAAAGCCGGGTTCGCCAGTGCTATGCGTGCCATCAGGCAGTAAATCTACAGTTTCCATGATGCTTTTCCCTGTCTCAATTTGAGTATCTCCATTCGAGTAAGACTCAAGCCCAAAAATCAGACAAAAAATTCCATATCGTCGAAGGGATGAGCTTTAGCTGTCACCGCCAGGGTGATGTGGTTGAGTCCTGTAATCATACCGCTGCTGGGGAAGATAGGGTTTCTGGTGATGCTGGGGCATTTGGCTCTAAATTATCTGGCTCTAAATTATCTGGCTCTAAATTATCTGGGAGACTATCTGGAGAAGCCTGCTCGCTGCGCATTTTGCGAACAACATCTAGCTCAGCTTGAAAGTCAATATAGTGCGGAAGTTTGAGGTGCTGAACAAAACCCTGGGCTTCGATATTGTCAGAATGGAACAGGACAAATTCTTCGTCCTGAGCGGGGCCGTCAATCGATTCTCCGAGTTCTTTGGCCCGCATCGCTCGATCCATAATGGCCATCGACATGGCTTTGCGCTCGTTATAGCCAAAGGTCAGCCCATAGCCTCGGGTAAACTGGGCGGGGGTTTCTTTGTTGCCCTTAAACTGGTTTACCATTTGCACTTCGGTCAGGGTGATGGTTGCGATCGCAACCTCAAACCCCAGTTCCTCCGGGCAAATCACCACCGCCACCTCTCCCACGCGAATCTCTCCGGCAAAGGGATGGTTGGTGCCGTAGCCCCGCTGCGTCGAATAGGCCATCGCCAACAAGAAGCCTTCATCGGCCCGAGCCAGATTTTGCAGGCGTGCATCCCGCTCGGTGGGCGTCGTAAGTGACTGGCGGGTAATGTCAAAGGGAGTCGCCTTCTCCGTTTCAATCTCGGATTGCAGTAGTCCCTCTTTCCTCAGCAAATCCGTGATGCGAGGCACCGCAGATGGATTCTCAGAAACGGTTGATACCTTGCCTCGGTTCTCCAGCGAAACACCATTCTCTACTGGAATATCTTTCTCGGGAGCCACAAAAGTGTTGTCCTCAGCTGCCAGCTTAAAATCTAGCAGCCGATGTACATAGTCGAACGTAGGGCCCAGCTTTTGACCGCCGGGGATATCTTTAAAGACAGCAGAAATTCGCCGCTGCAGGTGCATCTGGCTAGTGTCTAGGGGCTGGCTGTAGTACAGTCTCGGCAGCGTTGTTCGGTAGGCCCGCAATAAGAAAGCCGCCTCTACTAAATCTCCCCACGACTGCTTGATGGCCAGGGCGGCCAGATCTGGATCGTACAAACTCCCCTCAGCCATGACACGATTGACCGCTAGCTGCATCTGCTGTTTGATTTGCGCTAACGATAGCTCCGGCACCGATGCGTCTCCGCGCCGCTGCGACTGGAGCAGCGCTTCAGCATTGCGGATGGCGGCTTCGCCCCCCTTAACGGCAACATAGGCCATAGCACATTCCTCGACATCTCCTAAACGACGCGACTACTGCGAGGTAGCCCTAAAATCTGTTGGTCAGACAAACACAGCACGTCTACCCCCAAGGGATAGCGGGCCTGATTGCTTTGCCACTGCTGCCAAAAAACTGACGACACCTGGGGCGAAACGGTGATCTCTTCTAAAATGCCTGGCCCCTGTAAAACAACTTTCGAACCCTGAGTGAGGCTGCCCAACTGCATAAGCACTGTGGTCGAGGCTTCAGGATATTCTGGTGTCCCCCGATTAAACACTGACAAATCAGGGGTGGCATCCTTGTCCCAAATCAGGGCAAAATCAGCCTCTTCTGGGGCCTCCGTCAGCCGACAGCCAGTGTGAAACAACAACCAATCGCGGCTACTTCGGGGGAATCCATCCTGCAACCAGACTTGGATCTCTAGGTCTAACAATGTCAAACATACCGCAGCACTTGCAACCGACAGCCCCTCAGGGGGCTGCAAGGCCACATCCACTGTTTTCACACAGCCCGGCTGAGACAGGGCTTCTAGAACAGCCCGAAAAGTCCGCTGTGCATCGTGAACGCTATCTACAAAACCAGGTGTTTGGGCAACTACAGCCATCGCTAAGAGACCTCCCCCCGCAACAGTGTGAAGAAATTAACCTGCGTCGCCTCGGTCTGACGAGCGCTTTGGGCCTGTCGCTGCCGGGCTTCGACTGCTAACGGGGTCACCACCCGCTCGTAAATCGTGAGCTGCCAGGCCGGATGCTGCAGCAGCGCATCTCCCCAGGCGGCCAGCTCCGCATGCTGCTGAGAACGCCCTGCTACATAGCCAAAGCCGCTGATCACCTGACCTTCAACCGTTTCGTCTAGCTGAACGACGCAGCGTGTCATCGTCATCTCACCTAAGTTGAACAACTGCCCTGTCCCACCCGCTCGCCCTCGAACCATCGTTAAGCCGATTTCTGGCGGTCTCAAATAGTGGTAATGGGGAAGCGAGTCGCACTGAGCTAATCTGCCCTGCATGGAGGGGAGGCGTGCTTTGGCAAACACGGCCATCCACCGCTGACGAGCTGTCTGAGAAGAGAAATCAGGTCGGTCTGACGCTGGCGAGTGATGCTGGTTCATATTGCGGGCTCACTCATGATTAATGTAGATGTCTAGACAAATTATGGAGCACTCAGCTAGATTTCGCAAGTGTTGTAGATCACGATTCTGCCAAGAATTGCGATTGTCTGTTCACTAACTTTATTTCAGCGACTTGATCAGATACTTGGGTGATTCGGAATACCCCTGGCGGTTGTAAAATCTGTGGGCGGGCCCTGCGTCTAGAATGGCAGTGAACTTCGATGCGATCGCAGCCTCGCGCTTCAGCGAGCGCAGTTCCTTTCTCCTCTAACGCGGCCCCAACACCTTTACCTCGGTAGGCATCTGCCACACAGAAGTAGCTAATCCGACAAAAGTCTCCGGCGAGCGCGATTTGTGGAATGAAGTGCAGTGAGATAAATCCGATCACACGAGTCTCTTCAACGGCCACAAGCAGCTTTGCATCAGGGTTTACCCGCTGCTGATCGATCTTTGCCTGGATGAACTGCTCAGTGCCAGGATAGTCAAGCGATGCCAGCAGCGCACCGATGGCGACACTATCTTCTCTATGGGCTTCTCTAATGTGCATTGCCTACGCGGAGTGACTCTAGTGCAGTGTCAGAGTTTAATTTTAGAGTTTGGTGAATGGGTGAGTGCGCTGCGCTAGTGAGCAGGTGAATACCATCTCACTATCTCACTATCTCACCTCGCCTAACCCTAATTGCTAAGCCTGACGCTGCACTAGCTATATAAAATAAATTTTGTACATTAAGTCGTCATCAAATATGGTGAGTGCCCCACCCCGCTACCAGCAAATTGCTGATGAGCTTCGCCAAAACATCGAAGCAGCCATCTATCAGGTGGGTGACCAGCTGCCGACTGAGGCAGAGCTGAGTCAGCGGTTTGATGTCAATCGCCACACCCTGCGACGGGCAATTGACATTCTCAGGCAAGAAGGCTTGGTGCGGGCCGATCGGGGTCGGGGCATGTTTGTCACCGCTGCCCCGATTTCGTTCAAGATTGGCAAACGCGTTCGTTTTAACGAGATGCTCAAAGCCCAGGGGCTGACGCCGACAAAAGTCACCCTGCGAATTTCTGAGCTGCCTGCCGATAGCTCTGTTGCTAAACGTTTAAAGGTATCGACCGGAGATCAGGTGGTGCTATTTGAGCGCTTGAGTAATGTTGAGGGCTATCCCCTCAGCGTGGCCAGCAGCTACTTTCCCAGTCAGCTGATGCCCGATATTGCCACCCACTGCAAGACCTATCAGTCGATCTCTCAAATGATGCGTGAGTGCTATGACTTTGATCATATTCGGCGCAGTACGCGGATCTCAGCGCGGGTCGTGCAGCCGCGAGATGCCAATTACTTACAGGTCTCTCTGCAGTCGCCGATTTTGTTGACCGAGTCGGTGAATGTCAACCAGTTTGGCGCTGTGGTTGAATACGGGGTGAGTCGGTTTCGGTGCGATCGCATGGAGCTCGTTTTCGAATAGCTCCAACCCAAAACACTAACGGTCTGTAATCCCTAGCTGCACATCCTCATAGATAGTCTCTATCGGGCACTCAATACCCAAACTATCAAACCGAACTGTGTCACCAAGGACATACGGATAGTAGAGCCACATTCGTCCCTCACCGCGTCGGTAAATCTCAACGCCCATTTTTTCAGAATCAATCAGTACATACTCCTGCAAGGTCTCTAACGAGCGATATTGATTAAACTTTTCACCCCGATCAACAGCAGCTGTCCCTGGCGAAAGTACTTCAACAATAAGACTGGGATATCGATATAGCTCGACCGCCTTCGAATCTCGTTTATCACAGCTAACCACAACGTCAGGATAACGATAGTCATCCGCAATCTGGACTTTTACATCAGCCACATTTAGGCGACAGCCCTGTTTCTTAATCTTGGGTCTCAAAAAGCTGTATAAGTTCAAAGCCAGATCGTTGTGAGGAATGGTACCCCCCGTCATGGCGATAACCCGGCCATTGACAAACTCATAGCGGATTTCTTGCTGGGGTTCCCAATCAAGATAGTCGGCGGCGGTCATTCTAGGTGGGTCAGGCGTGGCAATCATTTGAAATCAACCGCTCAAAAATGCTCGACGAATAACTCTGATATTGTATCTGTGGGCTAACTGTAAGAAGCCAGGTTTCTGACGATAAGCTCAGCAAATCTGAAAACACGCTCAAAGAAACCCGGCTTCTTACAGGTTAAATTCTTAAATTTCTAGAGGTTCTCTCAGGAAAGACTCAGCTATAGCCCCTAGTCTCAAATAACGAAACCATCGTTGAGGTAATGAATCATGGCTGTTGACTACGACTTAGTGGTAATCGGAGGCGGTTCTGCGGGGCTAGTGGCAGCCAGTGCAGGTGCCCAAATCAATGCGCGGGTCGCCCTAGTCGAAAAAAGCAAGCGCGGGCTGGGGGGCGACTGCCTGTTTTATGGCTGTGTCCCCAGTAAGTCGATGATTCATTCAGCCCAAATTGCCTACAACGTCAAAACAGCTTCCCGCTTTGGCGTCCACACCTCTGAGCCCACCATCGACTTTGCCAAGGCGATGGGCCATGTTGAAGATGTGGTGGGTACGATTGCCATCCACGACTCAACCGAACGGTTTGAGTCTTTGGGGGTAGAAGTCATTTACGGGACAGGTCAGTTTACCGACCGCACGACCTTTGAAGTTAACGGGCGTCAGCTCAAGGCGCGGGCCTTTTTGATCGCGACCGGCTCCCATCCAGATATGCCGCCGGTTGACGGGCTCAAAGAAGCAGGCTATCTCAACAATATCGACGTCTTTAGCGGTCTTAAAAACCGTCCTGGTTCCCTGGCTGTGATTGGCGCGGGGCCAATCGGCTGTGAATTAGGTCAATCCTTTTCGCGACTGGGGTCTGAGGTAACGATCATTTCCAGCCGTGACCATATCATGCCAAAAGAAGATCCCGAAGCGGCTATCGTCGTTGAAAAGCAGCTTCAGGCCGAAGGCATCCGCGTTCTCAATAACAGCCGCGCTCAAAAAGTGCGGGTCATCGATGGCAAAAAGCATGTCTATGTCGGTAACGAGGTGGTGATCGTTGACGAAATTTTAGTGTCGGCGGGACGTACCGCCAACGTAGGCTCACTCAATTTAGAAGCCGCCGGGGTCGAGGTTGGTAAGAGCGGCATCAAAGTTAATGAAAAACTGCAAACCAGCAACTCTCGCATCTATGCGGCGGGGGATGTGATTGGGGGTTACCAGTTTACCCACGTTGCCGGCTATGAAGGTGCTGTCGCCATGCAAAATGCGCTGATTTTTCCGCTCAAAAAGGCGGACTATCGGGTGATTCCCTGGGCGACGTTTACGGAGCCTGAGCTGGGTCGGGTGGGGCTGACCGAGCAGCAGGCTCGCGATCGCTACGGCGACGATATTGCTATTCTGAAACATGAGTTTAAAGAGCTAGACCGAGCGCTGGCAGAGGCGGCAGGCTATGGCTTTGCCAAATTTATTACCCGCAGCAATGGTGAAATCTTAGGGGCGCATATTGTGGGTCCCCACGCGGGTGAGCTGATCCACGAAGTGGTGCTGGCGATGAGCCAAAACCTCAAAGTCGGTGCCCTGACCGGGATGATCCACGTTTACCCGACCCTGTCTGAAATCAACAGCAAGGCAGCCCTGCAGCTTACGAAGCAGAAGTATGCCAAAAATGACTTTTTGCAAAATATACTTCGTAAGTTCTTTAACTGGCGTCGGGGGATTGCATCATGATGGACGACATCCCCTCATGACCCATTTGCCTAAGCCTGCCCCTGACAACGATTTTCTGGCTGAGCATGTCACTTTATTGAGAGACAGCTACCGTCATTTGCTAGGGCGAGACTTGATTTCTTCGGCACTATCCGCTCTGGAGGGCGCTAAGGCCATTTTTGAAGCGCCCTTTATCGTGGTTTCCCACGATGCGTCTGCCGATCCGATTTTTACCTACGGCAATCGGGCTGCCCTCGAATTATTTGAGATGTCATGGGCAGAGTTTACGTCTCTGCCGTCACGCTATTCTGCCGAGCCCATGAATCGGGAATCGCGATCGCAGCTTCTCAAAGCGGTCTCTCAACAAGGCTTTGCCGAAAACTACAGCGGCGTTCGGATTTCTAAAACCGGACGCCGATTTTTAATCAAGCAGGTAACCGTTTGGAATCTGCTCGACGAGCGTCATGAGTACAAAGGGCAAGCCGCTACCTATTGTGAATGGTCCAGGGTTTGAGGACACTGCAAAAAAATAAAATCTCTGGTCCTTTCGCCCTTCGCCTTTCGCCCTTCGCCTTTCTTAACCAGGAAGTTTACATTCGGGCGATCCCTCAAATAGCCAATCCTCTGCATATTTACTGAGCTGCCTTGAGTCCGTCGATTCAGATAAAGCTGAGTCAAATCAGTAGACTTACTGAGCGAGCAGATGTATCTGCTTGCCCCTGCTTCACTGTATCTAAACCAGAAATAGCGCTGTTTTGCGTAGCTGACTCGGTATGATTACGGTTTTTGCCTGCCTTGCAAGTGATTTACAAGAGTATAGGGGATTGATAAGCCTGTGTTGCCTCTGTTCGTATCACATATCCTCTATTCTGTTTTCTACTTATCTGGTTTGCTAATTCCCTGTCCTAGGGGTGCGTGGGTTACTCAAGGCAGCCAGACATGTTTTCAAGGTTCCTCATGCACCGTCTTTCTATGCACTTATCAAAGCTCTATAAATTATCCATTTTGGCTGCGGTGATCCTTGGGATGGGGTCGCCTGCACCCAGTTTGGCGATGACAAAATCTGAGGATACCCTGCGTCAGGGGCTACCGGGGCGTCGCATCAGTGGTGGCTCCCGGGTGCCTTCTGATGCCTGCGTGACTGACCAGCAGCCGCTGATGGCGCTAGTTCCTGATGAAAATCTTGGTTTAACCAGTGAGGCGTCTCCTACGTTTTGGTTTTCGCTACCAACGGTTGACGCCTCAAAGAGTTTAGAGTTTGGTCTCTTTGATGAAAACGGAGCCCAACTTTATCAAACAATGCTGTCTGCTAGCGGCAAGGCTGGCGTCATTGGCATCGATCTGGGGGAGCTAGAGGGGGCTCCCGCCCTCAGGGTTGATCAAAATTACCGCTGGTCTCTGTCAATTGTTTGTAACGCTCAAAATCCTTCAGAAAATCTTTGGGTGGATGGATGGGTTCGCCGGATTGAGCTACCCTCGTCAGTGACATCTCGCTTGCCCCAGACCCCTCCTCGTCACCAGTCTGAGGTTTATCTAGAAGCCGGGCTCTGGCATGAGGGGCTGACCCAGCTGGCGCAGCAAGTGTCGTGGTCAAGAACCGACCCCAACGGGCCGTCGCCGTCTGGCAGCACGGCTGAGACCCAGTGGCAGACATTGCTAGAATCTATCGACTTGGCTCAGGCTGCAACAGCCCCTGTCTTTGAAGTCTTTGCCCCGTCAGACTTGAGTGCCTCCCCCGATTGAGCACTGACCTGTTGAGTACTGACCTGTTATCGCAATAATCCATACCTTCTTACCCAGTCAAATGCTCGTGAGAATGCTGACTGATGCCAGATCCGATCTAGTTTCCCCGATTCACAATTGGAGCCTGTCAGGGGCGTAAAATTTTACGCCCTTTGGTGTTGAGTATAGCTAGGCAGGATTTCGTATGAGTATTGTGTATTGTGTCTATGAATTTTGTGAGTCAAGCCCAGGGAGCTGTTCGATTAAGCGTGTTCGCGTGGGCGATTTGGAGTCTGGTGGGCATTGATATTAGCCAGGCCCAAGTGACCTCAGCTCCAGACGGGACTGGCACGCGAGTCACCCCTCACGGCAACCACTTTGATATTGAGGGGGGGACCCGTGCAGGCAGCAATTTGTTTCACAGCTTTGAGCAGTTTGATTTAGACGCGGGTCAGCTTGTTGACTTTAGGTCGGGGGCAGATATTCAAAATATTTTAGGTCGCATTGTCGGGGGTGAGGCTTCTAGCATTGATGGCCTGATTCAAATCACGGGTAGCCAAGCTAATCTTTACTTAATTAACTCAGCGGGTATTTTGTTTGGCCCAAATGCAGCTCTCAACGTACCGGCTGCTTTTACAGCGACGACCGCCGATCGCACTGGCTTTGAGTCAGGATGGCTACCCTCTTTAGGTGATGCCGACTATTCGCTTTTAACCGGTGCCCCTGTCCGCTTTGACTTTACCCAACAGGCGTCTGGCAGCTCAGAGGCGATTCTCGTCAATCAGGGCAATCTTTTCGTAGGTCAGGGGCAATCTTTATCCCTGCTGGGGCACCGGGTCTTAAATACCGGGCAGCTTGTCGCCCCTGGCGGTAACATTACCGTGGCGGCTTCGGCTGGCCAATTACAAATGAGCCAGCCGGGTAGCCTGTTATCACTTGCTGGGCCCATTTCTGAGCGCTCGCTTATGCCAACCTCACTTCCTAGCTGGCTGACCGGGGCGTCTTTTGACCACGCTTCAGCGATTAGTGTGGGGCCAGGGGGGCAAATCCAGCTGTCAGGGGCTGAGCTACCTCCCGGTGCTGTCCAGGTGTCTGGCCGTTTGGCGACCTCAGGTCAAGTGGGCGGCCAGGTTCAGGTACTTGGGCAAACGGTCGGGCTGGTAGAGGCCACGGTTGACGCATCGGGCCTCACCAGTGGGGGGACAGCGCTAATCGGGGGAGACTATCAAGGCGTTGGCCTGACCCCAACAGCCGCGTTTACATGGGTTGATCGGGGGTCTCAGGTGAGTGCTGACGCCCAATGGACAGGGAATGCTGGTCAAGTGGTAGTTTGGGCCGATGTGTTAACCCAATTTCTTGGCCAGATTAGTGCCCGAGGCGGTGCCCAAGGGGGAGACGGGGGGCAGGTAGAAATCTCAGGAAAAGAGAGCCTTGTTTTTGATGGGCGAGTTGACCTGAGTGCTGTACGAGGAGAATTTGGGACGCTGCTGTTTGACCCGCTTGATATTGAGATTCGCTCAGGGGCAGGGGCTGACACAAATCAAGCGATTTTGCCGACTGTTTTGTCGAATGAACCAGGCAGCCCCTTTGTTATCTATGAAACCACGCTCGAAGGGTTGGCGGGAGATGCCAATGTGATCTTGCAAGCTACTAACGATATCACTGTCCAAGATTTGGCCGACGATGAACTCACGTTTCGATCAGGAACTGGCACCCTTACATTCTTAGCCGATGCAGACAGCAATGGTGTAGGCCAATTTGTAATGGCAGATCAAAATGACGTGCTGCGTGCATCTGGCCGTAGTGTAAGTATTTCTGGAGCAAGCATCACAACGGGAACAATTGACACAAGTATTAGTGCTCTGGGTAATAACAGTGAAGATGGCGGTAACATTACCCTCTCTGCTACTAATGGCGAGCTGCAGACACAAAATCTTTTTGCCTCTTCAAGAGCTTCGTCAAACAATGCAGGGGAAGGCGGAACAGTTACGTTAAATGCAGGCGGCGATATCGATACTGGTCGCATTGAAACAGTGTCCTTTGCCGGTAATAACAATGCGGGTAACGGTGGCGATATCACTATCAGGTCAACCGATGGCTCGATCAGCACGGGTTATCTATATTCAACCTCTTTATCTCGACGAAATAATGCCGAAGAAGCGGGTGATATCTCTATAGATGCGCCTGCCGGTAGTATTACGACAGGGTTTATCTTAGCGACGGCTGAAGCGTTAGGTAACGATAATGCCGGAGCCGGTGGCGATGTTTTTCTGAGCAGTCTGGGCGACATTCAAGTCGACTTTATTCACACCGATAGCCATCAAGCTGCTGGAGTAATTGACGTGAGTACCCAGCAAAATTTTCGAGTGACCCAGACTGCGAGCAATTTAGAGAATACGTCAGCAAGTTTGTCTGCGGTGGGGGGCAGCAGCGGCATGATTGATATTGAGTATTCTCAAGATGGGGATGGACTTTTCACCGTCGGAGACAGCTCTATCAATGGCACTCAAGGCACTGTTATAGCAGGGGAGACCAGTCTGACTGTTTTAACAGCTTTATCGGGGGACGTTGAGAATGACTCGATACGCATCACAAATGGGGCAGTAATCCTTGGACAAGCTCCAGAAGCGGGCAGCGGCGACAGTGGAGATGATATCAATAATGGCAATAGCAGCAATGGCAATAGCAGCAATGGCAATAGCAGCAATGGTAATAGCAGCTCTGAGAGTCACTCATCCAACAACCTCCTTAACTCGCCAGAAACCTCAATATCTAGTCAATCAGGTTCTGCACAAGAGACTCCGCTAGCTCAAGCTGCCAATGAGACGCAGTTGGTTTCCTTAGCCTCAGAAACGCAAAACTTAACTCGTATTCGTGTGCCGGTTGTAAGCACTCACAGCGATGATGACTCAGCTGCGGATGAGGTCTTTCTTCAGGGTGGGAGTCAGGCCGAAAACGAGGCCTTTTGGCGAGCGCTGGAATCTTCCATGTCTGAGGCGTTTTCTGAGTATTTGCAGCTATCGACACCCGTGCCAGAAACTTCCCTGAAGGACGTTACTCAGGTGCTCTCCGAGATAAAGTCAGACTCAGGGATCAACCCAGCGCTCGTCTATGCTTATTTTGAAAATGAGCAGCTTGAGCTCATGGTGATAACGGCTAAAGGGTTGCCTATTCGGTACCGTGTAGAGGGGGCGACCCGCGACAAGGTTGAGCAGGTGAGTCAAACTTTTTTGCAGAGTGTGACCAACCCTGTGCTGCGTCCGGCCCAGTATTTGCCGCCTGCCCAGCAGCTTTATGAGTGGCTGATTGCGCCCCTGTCAAAGGTTCTCCAAGCAGAAAATATTCAGAGTCTTTCGTTTATTTTGGATCCGGGGTTGCGATCGCTACCGTTAGCCGCCCTACACGACGGCGAAAACTTTTTGGTTGAATCCTACAGCATCGGTCTCATGCCTACCTTTGGTCTGACCGATCTGCGGCAGCTTCCCGATCAGCAGCTAGAAGATATCTCTGTGCTAGGCATGGGCATTTCAGACTTTCAAGATCAGGTAGATCTGTTTGCTGTCCCCGCTGAGCTAGAAAACATTACCCAGGATGGGGGCGTCCATTTTTTAAACGAAGCAGCAACCTTAAAAAATTTGCAAACTCAGCTACAGGCTATCCCCTTTGACGTGCTTCACATTGCGACCCACGCAATGTTTGAACCCGGTGCCCGTGAGAATTCTTACTTACAGCTGTGGGATCAGCAGCTACAGCTTAGTCAGATTAGGAATCTCGATCTAGCGGCTTCAAATGTGGCATTGATTGTACTGAGTGCCTGCACCACAGCTCTGGGGGACAAAGAGGCCGAATTTGGCTTTGCTGGGTTTGCAGTTAACGCAGGGGCGCAGTCTGCTCTGGCCAGCCTGTGGTCGGTGAGCGATGAGGCGACGCTAGGTTTTATGACCCTGTTTTATCAACAGCTAGAACAGACTTC
>JBCBZL010000363.1:0-4539 GCA_039815385.1 Cyanobacteria bacterium P01_A01_bin.114
CCTTTAGGGCCGGTGACGATCAACAATGACTCGGCCTGGTTTGATACGGTCAAGTGGGTGACCTACGCGCTCATTCAGGCTGAAGAATTTGGCCTGACGGCTGACAACATTGAGGAAGCCACCAGCAGCGAAGACCCCAACGTTCTCCGCTTTGTTGGGGCAGAAGGCACCCTCGGTTCAGATATGGGCTTACCTAATGACTTTGCCCTGCGCGCGGTTAAGGCTGTCGGTAACTACGGCGAAATCTTCGATCGTAACCTGGGGGCAGGCTCACAGTTTGGGCTAGAGCGAGGACAAAACGCCCTCTGGACTGAAGGCGGTCTGATGTACGCGCCGCCCTTCCGTTAGTGGATGATTGATTGGGGTTAGCCAGATATTTAGTCTCCATATCTCACTACCCTGCGATCTAGCCCTTACGGGGCTGGTCAGATAGGAGCCCAGCCCCGCTGGGCTTCTTTCGTTTTGACGGATATTTTTGACGGATATTTTTGGCGGGCATGTTTTGGCGGGCGTATTAGGTACGAACTCCAACTGCTGTAGCTAATCACACTGTGCGCTAGCGTAATTTCTATTAAGTTTGCTAATAAGTTCAACGACCGTTGTAACAAAGTCTATAAGTCCTGCCCAGAGGGGTTTATGATGTCCTTCAATAAGCCATACGGTATACAGTAAAGTTAATGGCCAGTACAGGTAGAAGCCAGGTTTCAGGCATCAAAGCGATTCTCCGAGACGAGCGGTTTTGGAAAATTGCCTTTCAAGTCATCGTGGTAGTTGGGGTTGCTTTTGCCTTTAGCTACTTATCGGGCAATCTCAACGCCAATATGTCTCAGCGAGGCACGCAGTTTGGGTTTGATTTTCTCAAAAACCCTGCCGGGTTCGGGATTGGGGAGGGACTGCTCGACTATCGTTCTCAAGATACCTACACCAAAGCCATTCAATCTGGCATTATCAACTCCCTGCGGGTGATGACCGTCGGCATTGTTTTAGCCACGCTGGTTGGCATTACCGCCGGGGTCGCAAGCTTTTCAGATAACTGGCTGCTCTATAAGATTAGCCGCGCTTATGTGGGCCTGGTGCGCAATATACCGCTGCTGCTGCAGCTGTTTTTCTGGTATCTGGCCGTATTTTTTAGCCTGCCCAATCCTGACAGTCAGATTGTTTTTCCCGGCGATCGTCTCAGCTGGGTGGTGATGAACAAAAAGGGCATTTTTATCCCGGGTCCCGCTTTTACCGGGGAGCTGTGGACAGGGCTTCTTTTGTTAACCCTGGCGCTGTTGCTGGTGGGCTTGCTACTACGCTCAATTAAGGTGATTCGCAGCGGGTTTAATCGCTCTAATATCGGCTCGATTCTCAACTACGGGGTGAGTTTAATCACAGTCCCGCTAATCGTGGTGTTTGAGTATCTGCTGCTGTTTAACTCAGGTACGGGCAAGCGCCTATATTTCAAAGGGGCTGTCTTGGCACTGTTGTCGAGTCCTCAGGGCATTGTTCTGCTGGTGCTGGCGGCTTCTATCGTGCCGCTGGTGATGTTATTTCGCTGGCGCACCCGCGTCATTGTTGAACAGGGGCAGTCTGGGCAGACGCAGCTAATTGCGATCGCAGCCCTCATCCTCGCAGACATCGCGATCATTCTGTTTGCATTTGGGTGGAATACCCCTGAAATCCTTGAAAACGGAGGGCTTACAGGCGGCCTTCGACTCTCTCTTGAGTATGCGGCAATTGTCTCTGGCCTAACATTTTACACAGGTGCATTTATCGCTGAGATTGTCCGCGCTGGCATTCAATCGGTGTCTAAGGGGCAGTGGGAAGCCGCTCGTTCACTCGGGCTAAGCTCAGGGCTGGCGATGCGCATGGTGGTCTTTCCGCAGGCGTTGCGAGTGATTATTCCTCCCCTCAACAGCGAGTTTATGAACCTGGCCAAAAACTCTAGTTTGGCCCTGGCGGTGGGTTATCCCGATTTGTATTCGGTCGCCACAACAACTTTCAACCAAACGGGGAAGCCGGTCGAGGTGTTTATGATCATGATGGCTACCTACCTAATTATCAATTTGCTCATCTCAATCAATATGAATCAGCTCAACAGCGCCGTTCAACTTAGGGAGCGGTAAGCCATGACCACTGCAAGTTCTCATCCCTTTGTAGAAAACACCAGTCAGCCACCCGTAAAGCAGGTTGGCCCCGCCGCCTGGGTTAAAAAGCGTTTGTTCAACACCTGGTACAATTCGCTGCTGACGACCATCTTGTTAGCCGCCTTTGTGCTGATCGGCTGGGGGCTGGTAAATTGGGTGGTTAATTTGGCTCAGTGGGCAGTTATCCCCAACAACCTGCCGCTGTTTTTATCGGGGCTATACCCCGCTGCTCGACGATGGCGAGTTTGGGTGATGTTGGGGGTCGTTCTGTCGATGGCTGGGCTCAGCTGGGGCATTCTCGGCAGAAATCTCCCTACCCTGTTTGGGCGCAACGTGCTGATTGGGCTGGGGGTCATTTGTGCCGCCGCAATTATTGTGCCGCTGACGCGCGGCAGCAGCCCTATCATAATCGGCCTGCTGGCGCTAACTTGTCTGATGGCTTGGGCGGGGCAGCAGCTGGGGCGTCGATATCCCAGCACTGGCAAGGCAATCTCAGCAGGCTGGTTTGTCTCTTATTTCGTTGTTTTATGGCTGCTCGGCGGCGGCGACCTGCGACAGAGCATGCTGTTCGGGGTAATCGCTTTGGTCGTATCTGCCCTGGTGGGCTGGCAGCTGTCTAGCCGTCTGAGTTTCTCTGAGCAGATCTGGCGCTCATCGCCGCTGCTTGGCAGGCTGATTGTAACCGCCTGGTTTGCGGCTTTAGGCGCTGGCATTGTGCTGTGGCTGCACTTTGGGGTCAACTTGCGGTTGCTGCCTTTGTTTCTTGTTTTGGTTTCTGTGGGGGCAGCGCTGATTGGGGCAGCGGTGGGGTGGTTGCTGGCCAGCCTGTCCCTGCTAGAGCTGCTCGAAAAGATTACTTTATTTGTGGCGGGTTTTGCGATTACCTACACGGTGATTCAGCTGGTTTCAGACGCAGTTGGCTTTGACGTAGGGCTGCGCTCGGTGTCTACCAGCGACTGGGGCGGGCTGACCCTGACGCTGCTGCTAGCCATCAGCGGCATTGCCCTCTGTTTTCCCATCGGGGTGATTATGGCCCTGGGGCGACGCAGCGACCTGCCAGTGGTCAAAGGCCTTTCAATTGCCTACATCGAGCTAATTCGCGGGGTGCCGCTGATCTCAATTTTGTTCATGGGCCAGGTGATGATTCCGATGTTTTTGCCTGAGGGCGTTCGACCCGATCGGATTGTGCGCGCCATTATTGGCCTGACCATCTTTAGCTCAGCCTACCTGGCCGAAAACGTCCGAGCCGGTTTGCAGGCCGTACCCAAAGGCCAATACGAAGCCGCTGCCTCAATGGGCCTCAACAAGCCGCTCACCCTGGGTCTAATCGTCTTACCCCAGGCCCTAAAGACCGCAATTCCAGCAATTGTGGGTCAGTTTATCAGCCTCTTCCAAGACACCACGCTGCTAGGCATTGTGGGCCTGGTCGAGCTGATGGGCATCAGCCAAAGTATTTTGGCAAACCCCAACTACTTAGGCCGCTACGCAGAGGTTTACCTGTTTGTCGCCGTTCTCTACTGGGTATTCTGCTATGCCATGTCCCTAGGCAGCCGTCGCATAGAAGAGCAGCTCAACACCGATCACCGCTAGTGAGTAAGTTTTGTGAGCAAGTTTTGAGTTTTAAGTTGAATACCTAACTCAAAATTCAAAACTGAGAACTTAAAATTTCCAACCCTTTCCCCCTTCGCCTTTCCCCCTTCGCCCTTTCCCCTTCGCCCTTCGCCTTTCCCCCTTCCCTCCCCATTAAGTCCCATGTAGTTAACCCCAATCTACCCTGACAAAAGTGCACAATATCGCTAGAGGAGCTTGCCGCTAACAGGCCTGAATTTAACACTATGACTCAGATGCAAACTGACAAACCCATGAATGGCTCAACTGCTGCGGAGGCCGTTATTGTTGCCAGCGATGTAGAAAAGTGGTACGACAACGGCTTTCATGTCTTACAGGGCGTCAGCATGAACGTCTATAAGGGTGAAGTGGTCGTCGTGATGGGGCCGTCTGGCTCGGGCAAGTCTACGTTTATTCGCACCTTTAATGCGCTAGAGCCTTACCAAAAAGGCCGCATTGAAATTGACGGCATTACCATCGCCCACGACCTCAAAAATATTGAAGCCATCCGCCGCGAGGTGGGCATGGTGTTTCAGCAGTTTAATCTGTTTCCTCACCTGACGGTGCTGCAGAACGTGACCCTGGCTCCGATCTGGGTGCGTCATAAGAAAAAGCGCGAGGCAGAAGAGGTCGCCATGCAGCTCCTGGAGCGTGTCGGCATTTTAGAACAGGCTCAAAAGTTTCCCGGTCAGCTCTCTGGTGGGCAGCAGCAGCGGGTTGCGATCGCACGTTCCCTGGCTATGCAGCCCAAAGTGATGCTGTTTGACGAGCCCACCTCAGCCCTCGACCCCGAGATGGTGCG